>CP098402.1:1205863-1507329 GCA_025916675.1 Phycisphaera sp.
AATAGATGAGCCCCCGGACGAGACCGTCGCAAGCAACTCTGGAGTAGGGGTCGCAGGGAGTGGAACCGATGAACCGGCCGTGATGCTCGCCGGCACGAGTGCATACCCCAGCGTAGAAACAAACGCCAACGCGCACGATGCCAACGCGATGCAGGAGATCCAATATCGGGCAGAAGCCCTGGACTTGTCGGCCAGAGCTAGCGCGAACGCCGCAACAACACCAATGGCCGCGCCTTGCCAGAGGAAGTGCAGCACCGCAGAGCCGAGCGCGGTTGCCAGGGCACTCAGTGATAGATCCAGGCCCATCATCGCTGGCCACCTTCGAGCTTATCGAGCATCTCGCGGATCTCGCGGAGTTCTTCGGGTGTCGACTTGCGCATCGAGAGCGCGCGCAGAACGAGACTGCCCGGCGATCCGCTGAACGCACGGTCGACTAGGTCGCCCAGGAGCATTGATTGCGTCTGCTTTTGCGGCCGCGTGGCCTTGAACACCTGCGGGCGGACGGTCGCGTCCTTCTCGAGCAAGCCCTTCTCGGTCATGATTTGCATGAACTTCAGGACGGTGGTGTAGCCCACGTCCTGTCGCTCGCTGATGATGTCGAAGACCTCGCGAACCGTGGCCGGTCCGTGCTCCCATACCACTGCGAGGATGGCCAGCTCGGAATCGGTCGGTTTTCGATCGGGTGATGACTTCGCCACGCGGCCCCCTCACGAGTCTCTTCGTCAATTTTACACGAAGGGATTCGTCAATCAAGCCTGGATCACGAAAGTTCTCGTCATTCCGCCAAACGAGTGTGTTCGGCCTGCCACTTCTCGCAATACGGCTCGCTTTTTGTTCTTCCGGCCATGAATGGAGCGTGATTCAGACAGCCGCAGAAGCTCTTCCTCTGTTCGCGTGGATCGGCAAACTTTAGAATCAACTAGCCCGCGACCATATTGGACGCGGGCCTGGGAAGCTCCCCGATCGGAACCGTTTCAAACTGCACTACGCCGCGATGGCGGCCTCCGGGGCACAGGGAGCGTGTTAACAGCAGTGTCGGGCTGAGTCTGGGCTTTACTGCCCCGGGACTGGGAGTTGCTGGCGAGCCCACGATCGCCAATGGTCGCCTTGACCTGAAGTGATGACGGAGCCGACCCGTTGTGTATGAAATCGTGTTCGTACCGAGCGCAACCGACAACATGTCCACTGGAGAACCCGGATTAATTAACCGGGAACCAGATCTGCGGGTTTTCAATTTTGCGAGCGCAAGGTGCTATCAACGCGAGAGTTGCGATGTGATAGCGTCGAGTAGCTCAGTAAAAGTGACCAATAATGTGTTTACCGGATGCAGCAGGTCGGGTACAAGATGCGAAATACCTAGGCAGAAGATGTCTGGGCCGGCAGGATTCAGGGTGGATGATGCAGGGGACAGTGATGCGAGTGATTGAGAGCATGCGTGGGAACGTCGTGAGCCGTCTGATCGCAGCCACGGTGTGCATATCGGCGGCTGCTGGGGCCCACGGACAAACCCCCTGCGAATTGAACGGCGATCTCCTGCCGCTAGACGGTCCGCTTGCCACCTCGCAGGTCGTGTTTAGCACTACGGAGGGAGAGTACTCCTGGAGCAGCGGTTTCGAGTCGGTGGGCTGGCTCGGGATGGTTTGGGATGCCTGTGACAGTCCTTTTGGTTCTGGGGTGACCCTGCGCTCCGAGGACCCGAGGGGATTTCGGCTGGGCATCAATTTGATGGCCAGCCTATCGCCGGGGAACTACCTGCCCCCGTCGCCCACGCTCGGGGGCAGCTCGCTGGCGCTGCTGCCGCCTGGCGCGAGCGGCGCGCCGACGGCGTGGCGTGACATCGGCCGCCCGACGCTGCACGGGCAGGTGGACTTGGTGACGGGCCTGCCGCTCATCCAGACGACCGATCTGGAGCTTCCCTTTGGCGGCGCGAGCTTTCGCCTGAATCGCACCCGCTCCGGCCGCCGTGAGGACAACCGGCTGAACACATGCAATGTCCCCGCCATGGACGAGTGGTGGGATTGGGCCGGTGCCGGCTGGATGATCGGAGAGAATCCGATCTTGATGATCGACTCGGCCCTTGCGGACGTGACCGGCGACAATCCAAGGACCTGCTGGCTGATCCTCGACGCCCACCACTCGATTCCGTTCCAGCAGATTGAGAGCAATGGGACTTATGAGGCGCCGCCTCGCTTTCGTGCCCGTATGACACACAACGGCGACTGGGACGCAACAAACAGGACTTGGTCTGACGCCGTTGGGGAGCACCCGCCCACCCAGTACGAAGTCAGCCTGTACGACGGCGCGGTGAAGTACACGTTCGTGGCGATACGTGAAGACGTGCCGGAGAATGAATACAACGCAGACTACCTCATCGGAGGTACGAGACCCGTTCAATCCAGTTATCACGACCGCCCATACACAACCAACCAAGTGATCGATGCGGGGGGTGATCCTTGGAGTGGCTACTCAGTCGATCCGACTAATTCAGGGATCAACCCCGGTTTTGGCATCCCGTACTACGGGCTGTGCGTGAAGATCGAGGACAAGCACGGTCACAAGGTCGAGATCAATTACTGCGAGGTCGAGCAGTTCGAACTCGACGATTCGGGAACACCGCTGTGTGATGAGCGGGGTCAGGAGACGAACCGGAAGGGGCAGATCAACTACATCCAGCTCAAATCTCGTGACGAGATGGGCAATGACGAGGTGGAGTGGACGCTCGTCTATTCCCATCGTCGATTCCTCACATTGCAGATCCCGCAGCCACCGGCCCTCCCGGATCCGCCGACCGGCATCTCCTGGATCCACGGACAGCATGACGTCACCGTCGCGGGCAACGAGCGCAAGTACGAGATGTTCAGCCATACCGCGCTCGATCGGATCTACGTCTTTGAAGGCGAGCCGACAGGCAATCTTGATACGGCGCAGTTGTCACTCCCACACACCGAGGGGGGATACTACGAGGGCGGCCCGGATCCAATCGTCGGCTCGTCGCTCGATGCTGACGAAGAAGACTGGCGGTATCTCGTTCGGTATCACTATCTCGAAGAAGACCAAGCACCCCTACCAGACGACGTCGCATCTGTTCCGCTCCTCATCCGAACGTCCGTGACGAGCCGCCCGGATGGGCCGACGTCGGACAGTTCGCATTCGACCGTGTACATATACAATACCGGCGGCCCGATGCTGACCGAGACCCAGACCGTGCATCTTGATGGCGGTGACCAGAATAAGCTCCCATGGCTGCATCTGATCTTCTCCGACGAGGACGTACAACGCGCACTGGAAGAGTCGGCGAGCGATCCGTTGTACACAGAACTCGATATCGATGAGCTCGCGCACTGGCGACAAGAGACATCAGAAGGTTTCGACCTGCTCGACTCGGACCAACAAGACGCGCTTAGGCGTCACGCGTCGGTCGAGCTCTCGCCGCCGGTGGAGAATTCCTGGGGAGACACGATAAATCCGTGGGTGCCGCAGGCCTCGAAGATGCTCGCGAGCGATTTTACCGGGCACGGGCAGTATTTCACACGCGTAAAGGATCGACTCGTTGGCGATCTGAAGCAAGCCGTCGTCGGTTCTGCCGCGATCAGGGACGAAGATGGCGTGAAGAGGTTTTACCGAATTGCTCGGGTGCTACACGCGCCGACACTGGCAATCGGTGGAAGGTCGGCCTCCGGGACCTCTTTCTGGCCCCAGGCGAGTGACATTGGCGGATCCGGATCACCTTACAGCCTGACACATCCCATGCGAAGCGTATTTGCGCATCCATACCAGTGGCATGGTTATACCCAGTTTCAGGGCGTTGACGATGATCTCACGGACGCGATGGACCTGAAGGATCCTTTGTGGATCTCGGTGGTGGACGAATTCAACAGCCGCGATTCTATGCTATCGATCGGCGATTACGATGACGAAGACTACGAAGGCGACGCCGCTGTCAAGTTGGGACAACTTGGTCGGCGAGTTGTGGAGATTAGCCCAACCGGATATCTCCTCAAGGAGCGCCGGTGGGAATACACCGACGATGGAATTTCTGTTTACGGAGGCGGGCTTGGTGAAGAATTCATCTACCAGACCGTTGACGATTACTTCACGGGATCCGAGATCCCCGATCCCCCGACCATAACGGATCCCTCGGATCCTGACAACCCGGTTCACCCCGAGCAACTCGACCCCTGGAAGTCCATACGCGATGACCTCCTGCTTGTCGAACAGCGGAGCGTGGGGTGGTCGGCGGCGGATCTTGAAGATCGGGAAGCAGGACATTCGGATCCGTGGCCCGGCCAGACCGCTGAGGAGAATGGCCTAATCCACTTCTACGAGTACGACGTGCTCGCCCAAGGTGTTGTGCTCCCCGGTCCCGGGAACGAGCCGGATTTTGAGACCGTGCCGGCCAACGCCCGCGTGCAGCTCGTCGCCCAGGGTGTGAAGAAGGGGGTAGGCACGACCATGTCACCCTCACTGGAACTGTACACGCGGCAGATCTTCCGCAAAGACAACCGACCCACGGAGGTCTTGTGCGAGGTCGAGTTCACGGCACCTACTGATGAGTTGCTTGACGAACCCCCAAGCTATACCACCCAGACACCAGACCTTGACTATCCAGGCATGCGAGCCACACACTTCGTGTCCGATTGGGACGTCTCGCTGGTGGCGGCGACCACCGAACAGCCGGCCCTCAGCCACATGGTGGTTGGCCCGCCGCGCCAGGTACGGCCGGGATCCTCCTGGTACTACCCGGTGGAGTGGGAAAGCCTCGACGAGGACGGCAACAGCAAATGGTCAGCGGTCGGCCAGGTGATCGACCCGGATAACCCAAGCGGCTCGGCGACCGATCTGCACGCATCCATCACGCTGACGTATTACAAGCGCGACTCGAAGGGCCGGTCCGAATACACGGTGGTGGACGCGGAGCCGGGTGCCAGCGTGGGGGCGCCAGACGGTGAGACCGTGGGAATCCCGCAGGTCGAGGATCCTCCGGCGGTGTCCGATTGGGTTCGAATTCCTGCTTCGGGGGCGCTGAATTACATCACCGCGTTCAAGTACGATGGGAATGGCCTCTCGGATATCTTCTATCCCAACGGTCGCCGATGGGCGCGGCGGGTGATCACGATTGAAAGTCCGTGGAGCCCGGGGTGGGAGATCGCACGGGAGTACATCTTTAACAACCTAGAGACGGTCGGGACGAGCTCGGATGAGTTTGTGGCTCTGTCGCCAGGCGAGGTGCGCGACTACGCAACCGTGGAGATGAGGGGCAACCCAAACGTCAAGCGGCGCGTTGAGTATCTGTACAGCGAGGGTACACCGTTTGATTTTCTTGACGCCATGGGCGAAGGCAACGAGCCGAGCTGGCAAGAAATGTGGCAGCTCGAGATCGCGCCGGACGCCAACGGAAGGTTGCAGAACGCGACATTGCTGGAGCGCGATGCGACCGGAGCGTTACTCGCGGTCGGCAGCAAGGAGGTCAACGACCTCGGCGAGGTGTATCGCGAGCGAGAGATTGATGGGTCGATTACGCGGCTAACCAAGGACTCGGTAGGGCAGGTGCTGCGCACGTATATTGGCACGGACGATCTGGACTGGCCCATTGCCCCGGTGGGGACCGGGTTCAACATGATCCTGACCGAGCGCTTCGAGTACGGCACGGGCATCAATGACGCTTGGCAGCCGACCTCGATGCGCACGTACGACAGCATGCCAAGCTGGCACGTTCCACTCGGTGCTCACCCAGCGACGGGCTCCACGAGTGGTTCCATCGGATACTACGAAGTTCCACCGGCCATCGATCCAGATGGAACGGCGACCATTACCGCCTACGACTGGCGGATGCGCCCCGTGCGTGTGGATTCGTACGAGAAGGGCGACCCAGCGACGGCCGCCCGGCTCTCGTCAACCCTGACCTGGCTCGATCACGCCGATCGGCCTGGGTTGGTGGTTACCTTTGGCGCCGGCACGCTGGACGCCGCCACCCCCGACCCGACGACGGTCACGCCGGAGGAAGAAGAGGCGGGCACGGCGATTCCCGATCCGGCGGACTTCTATCTGCTCTCTCTCAAACCCACTTCCATCACTCAGATGTTCTACGGACCAGATAGCTCCCTGACCGAGCGCCGAACATACGACATGGAGTCTGCTGGCGGTTCAACGCCGCCCTATCTCGCGGAGTTCTCGTATAGCGGCAAGGGTGGTCAGCGGGTGTACAGCCAGCAGCCTGGACAACCCATCCAGGTCACGAAACTGGATGGCGTCGGTCGGGTCGCTCAATCGCTGACAGTGCTGCCGGGCACCGGCTCAACAACTTCCGACGGATACGAATTGTCGCGGACGGACTACGACTATGACGCGGATGGCAACGCCAGAGATGTTGTTGTGTTGACCCGCGTCGTCAACGACTCAAACGACGAGCTTACTTACAAAAGCCCCTCCCCAAATGCGGTTCGCACACGCACAGTGAACTGGTACGATGTCGAGAAGCGGTTAATCGCTACGGCAGAGCTGGGGACCGAAGAGGCCGGAGGGTTCGTCCCGACGACGGTCACTGAGTATGACCGCATTGCCCATCCCGATGCTCCTACCGGCATCGACTGGGAGAACAACGACTTTGATGACTTCAATCGTCAAGGGCTGCCCGACGAAGCCCCGTTGTGGCTGTACGTGTACGACGGCAGGGGCAACCAGAGCCACTTGATTGATCCTGACCAGCGCGTCACTCGGTATGTTTACTCCCCTGCTGGACGTCTTCTGAGCAAGACCGAGAACGCGTGGGCGACGAACCCGAACATGATTCGGACCATGGACTACGAGCACCAGTACGGCAGGCTGACTGCCATGGTGACGCAAGACACGAATGTCTCCGGGGTTGGGGTGGAACAGCGCACGAGCGTGTCGTATGGCGCCGAGATCGTGGATGATTCGGGCACCGTCATGTCGAGCAGCAACGCGCTGATCGGGAAGCTGTTCGTTCCGTATGCTGGGAGTGGACCGACAGATCCCACAAGCATCGAGGCATTCATCCTTCGGTATACGTTCCAGGGGCAGATCGCCGAGCGCGAGGACGAGCGCGGGGTCGTGTTCCAATACGACTACGACGATCTCGGTCGGCTCGTCACCATCGAGGTTGGCCATCGCGTTGGAAGCGTCTTCACCGCCGGATACCCGGCGGCGATGACCCCGTCGAGCGGCGATCCGGTCGACCGTATAGAGAAAATCGAGTACGAGTACGACGACGCCGGGAATCTGGAATTGGTCACCAACTGGGGCCCCGATGAGCTTGGAGTGCTGCAACTCATCTCTCAGAATGAGTACGACTACGACGCCCGAGGCTCGCTGCTCACCGAGTGGCAAGCGATCGGAGCTGCCGTCACAGGCTCGACGCCGCACATCGCGTACTCATGGGAGTACGAGCACACCGATATCGCGACCGCCAGTGGCGGGGGCACGCCACCGCAGGTGGGACATCTGCGGCTGACAGAGATGGAGTATCCGCAAGTCCCCGGCAGCCCGGTGCGGCGGATCACCATGGATTATGGCTCGGCCGGAGGCGATGGTGACGTGCTCTCGCGGCTTGAGAAGATGACGTGCAACCTGGGTGAGCCGACGATTGCGGAGTTCGCCTACTTCGGGGCATCGCGGCGGAAGTCGTTGACTCTGGGCGGATCTTCCGCGGGCGGAGGTGTGGTTCAGTCGTTTGATACCGATTCCACGGTCGCTGGCTTGGAAGGGCTTGATCGATTTGGGCGCGTGGCAGACCTGCACTTCGAGAACGCCGCCTCAACGCCAGAGACGATGTACCGGGGTGAGTATACCTACGACATCCTCGGCAATCGCGTGACCTCGCGCCTGACACAGGCGCCCGTTGGGGCAGTGAGCCAGGATAACCTCTTCTCGCAGCTCAACAGCTATGACGAGTTAAACCGGCTTGTCAAGACTGAGTACGGCACGCTGACTGGCTTGCCGTCGACGCCGGTGATCAGCACATCAGTCCGCACCGACGAGTGGGCGCTGGACCTGCTGGGCAACTGGGTGGGTGGTGCCGCGGCGGGGATCACCGGGCCGCCGGATGGTCGTTCGATCACGGGCGACTTGGATTGGTACGCCTATTCGCCGCCACGAGGCGTGGCGCTCGGTGGTGTTACGCCCGACGCTGGGACCGACACCTTCAGCATGCTGCAGGCTATCAACACCCGCAACGAGATCGAAGACCTGCAGATCGATTTTGACGCCGGAACCCTGAGTCCGGTACCGACGCAGTACGACTTAGCGGGCAACCTCGAATTTGACGGGGATTACTACTACCAGTACGACGCCTGGAACCGGTTGATCCAGGTGAACGAGGCGGTGTGGAACTCGGTCACCGAACAAGTCGACATCAACGATATTGTCAAGCACTACACCTACGACGGGCACGGCCGCCTCATCCGCATTCAGTCGCCGTATCCGAATCCGAATCCGCCGGATCCCGACGACTTCCGCACCGAACGTTTGTACTACGACGGCATCCGCCGCATCCAGGAAGTGGTGATCGACCCTGTGCTGGGCAACAGCAACCAGGGGTCGCAGTCACAGAACGAGCAGAACCAGGTTGGTGGCGGGACGGCGATGCCGTACCTTGCGCGTGAGTATGTATGGGGGCCGGGTGATAACGGCTTCGACGAATTGCTCGTGCAGTACGACGGCTCAGGCGACGCGTGGTGGGCCATCATGGACGAGGGTGGCGACCTGGTCGCCCTGTGCGACTTCGGCGGGCCCAGCGGCGAGGCGCGCGTGGTCGGCCAGTGGACGTACGACGCGTATGGCGCGGTGCTGAGCGCGGATCACCTGCACTCGATGGCGTTGCCGCACCTTGGTCACAAGGGGCTGTTCCTCGATCGGCTCGACGTCGGCATCGTGACTGGGTACGGCGGTGCCGAGAGCCCGCGGCTGGTGCCGTATGCGCACTCGTTGTACCACAACCGGAATCGCGTGTACGCGCCGGCGTTGGGCCGGTTCATGCAGCGCGACCCGAACGCGACGGCGCAGGCGTTGCTCGCGTCTTCGTCGACAGGCCGCGGCTTCGCGGCGTTGTCGCTGGCGTTCAGCATGGAGGATCTGTACGGCGACGGGATGAACCTGTATGAGTACCTCGGGTCGAACCCGTGGCAGCGGAGCGATCCGCTCGGGCTCTCGTGGGATCCGTTCAGCATCGTGGACGATTACTTGGCCGAGACGGCGGGCAATCGCGCGGCGCTGCTGTCGTCGCTGGGCCAGAATACGAAGGCGGCCGCCCTCGTCGCGGCGACGATTGCGAGCTATTTGCCGTTCCCGTTTGTGGGGAATCTCGGTGAGGTGGCGCTGTACGCGCTGGGCGAGTCGAGCGATTCGCAGTTGGCGATGGGCCTTGCGCTGGGCGTGGTGCCGGGAGGCAAGCTGGCGCACATGTTCGCCAAGAGCGGGCTGGGATCGTTCATCGGCAAGATCGGCGCGTCGGCGTGGAAGTCGGCCAAGCACTATGCATCGAAGGGCGGCAGCGCGCTTGGAAGAGCGGCGGGTGGGCTTGCGGATCGAGCGGGGCAGTTCCAGAGGCGTAAGCCACCCAACACTTGCTGCTTTACGGCGGGCACGGTCGTTTGGACTCTGATGGGTATCGTGCCTATTGAAGATGTTCGCGTCGGCGATATCGTCCTGACACTTGATGAGGAAACGAGTGCCACAGTCTTAGGCACCGTCACCGATCGGATCGTCACCGAGGGCGCTGCGCTGCTCGAGTTGACCGTGCGACACCACTCGGGCCGCCTCGAGGTCATTGACACAACGGACGAGCATCCGTTCTGGCGCGAGCTCGATGGCAGTAGTGCAGATGGATGGACCCGTGCCGATGGCCTCGCTCCATGCGATCGAGTGCGAACCCTGTCGGGGTGGGCGATCGTCGAGCGCCTGCGTTTCCTGAACGAACGTACCACCGTCTATAACCTGACGGTTACATCTGACCCGAGCTACCTCATCGGTGACGAAGGACTATGGGTGCACAATTGTGGTGCCGGTCGCCATCATCTTATCCCGATGTATCTGGGAGGACCACGTCGCGGAGGCCGAACTCATGATGCGCTGTCCAGTGCAGACCACTCCGAATTACACGTATTCATCAACGATGCGGGTAAGGCTAGAGGTATGCCTACGAAACAGGCTGGCAGGGACGAGGTCAAGAGCTGGTTTGATCGATTCGATGATCCACAAGTTCCAACGCAGATGATCCACGAGTCGCTGATGGAGGCATACTTCCGTTTTGACCTTAAGCATGGAACATCGCTCCTAACCGATTACACAGCAGAGATGCGTAGGCTAGGTATCATCCCGTGAAGGTTCACGATCTGAGACCTGCTGCCGACATGGCTGTACATACCAGTCCCGAGTGGCAGGACGCTGTCTATCCGACGGTTGCCTGCAATCGATGCAATGGCATCCTCCGGCGTTTTTGGGAGCAGCCTATTGACGTTGACCTTGATGGTTCGTATTCGCGTGGCGATAGTCCGGGTGGCCGCTTCGCCCGGGGCTTGGAGTTGTGGTCGCAGGCCTTATGGGGCTCCGGCAAGCGTGGTCTTTCCGGTCCCCGTGTAACTGTCATTGGCGCGCAACTGATGGTCTTACGCAACGACTTGGTAGAAGATCTCGAACTTAATAAGCGCGGCTTCTCACTTGGCAGCGTCTCAGTTGATGGGATTAAGCAGCAGGACTTCTCATCAGTAGTAGCTGGCAGGGCTGCACGCGTCATGATCCAGAGTGATCACATCACTTATCGAGGCACATGCTCGGTTTGCGGTCGCCCGGGGCGAGGTCTCGACTTCAATGAACCATTGTGGTTCGAGGCATCGACCATTGAGGACAAGGATGTCTTCTCCGACGAGATTGGCGGAACTCTGTATGTGACCGACAAGAGATTAGGTCTGATCCGTCCATCAATTGTGAACGAGTTAAAGGTTAAGGAGATCGAAGTCCGAGACCAGCAAGGTCCAGATAGGATGCCAGAGTAGTCCAATGCGTAGGAGTGGCTGGTTAGCACTGTTGTTGTGTCTGGCACTGGTAGCCATCGACGGTACAGGCAACCTCGAGTTCGACGGCGACTACTCCTACCAGTACGACGCTTGGAACCGGCTGATCCAAGTCAACGAGGCGTCGTGGGATTCGGTTCTTGGGCAAGTCGATATCGGCGACATCGTCAAGCACTACACCTATGACGGGCATGGCCGCCTGATCCGTATCCAGTCGCCGTATCCCCAGCCCGGGGCGATTCCTGACGACGACTTTCGCACCGAGCGTCTGTACTACGACGGCATCCGCCGGATCCAGGAGGTGGTCGTCGATCCGGTGCTGGGCAACAGCAACCAGGGTTCGCAATCGCAGCAGGAGCAGTACCAGGTTGGCGGGGGGACGGCGACGCCGTATCTGGCGCGTGAGCATGTGTGGGGGGCGGCCGCCAAGGGCTTCGACGAACTGCTGGTCCAGTACGACGGCTCGGGCAACGCGTGGTGGGCCATCATGGATAAAGGCGGCGACCAGCTATCATGCAAGTGTTGATTACTTGAGAGCGTTAGCGGGAGGCTTTTGGGCACTGTTGTCGTCAACAGAGTTGAGCTTGATCAGCGTCTCGCGAGCCCAGCTACGCCACGCATCGTCCTCGCCCTCAAGCCTTAGCGTGTTCAGCCGTGCAAACGTCTGATCATCCGCTTGCCCCGCCCGCACCTCCAGCCGCGTCAACGCCTGCACCGTCGGCCGATGCCCCGGGTGCACTTCGAGCGCCCGGCGATACTGGGCGAGGGCCTCGTCGACGCGGCCGGCCTTTTCGAGGGTCAGGGCGAGGTTCATCCGCGGGTCGGGGTGGCCGGGCATGAGGCGGCGGGCCCACTCGAACTCGTTGGCGGCTTCGTATAGGTCGCCGCGTTCGAGCAGGAGCACGCCTAGGTTGTTGTGCGAGGGGCCGTGGTAGAGGTCGGCGGCCAAAGCGTCGCGCAGCAGTTTTTCGGCTTGCTGCGAGTCCTTCTCCATCAGGTCGACGGCCTCGGCGGCGAGCTTCTGGGCCCGGTCAGTGTCGCGGCGGATGGGCGGCTGATTGACGTACGGGCTCGGCGAGCTCGAGCGGCAGCCGAGGGGCAGTGCCGCGGCGATGCACAACGCGAGCAAGAGGGCCGGGGAGGTTTGTGTCATGGCCGCGAGTCCCCCTGCTGGCGTGCGGACGCATCGTACGTCCGGCTTAGTGTCAGTCCTGCATCATACTGGTTGCCGTCGCCGCGGCGTGGGCGGGTGAGTTCGATCCGCGTCACCCCCCATTCGGGGTGGTCGGCTTCGAGGCGAGCGAGGAAGCGGCCGAGCTCGCCGGGCGTGATGGTAGTGAGTGCGAGACGCAGGGTCTGCCGGCGCAGGCCCGCGTCGCCCAATTCGGTGTCGCTCTGCTCGTCGAGCGATCGCATGGCGGAATCCGGTAGGCCTGCGGATGCGATGGTGTCCGCGATCTCGGCGAGCGCGTCGGCGCGGCTGCCCGTGGTGGCGATGCGTTGGGTGTCGAGGGTTGCTTGCAGCGATCGGATCTCTATTGTCTGCTGCTGGACCGCCACGAGCTCTGCTTTCGCTCGGTCGAGGTCATCGGACGCGGAGTGCCACCGAGCGAGGGCGACGCCCAGGATGCATGCCGACGCAATGAGCAACGCGAGGCTGGCCATGATCGAGGCTCGGCCGGTCATAGGCCACCTTCCGAATGCGTGAGCGAGAGTTCGAGCCGCGTGACTTCGCCATCGCGTTGTGGTTCGGTCTGCACCCGTGGGAGGCCGGATTCGAACGGGCCGTCCTCGGCGAGCGAGCTCGCCAGCGAGATCGCGGCGTCACGAGATAGTGCGATGCTGCGGAGCGTCAGCCGGTCACCTGCGGCCTCGATCGATTCGACCCGGAAACCCTCGCCCGTAGGCCAAGCCGCGAAGAGCGTGGCGAGGGCGTCCCGGCTATCGATCGGCTCGTCGTCGCGATCGCCGCTGGCGAGGCCACGCAGCCTGCGAAGCTCGCCGGTGAGAGCGAGCTGAGGCGAAAGACTCTCGCGCCATTCTGGTATGGCGACTCGAGCCTGCTCGATAGTTGCGGTATCGGATTCGCCTGCCTGATTTTGAAGCGTGCCTGTCTTCTTGTGCAAGCCGTACGCGATGGCCAAGCACCCGATGGCGATCACGGTAGCAAGACCTGCGAATCGGCGGTGTCTGTGCTTGCGAATCTTCGAAGGCAGGTAGTCACGATGTAGTAGCTCGATCGGAGCGTAGTTGATCCCTAGTTCGGCCGGGACCGAAGCGACGCGAGCGGTCAGGAGTCCATCAGCGAGCCATCGGTCTGCTCGTTCCTGATCGACCGCGACAACGACCAGTTGGGCGCCCGCAACTCGCCACGCGATGCACAGCTCATCGATCGGGCGTGGCAATTGGCCCTCGACGGCATACGCCGCCACGCGATCGGTGATGCGACCGGGCGGCTTGGGCGTGACCGCGACGTAGCACTCGTCCGCGGGGACCTCGATCGCGTCCGCCGGCTTGGTCATGGCGTACCTCCTTCCAAGGCCAACTGCCGCGTGCGGCCGGCGAGTTCGAGGAGGACCGTCGTGGCCGTCACCTCGCGCACGCGGACGGCGCCGACCACGTCGCCCTCGCCGGCGAGAACGATGCGTTGCTGGCTCGGGTCGTACAGGGCCACCTGCCAGCCGGTGTCGGTCTCCACGATCGCGATGAGGGAGAGGTTGATCGGGGCTGGCGGTGGCGGGGGAGGCGATGGTGTTGTTACGGTTGTGGGGGTGGCTTGGGCCGTTGCGGCTTGCACTGGCTCGGGCCACAGTTCAATGTCGAAGACTGACGCGTTGAGCGGTTGAGCAGCGATGAGTTGGCCTTCGGCGGAATGAAGTTCCGGTGCGTTCTCGATCACAAGTGGTGGCACCGGTTGCAAGGCCCACCACACGGCCGTGCCCGATGCGACCATCACGCTTGCGAGCGCGATGGTGGTGACCGCACGCTCTCGGTTCAGCCGGTTCATCGTGAAGCCTCCGGGTGGGGCTCCCACAGGATGGGCGTGCGGCGTTGGAGCATCCAATCGCCGCTGACGCGTGTCCACACGGTCCACCACGAACGACGGACCGAGCCAACGCGGACGTCGATGCGTACGCCCCAACTGCTGCTCGATGCCGCTAAAACTACCCGCGGCGATCCGGTGCGATCACCCCCGGGAATTGGCGGTGGCCCGCTTCGCTGTCCCATCGCCCGGCGTTCCATGATCTGTTCGTAGCCACCTTGGCCGGCCAGGCGGAGTGCTCGGGCGAGTAGCGGCGCGGGCGTGGTGTTCACGTTCAGGCGGACTGTGGGCTGGGCGGAGGGTCGTTCGGATGTGCTGACGAGCGCGCCCAACGACGGCAGTTGGCCCGATGGTGATGGAAAGACCGATCGCTCGCTGGCACGCGGCTTGAATACGTCCAGTCCGTCTGGATCGACATCGAGATCATCGAGGCGCTGTCTGGCGTCCTCGGGCAGGAGCAGCCTCAACGGCGATCCGCCGCGAACGGCGTCGGCGGGGAGCATGCCATGCAGGTCCCATGCGGTCGCAGTGATCTCCACAGGCCGGCCGTCCAACTCGAACCGGTCATCCAGAATCCGCACCATCGGTTGCTCTGCCCCGGGGGGCAACCCGATCAGTGGGGCGTCCCGGCGGAGCCAATCATGGATCGGTATGGACGCTGCTTGCATGAGGTCGTCGGCCAGGGCACCGTCCGTTTGCGATCGGTCGAGTTGCACCGCGGCAGTTGCCCGCGATGCCGCGATCGCGATGATGGGCAATGCGCCGGCGACCAGAGCCAGCACGAGCAGCAGGGCCACGGCTCGACGAGATGACGTTGTGTACGTCATGGCACGCGGTACTCCCGCTCCAGCGTCTCCCCGCGGTCGGTGATGTGAACCAACAGACGTCGGTCGTTCTCCAGGAGCTCGGCCTCGACCCACTCCACGCCCAGTGATTCCGCGCCGTAGTGGTTTGTGATGCGCTTGCCATTGGCACGAGTCTCGATCGTGAACCAGCCTTCGCCGACGCTTACCCTTCTGCGTGGCATCGACTCGTGCTCGATGAGCAGGTCGTGGCCGATGCGGTCCAGGACTCGCGTTGCGCGTGAGCGGGCCTCGAGATCGGCCGCCGCGGCGGGGGCGTCGGCCATCATCGGCACTAGCACGGTCACAGCGGCACCAGCGGCCAGCGCGGTCAACGCGAGGGCGAGGAGCACCTCCAACAGCGTGAAGCCGCGCCTCATAGTCGGGCCTCCGGCAGGCGGACCCACCGAGCGATTCGCTGCTCGCCTTGGCGAAACTCCAGCCAAGCTCCGCGGCCGCTTCGGGTTTTCAGAGTGATCTGGATCGTTGAGCCATCGATGTTGAGCGAGCCTTGGCCGCTGGCGGCAACGGCGCTGGTATCGAAATCGTGCCGAGCAGGACTTTGCAGGACCTCGTCAACAATGGCCGCGAGTTCGTAGATCTCAGCCTCCGGCTGGGCGGTAGGTCGAGTGATCGAAGACACGATCGACGCCATACCCGTCGCTGCCAGAGCGAGCAACGCCGTGGCGAGCACCACTTCCAGGAGCGTGAGACCACGACGGGTCATGGCTCGATCTCCACGCGGCGTCCGCCGTGCATCAGCGCGACTGCGTTCGTTTTGAGCCTGCCCAGTCGATCCATGCGCACACCTTCGGCGAGGGCCGCCGCCCGCACCCCGGTTGGCCATTCGCGCTCTACGATCGAATTGCCCTGGCCGTCGCGGACCACAAGTCGACCGCCTTCGAGTTGCATCGTGGCAGGGCCATCGCTTATCGCTATCAGCCTCGCCATCGCCCGAGCTTCTAGGTATGTCTGCTCGGCACGCGGAAGCGGGTCTCCGGCTCCGGCGAGCAGGGCGGCGCCCATCGCCATCGCGAGTGCGGCGATCGCGCATGTCGCCAGTGTCTCCACGAGCGTGAAGCCGCGATGGGCGTGGCGCGACATCATTCGCCGCCCTCGCGCAAGTAAAGCGAGCTCAGGTCCGCGCCTTCGCCGTCGCCACCGACGCGGCCATCAGCGCCGAGGCTGATGATCTCGAAGGGGTGGCCATCGGGTCCGGGCACGACGAGTTGCATCATGGTGCCCCACGGGTCGCGGGCGGCGTCCATCGGCAGGTGGTAGCTGGCCGACGGCGGGGCATCGACGAGATCCTGCAAGCTCTCTGGCCAGCCGCCCTCGGCGACGTGGTACATCTCGACCTTGGCCTTGGCCCCGGCGATTGAAGTGCGCGCCAGTTCGCGCTTGCCCTGGCCGAAGGCGGCGGTCAGGCCGACCGTGAGCGTCGCAGCCAAGATGCCGAGCAGCACGACGACCGCGAGCACCTCGACGAGGGTCATGCCGTGGTGGGCTCGATGGAAGTTCCGATGCATCAGAGCACCTCTCGTAGCTTCAGGAGTGGGAGAACGGCCGAGAGCACGACCACGCCGATCATGGCCGCGAGCATGATGATGGCGGCCGGCTCGATGAGCCCGGCCAGGTGATCGGTCAGGCGTTTGGCCCTGCGTTCGAGCCGATCGGCCAGCCGTTCGAGCAGGTCGGGCAGCTCGCCCGCCGTCTCCCCGGCCTCGATGAGGCGGCGCATGTCGTCGGCGAACCAGTGCGAATCGTCCAGGGCCTGCGATAACCTCTCGCCCGCCTCGACTCGCGTGGCGGCACGTTCGAGGTTCGCGCGCAGGCTCAGGTTGATCGGTCCGTGGAAGGTCCGTGCCGCGGCGCGGAGGGCCTCGGTCAGTGGCACGCCCAGGCGCGTCATCGATTGCAGTTCACCGGCGAGCCGGGCCAATGCCATGCCGCGAAGGGCCTGGGGGACCAATTGGCGTATCGTGTTCGGCCAGCCTTGCTCGCTCGTCGAGATCGCCCGCACCGCCCAGGCCGCGAGCAGGAGCGCGGAGGCGACCCCGGCGAGCATCACCGCCCACCATTGCGCGATCGCCTCGCCCAGTGCGATCACGCCCGCGGTCAACGCTGGCGGTTGCACGCCGGCCTGATCCAGGATGCCCACCAGCCGCGGCAGCGGCCCGAGCGAGAGAAACACGACCACCGCCACGCCCGCGACCGCGACGATCGCTGGGTAGGCCAGCGCCGAGGCCAGCTTGCCCGCCAGCTCGCCGGTGCGAGTGTGTCGGTCGGCAAGCGAACGCAGCGCGTGCGCGAGCTCGCCTCGCGCTTGCCCGGCCCGCACGACCGCGACCTCCGACGTGTCGTACCAGCCGGATTGGGCCTCGAACGCATCGGCCAGCGGCGTGCCCGAACGCACGGCGTCCGCGACCTGCAGCAGCATCCGCCGCATACCCGAACGCTTGGAGCGCGAGCCCGCGAGCGTGCCGAGCCCCTCGGCCAGCGGCACGCCCGAGGCCAGCAGCGTGGCGAGCGCGTCGAGCACTTCGGCCTTGGCGTCGCGACGTCGGCCACGGAGCACGCCGTGCAGGCTCGACGCGAACGACGCCGGCATGCGCACACGCTCGCTTGCGACCGGTCGCACGTCGAGGACCGTCAGCCCAATGCGACGAAGCGAGGCCCGGGCGCTGATGGCCGTATCGGCGGTCAGCTCGCCCTTGCGCGCCAGCCCACCGACGGTCACGGCCTTGTAGCGCCAGAGCGTCATGACACGGCCCCCACCCTATCGACCGCGTCGAACGCCTCGTCGCCCACCGACGCGACGCGCGCGACTTCCAGAGGCGTGGTGATCCCGGCCTCGACAAGGCACCGCCCATCGTCCTGGAGCGTGCGCATGCCAGCTTGCTTGGCTTGGCTCCGCAGGGCACTCGCCGTGATGCCCGCCGCGATCCGCTCTCGCATGGTCTCGCCAACGACCAGCAGTTCAAACAGCCCCACGCGTCCCAGCAGCCCGCTGTCGTAGCACGCCTCGCAGCCCTTGCCTTCGCACTCGGCATGCACGCGACGCACTAGCCGCTGCGCCAGCGCGGCCGAGAGCGACGCCGACACGAGGTACGGCTCGACACCGAGGTCTATCAATCGCGTGACGGCCGTCGCCGCGTCCGACGTGTGCAGTGTCGAGAGCACGAGGTGACCGGTCAGACTGGCCTGGATGGCGACCGCCGCCGTCTCCAGGTCGCGGATCTCACCAACCATGACCATGTCGGGGTCTTGCCGGAGGATGTGCCGCAAGCCGCTGGCGAAGGTGACGCCCTTCTTGGTATTGATCTGGGCCTGGCTGATCGCTACATGCGGGCCCGAGAGGTCGTACTCGATTGGGTCCTCGATGGTCATGACGTTCAGATCGCGGGCCGAACGCTTGGCGGTCCATCGCAGGGTTGCATACAAGGTCGTCGTCTTGCCGCTGCCGGTCGGGCCTGTCGACAGCACGATGCCACTGGAACGCGAGCACGCCGCGAGCCAGCGCCGCTGCACGTCCTCGGGCATGCCGAGGGCCGAGAAGTCGTCCAGGTCGAGCGTGCCTTCGGGTTCCAACAGGCGGACCACCACACGCTCACCGAAGGCCGTGGGCAGGCTGCTCAATCGAAGATCGATCGTCCGCGCCGTGTCTCCGCCGCCGATAGTCACCGTGGCCCGCCCATCCTGCGGCACGCGCCGCTCGGCCACGTCCATGCGCCCCATGACTTTCAGCCGGCTGGCGATCGGGCCGCCCAGGGACGCGGGCAGGTCCTTCACGTCGCGCAGGGCACCATCGACGCGCATCCTGATGAGAACACGATCCTCCAGCGGCTGCACATGCACATCGCTCGCGCCGCGAGTTGCTGCGGTGAACAGCATCCAATCGACCAATCGAACTACAGGCGCCTTGCCCGAGGTCGTTAACAAATCACGATCCGCCTCGACCAGAGCGCGTTCCAGGTCGTCGTCCGGGGTTTCGATGATCAGGCCGGACTCCCGGTCCGCCGACGTGTCTCGCTCGACTTGTGTATACGCCGCGTCGATCCGCTCAGCGAGTGCCTGCGCATCAGTAACCTCGCGATCGCCGTGCTCGCCCATCCGTACGCCTACGTTGTGCAGCACCGTGAGCGGCGTCGCCTCGGCATGCCGCAGGACCAGCCGTGCGCTGTCACGTTCAGCAAGCACGAGATGCTCGCGCGCGAAGTCGCGGCTGATCAGCCGCAGAAACTTCTCGCACGGCCGCGTCGCCACACTCACCGGATCACCCGAGGCTTGACCACCGGGAAGCCGTCATCGACGCCGAGGGCCTCGGCCATGTCCTGGCTGACGTACTTGAGGTACTCGAAGCCGTCGCCGCGCGTGATGGTCGGGCGAATAAACACATAGAACTTCGTGCGACCCCGCGAACGCGAACGATTCTTAAACAGCTCGCCAAGCCACGGGATGTCGCCGAGCAGCGGCACCTGGCTCGTCGCTTCGCCCTCGTTCATGGTCTCGAGCCCACCCAGCACGATGGCGTGCCCATCTGGGATCGTCGCGATGGACGTGATGCTGTTCTCCTGCCTCGGCGGCGGCACGGCGCTGCTCGAAGACTCGCCCACGAACTGGCTGAGGCTGATCGCGTACTCGAGCAGCAGGTGGTCGCCCTCGGCGATCCGCGGCGTGACCGTGATCTGCGTGCCTGCCGATGCGGAGCCTCCGAAGCTGGTGGTCGCGACGGTATCGCTGGCGTTGGTCGACACGAACGGTTCTTCTCTGACAGCGTCGAGCGTGGCCGTGGCGGCGTTGTCGACCAGCACGCGCGGCAGGCTCAGCGAGCGGCCCTGGTTGACCGTCTCCAGCGCCCGGACCACGACGGCGAAGTCGCCCGGGTCGAGCACCACGCCCGTGAAGCCCGCGCCATTGCCCGCGTCGCGCCCGCCATCGGCCGAACCACTCGAAAGCCCGAACAGCGAAGCGAGCCGGATGCGGATATCACCAGCAATCTCGATCTTCTCGAGTTCGACGCCAAGATCGAACGTCTCGCCCTCGGTCAGGCTGACCATGGTCACGTCGAGCATCACCTGCGGCTGACGCACGTCGAGTTCGCGGACGAGATCCTGTACCTTGTCGAGCACGCCCGGCGGACCGATCGCCAGGATCCGGCTGGTCGCCTCGTCGGCCACGAGCGAGACGGTCAGGCCATCGATCTGGATGACCCCGCCGCCGCTCGTTTGCTCACCGCCCCGCTGACGCGCACGCTCGGCGGCCGTGGGGGCCTCGGGCGGTAGTCGCGTCGTGGTTGATGTGGTTTCGGCCACTTGATCGGGCTGGCCCGCAGCGCCCGCGCCGAGCAATCGATTCACCAGCGACACGATCTCTTCGACCGGCCGGTGCCGCACCGTTATGGTTCGTGTCGAGAGCCGGGCGGCTGATGTCTCGGCGTCCAGCCGCTCCACCAGCGCCGCGATGGCCTCGTGCTGCGTCACGGTCGCTTCGACCAGCAGTGTCCCCGTCAATTCGTCGGCGACGACGCGGACCTCCTCGCCGATGAGCCTTTGCACCGCCTCGCCCACCTCGCCCGGCGAGAACACCCGTGGTTCGTACGAGCGCGTCACCGTCGTCCGCACATCGAGCGTCCGCATGAGCGACGCCACGCGACCAACCCGGTCACGCAGGTCGGCCACGATCACGCGATTGCTCTCGCCTAACCGGGTCATAGACCCGCCAGCACTGAGCAACGGCTGCACGGCCGACATCAGCGCCTCGGCGTCGGCCTCCTGGATGTCATACAGGATCGCCACATACCCGGCACGGCCGCCCGTGCGCAGTCTCGGGCCCGAGTCCGTGTCCTCGATGGTCCATTGCTCGATTGGAGTGGCCAGCCGCCCGGCGCCGTTGAACTGCACGATGGCCAGCCCGTCACCAGTTGAGATGATGGTCAGGTTCTTCTGGACCAGCAATTCGTTGGTCAGCGACCACAGCGCTTCGTTGTCCAGTCCCTCGCCGCTGCGCACCATGAAGCTGCCCGCTAGCTGACGTGGCTCGTAGACGATCCGCAACCCCAGCCGCTCGGCCGACAGGTCGACCAGCCTAGCCAGCTCGACCTCGGCGGGCAGGTGGACCCGCTCCTGGGCGAGAGCATCCAGGGCGGCACACCAGATTAAGACCAAACATAGAACTGCTCGCATCACGCTCAGCATATTCGATAACGCCTAACTTCACAAGAGCATTTTGACCGGGTCGGCCAGATTCATCGCTGTGCTTCCCGGCGGATCCTCTCCCTCGCCGCCCCCACCTGCTCCTCAACAACCCTCCGCACCGCATCCCACCTCTTCTTGTCCAGCCCCAACTCCATCGCCGCCTGCTGCGCGATGGACCGCGGCAGCTCGTCCAGGGCCTGGCATACAACGCCGAGCGCCTCGTTCCAGCTTGACTGCACCTCGTCGACCGGCAGCAACTCCCCCTGCATCTTCCGCAGTTCGAGCACCTTCATGTTGGCGATGGCGGTCTCCTTGATGGCGCGTGCCTTGTTGTACTCCTGCTGGGTCATGCTGGGGGCTCCGGTCGATCGCGTGTGCCACGGCTTGGCCGAGGAACTCCCCGGCTTGCGGCCAGCGCCCTCGCGGCGTCCACCGTGGCCGGTGTCGAGCACGTGGTCGTCCAGCCACACGCGGCAGGTGGCCTCGTCCCACAGCCGGCCCCCATCAGGTGTGTGGCCGGCCGGCGGCATGCCATCCTGGGCGTACTTGCGCACCGTTGACGCGGCCAGCCCGAGGTGGGCGGCAAGCTGCGAGGTTGAGAAGAGGCCAGACACGTCACGCGGTCGTTCTAGCTGAGTGGCGATATCAAGATTTTGCGGTCCATTCGCACACGAAATGCGAACCAAGGACAACCTTCGTTTCTCATAGGGGCTGATTAGTACCCAACCGGGGGGAAAGTAGGCGACCCGTGCGTCATTGCTTTCCCCTGCGGTGTGCGATTGATCGGAGGTTCGCCTTGCCTCGTGCCGAATGCGAGAGCGTCATGTTTACTAATGCGTGGCATGTGACCAAGCCGGAGGACACGACCATGACCATGATGAAGAACACGAAGAAAACGAAGAAGACTGGCTCGAACCGCCACGCCAAGAATGCCACGGCGAGGAAGGCACCTGCCAAGCCCGCCGCAAAGCGGCCTTCACCCAACGCCGTCATCGCTGCAACCAGGAAGCCGGCTAAGCCCAGGCCTCGCAAGGCGAAGCAACTCAGCGGGCTCTCCCACCGTCAACCAAGCCAAAGAGAGCGTGAGAGTTGTGTCGCCGCTGACCCGCCCTGTCCGAGGTTCCGCCCAACCACCCACCAACCCTCGCCCAAATGCGAGAGGCCCTAACCCCCAGCCCTGGTGCCCCAACGGCCTCGATCCGGCACCCAATCAGTAAACAAACAGGCCCGCATCCAACGGACGCGGGCCTGGGAAGCTCCCCGGGCAGGACTCGAACCTGCAACCTAGCGGTTAACAGCCGCTCGCTCTACCATTGAGCTACCGGGGATCGGCGAGATGTCGAGGCGAAAGCGTAACCCCACTTTTCCCAGCGTCAAGAGACAGGGGGCCCGCTCGGGCCAAAGATTCGCGGTTCGTGGTGTCAGCTAACATGGGGGATTACCCAGTGCCAAGTATCGTCCGAACGTGCCGTCGTCGCCAGACGCTCGCCGCCCGCAGGGGCAACCTTCTCGTCGGTTGCCTGGCGGTCTTGGGTGTGATTGCCGTCCTGGTTGTTGTCGGGGGTGTCATCGTCTGGATGAATTGGAAGGGCTGGACTGCCGGTGCCATGAACGCCGGGATGAAGGCAGCCGTGACGGAAGCCGACTTACCCGCCGAGCAAGTGGGCCGCATCAACACCCAGATCGATCAGCTCACGTCGGCTTTTGAGGCCGGGGATGTGACCTTCGAAGACCTCGCCGAGGTCGTTCAGGCGATGGAGAATCACCCCATCCTGCCGATTGGTGTTCTCGAGTTCATCGAGTACAACAGTCTGAAGGCCGAGGGCCTGACCGATGAGGAACGGGCCGCGGGCACCTTGGCGACCCAGCGCCTCCAGCGGGCTTTGATCGATGAGCTCATGGTCATGGAAGATCTTGAGCCCGTGCTCGAGCCGGTTTCCCAACGCAGCGCCGACGGCAATCTGGAGCCACTCCAGAACCCCACCGCGCCGCAGGTAAGGCTCTACATCGCGGCTGCCGAGAAGAAAGCCGACGAATTGGGTGTCCCGAACGAGCCGTACGACGTCGATCTGGCCGAGCAGATCGAGCGGCTGATCAACGACACGCTGGGGCGCGAAGTGGTGAGTGCGCCCGCGGCCGGTGCTGCGTCGCTCCCGCCAGCCGATGGTGATCAGCCCGAGATCGAGGACCCCGATCCCGTGCCGGATCCCGAGCCCGAGACACCGGACACCGAAACCGGTGGCGGTTGAGCCGGAGGGAGTGCGAAGGGTTGCCATTTTTGGCATGCCCATCGCACACCAACGCCGAAAGCGAGTAGCGCGGCCGTCACACCAAGCATCGCCGGTTCGATGAATACCGCCAGCGTCACGCACCCGGCCAGGCCGATTGTGTGGACCCAGCGATGGATGAACCGGTCGCTCTTCGAATTCGACACCCGCATGGCGGCCAGGTTGGTCAGGGCGTAATATACGAGCACCGCTGCGGCGGCCAGCGACCAGGCGTGGGGCACGCTGCCGATCAGGATCACGAGGCCGATGCCTGCCGCCGCCGCGACGGTCGCGATGGCGGGCACGCCGTTGGCGTCGACGCGGGCGAGCGGCGTGGGCAGGTCACGCTCTCGTCCGGCCGCAAGGGCCACGCGCGAGAGGCCCATGATGAGATTGAGTTGCACCGCGAGCAGCGCCGCTGCCGCTCCCGTGCCGAGCAGCACGGCCAGCGTTGGTGCTTCGACCGCGCTGGCGATGGCCAGCAGTGGGGCGGCGTCCTGGCCCGCTCGTGCGCCGAATTCCGCGGGGCCCAGCACGCCAAGCCCGACGAATGCGACCAGCGCGTAGAGCAGCACTGCGATTCCAAGCGTGATGACGACCGCGCGCGGAATGGTCTTGCGGGGCTCGACCACTTCTTCACCCATCGTCGCGATGCGCGCGAAACCAGCGAACGCCACGAACGCGAGGGCGGCGGCTTCGAGCACGCCCGGTGCGGAAATCGGCCGATCTGCGATGCTGGACCACAAAACGCCGCCCCAACCCTTGTATGCCGCGGGCGCGGCGGCGATGGCCATCGTCAGCAGGGCCAGCACGGTGATGATGACGAGCCCGTAGTTGATTCGCACCGAGCGCGTGACGCCCGCGAGTGCCGCGGCTGTCACGACGAGGAGCGAGCCCAGCGCCGCGATGGTCATGGTCGTGCCATCGCCCGGCTTGCCGGTGATCCATGCCACCAGCCCGCCCAGGCCGAGCGCCGCCGTGGCGCACGAAGCTGTCTTGGCGATCAGGAAGACCCACCCAGCCGCGAAGCCCGCCAGCGGGTGGATGAAGCGGTAGCCATAGGCGTACGTCCCGCCGCTGACGGGGTGCACCGCGGCGAGCTGCGCACTACTCAGGCCGTTGCACATCGCCAGGCCGCCGGCGATGGCGATCGCGAGGAGCAGCCACGGCCCCGCGAGCCCCGCCCCGAGCCCGAGCGTGACGAACGCGCCGGTGCCGATGATCGAGCCGAGCCCCACGCCCACCGCCCCGGGCAGGGTGATGACGCGGCGGAGTTGGTTGGGGGTCGTGGGCATCGAGTGCGATGGTACGAGCCCCTCGCGCGAGCGAGGGGAATCGGGCGCCCATTCCCCTCGCTCGCGCGAGGGGCTCGTTGGGTTGGGTTAGCCGATTCTTGCCTGACCGCCCATGTACGGCCGGAGCACTTCAGGGATCGTGACGCTCCCGTCCGCGTTCTGGTTCATCTCGATCAGCGGGATCAGGAACCGCGGGCTCGCTAAGACAGTGTTGTTCAGCGAGTGGCAGAACGTCGTGGCCCCCTTACCGTTCGCACCGCCGGGGCGGTAGCGCAGGTTCAGGCGCCGGCACTGGAAGTCGTAGAGCCGGCTGGCGCTGTGGGTCTCGCCCCAGTCGCCGGTGGGCACGCCGTCCTTGTCCACCTCGCCGCGGCTGGGCATCCAGCACTCCACGTCGATCATGTCGGCGTTCTTCTGCCCCAGGTCGCCCGCGCAGCACTGCAAGAGGCGATACGGCAGCTCAAGGCTCTGGAGCAGGCTCTCCACGTACGTGATCATCTTGCGGTGCCACTGGCGGCTCTCGGCCTCGTCGGCCTTGCAGATGACCACCTGCTCGACCTTCTCGAAGTAGTGCACTCGGTACAGGCCCGCCGTGTCCTTGCCCGCGGCCCCGGCCTCGCGGCGGTAGCAGGGCGACAGGGTGCACAGCTTGATCGGCAGATCGTCCTCGTCGACGATCTCATCCATGTGGAAGCCCATCAGGCCGACCTCGCCCGTGCCGGTGAGGTAGCCGTCCGCTTCCCATTGGCGTTGGCCCGCTTCATCAGCCTCGTGGATGCCCACCTCGTAGGTCTGGTCTCGCCCGCCGGGGAAGAAGCCGGTGCCCACCATCGCGTTCTCGCGCACGATGCTCGGGGCGCTCACGGGCGTGAAGCCCTGGGCCACGATCTGGTCGAACGCGTACCGCAGGATGGCCTGGTGCAGCCGGAAGCCGTCGCCCGTGAGCACGTAGCTGCGCGAGCCGCTCAGCTTCACGCCCCGCTCGAAGTCCACCAGGTCGTGGACCTCCGCCAGCGCCTCGTGGCTCTTCGCGTTGAAACCCTTCTGCCCCGCGAACGGTTTCGCGGGATCGAACCCCGGCGGCGACCACCGCCGGATCTCCACGTTGCCCTCCGCTCCGGGGCCATCGGGCACG
The DNA here is from genome assembly GCA_025916675.1 of Phycisphaera sp. NCBI lineage: Bacteria > Pseudomonadati > Planctomycetota > Phycisphaerae > Phycisphaerales > Phycisphaeraceae > Phycisphaera > Phycisphaera sp. The sequence goes on from CP098402.1 coordinate 1,231,670, forward strand.
TCGGGGTCGGGCGGCTGGGGGATCATCAGCAGCAACGTCTCGAGTTCGGGCTCCAGCCCGGCCAGCTCGCTTTCCAACCGCTCGATCTCGCCCTTCAGCTTCGCCGGCCCGGCCTTCAATTCGTCCATCTCGGCTTGCAGCCTGGATGCCTCGGCGCCCACGGCCTTCTTGATGCGCCCGGCGAGCTGCCCCATCCTGGGCCCCATGGCCTTGCTCGCGGCGTTCTGCTCGGCCTTGAGGCTCTCGCGGCGGGTCATCAGGTCCCGCTTGCGGGCGTCCAGCTCGACCACGCGGCCGATGTCGACCTTGGCGTGCTTGCGGTCGGCGCCGCGTTGGTAGTGCTCGGGGTTCTCACGCAGGTGCTTCAGATCGATCATGGGGGGCCATCGTACCCGCTCCGCCTGGGGGTTTTTCCGCTCCGCGGGAGGGTGAAGACGCTCCACCTCCGCTTACGGCCGCGCCCACTCGGGAAGCTCGCCCGCGGGAATGAACCGCAGCTCCCCCGTGCCGGTGTAGCCGTAGTAGCCCGCGCGACCCTCGCCCTCGGGCAGCAGGAAGCAGTCTTCGTAGCGGACGTCGGCGATGAGCAGCGTCGGCGCGTCGCGGGGCTTGAAGAGGCCCCGCCTGCTCCTCCACGCTTTGGGATCGGGGTTGATGAGTACGGCAGCGCCCGCCACGGTGAGCCCGATGCCTTCGTCCTGGGCCCGGGCGAGTGCCTCGTGGAGCGTGGCGCCCCCGAGCACCGCGTCCTGCATCGTGCCGCCCATGTGGCCGAGGTGGTCGCTCACGTCGTGGGGCCCGTCCATCGACAGCGCGACGACCAGCACGGTCACGACCAGCGCCCCGCCAACCGCCACGAGCACCCCACACCCCAGCGCGAGCGGCACCCATACGGACCACCGACCGCGCGATTCGGGTCGGTCCGAGTCGGACGGTGAAGTCTGCGGCTCACGATGCTCGTGGTTGGTCTGGTCCATCGGTCCATTCTAACAAAGAACCAGCGGGTGCGCAAACACCACCGCCGCATGTCCCGAAGAACGCGCGGCGGTGGGTCTCGTGGGGGTCCGATGAAAGAACGAAACCGTCCAATCCACGCCGGGGCAAAGACCCCCCCACGGAGTGGGAAGACCCCGCCATGGAATGGCTTAGGCGGCGCCGCTTTGCGCGCCCTGGCCGCCAAGGAGGGCCAGCGACTCTTCGCCGTTGCCCGACGCGCCCAGGGGCAGGACGATGGGGCTCGAGTAGGCGCTGACGCCGCCCACGCGCTCGCCCCGCACGCGGTACTGCACGCTCGCCACGCCGCTGGGCGTGGTCTGGTCGAGGAACACGCGCTCGGGCACGGTGGCCAGCGTCGTCCACGGGCCGAGCTGCCCGCCGGTGCTCGCCGTGCGGCGCTGCACGCCGAACACGGTGCCGCCCACGCGGCTGCCGGCCCAGCGCACGCTCGCCCGGCCCTGCGTGTCCAGGCCGATCGAGAGATCGGTCGGCACGTCGGGCGCGCCCAGGGGCTCGCGCTCCTTGGGCGGGGCGATGGACGCCAGGGCGTAGACCGCGTCGGGGTTGGCGCTGTTCTTGGCGAAGCTGTCGATCGAGCGGATGCACGCGCGCCCGTCGTCGACCGCCGAGCCGATGGCGCTCAGCCATTCCACTCGGGCGTCCTTGGCGTCCTGGCGCTTCTGCTGGTAGTCGTCGTAGAGCGCGCGGGCGTTGGTCGTCTTGGTGACCGTCGATTGGGCGAGGGTCAGCTCCACGCCGATGGCGGCCTGGTTGGTCTCCCAGCCGTCGGCGCGGCCCTCGAGATACTGCAACTGTCCGAACTTACTTTGTGGTAGACGCATTGGCGACTCCGTTCGTATGGCCACGCGGGCGTGCCTCGGTGCGCCACCCATCGGCCGGGTCCACGCGGCCCCGCCCACCATGGGCGGGCGCCGCAGAACTTGCATCGACGGGGAGGCACACCGCCTTCATCAGAAAACCGAAGAATCGGTACAATCGCCACGATCCGCACCGACGGGCCGGGCCGGTGCCCCCCGGCAAACGGGCGGACGCTGGCACTTCTCGGACATAACATCGAAAAACCCGCCGGAACTCGGCGGTTTTGGGCCGGCTTGGTCGCCGACGGCGGCCGGTGTAACTCGAAACCGCACTCGAACGTCGTCGTTCAGAAGATGAACGGCGGCGTTCGGAAGCCGCACGACGAGGCGCAGGAGCGTCACGATGACGCCCAGGCGGTGCACGGCGACGTCCGGGCTGCGTACGACGGTGCGCAGGACCCGCGCCGCGAGGCGCCGCCGCGGCACGGGCCCGTGCGCGTCCCGGGCGGGCCTGGTTCTTGGATGAACGTGCTTGGGCCCATGTCCGGCGTTTGGCGCTGCGGCGGGGCACCCGCCGAAGGCGGCGGGACGCTGCGACTCCGCTCCACCAACTGGGGTTGTTCTTGGGCGCTCGCTTCGCTCGCTTGCGGGCTACCGCCCGGGCCGCTCAGCGGCCGCGCCTCTCGCATGCGCTGTCGCTCGAAGACTCGCTCGGCGGATGCTTCGGCGTCAAGAACCCAGTGCGTGCGGGCGCGAGTTGGCTCTTCGGCGACGGGGCATCCGCACCAGCCCGTCTTCGGGCGCAGGGCGCATGTCCCGGCGCGGCGGCCCCCGGCCGCCCGGCCGGTAGGCCGCAAGCGAGCGCAGCGAGCGCCCAAGAACAACCCAACGGAGCGCAGCGGAGGCGCGGCCGTCTTCGGCCCCGCCGCAGCGTCGAGCATACGTAACCCCCCAAAGCACCAACCCGAACACCCCGCGCCCGACCGATCACGCCACCTGCACCCCGCACTCCGGGCACGCCACGCCACGATCGAGCACCGCCCGGTCGTACCCGCACCCGACGCACCGCCCACCCCGCCGCCGCAGCGCCCGGCGCAGCACGCGCGGGGTGCGGACCAGGGCGAACAGGAGGAGGGCGTACACGCCCGTGTTGATGGCGAAGCCGGGCCAGAGGGGGAGCAGGGGGAGGGCGAAGCGGTCGAGAGGGCGGTAGGCGATGGCGCTGGCGTTGCCCGTGGCGATGGGCGGGTACGGTTCGTGCCAGAGCTCGATGCCGCCCAGGAGCGACACGGCCGGCGGGGCGGCCAGTTGCTCCACGCGAGCATGGCCGACCTTGTCGGGGTGTCCGGGCGGTGGGGGCGCATGGTTCTCGATGGCCTGGGCATAGTGAGCGCCGGTTGACACCGCGTGCAGCGGCCAGCCCGCGCGTACGAGGAAGAGCCGCTCGTCGATCAGGCCGCGCGGGGGCTCGAACGCCTCGCTCATGACGTCGGTCTCGCTGCCCATGAGACGCACGCCGATGGGCCGGGGGTAGACCTCGAAGGGCTTGTAGGGGAACGGGTAGTCCGGCAGCGGGGGCAGCCGGTCGCTCGGCCAGCGGTGCCGCCGCCACGCGGCGTCGGCGTTGATGTCCATCGCGGTGGCCATGCAGTAGCGGGAATTGAGATCGGCCTCGGGGGCGATCTGCCACAGCCCACGGGTCGTGTCGACGCCCAGCTCTCCAGAAGCGACGGCGGTGTCGATCTCCATGGCGTGCGCCGTGATGCGATCGACGGGCCAGAAGATGGGCGCGAAGGCCAGCGTCGGGGGCGAGGGGCTCGACCGCAGACGGGCGAACTGCACCGAGTGGATCGCCCACGACGAGAGCACCGTCGCTCCCGCCCCGAGCAGGGCGTAGACGAGCACGGTGCGGATGGCCCGGCGGCAACGCATGGAGCGATGGTATCAGGCCCGGTCCGCGGCGCTCGGCGTGCGGGCGTCGGTCCGCGTGCTCACGCCCGCGGCTCTGTTCTGATCGATTGCCGATCCCCTCCACCCAATTGCCAACTGCCCATTGCCAATTGCCACGCCTCACCGCAGCGCCGCGAGGACCGAGCCGACATCCCGCCCCTGGCCCACGGCCTCCATGAGCGCCGAGCCCACGATCACGCCGTCGCACGCGCCGCGCAGGGCGTCGGCGTGTTGTTTCGAGCGGATGCCGAAGCCGGCGCACACGGGGATGGTCGCGGCGGCCTTCACCTTCGTGAGGTAGCCGATGATCTGCGCCTGATCGGACCGCTTCTGCCCCGTGACGCCCACGCTGGTCACGGCGTACACGAAGCCCGTCGCGTGCTCGGCGATGCGCGCGAGGCGCTCGTCGCTGGTGACGGGGCTGACCATGCCGATCGTTGCCAGGCTGGCGTCGGTCAGGGGCCTGGCCATGCCGAGCGCTTCGAGGGGCAGGTCGGGCACGATCACGCCGTGCACGCCCGCGGCGATGGCGTCGTCAGCCAGCCGATCGAGCCCGTAGGCCAGCAGCGGGTTCAAGTATCCCATCAGCAGCAGTGGAGCGGCCAGCGTGCCGTCCAGGTCGCGCAGGGTCCGCATGATCTTGGTCATGGTCGCGCCCCGCTTGAGCGCTTCGCGGGCGCTCTCCTGCAGCGTACCGCCGTCGGCGATGGGGTTGCTGAAGGGGATGCCCACCTCGACCACGTCCGCGTGCGCGCAGGCTTCTTTGAGGATCTCTGGAAACGCGTCCAGAGTCGGATAGCCGGCCGTGACATACGCAACGAGCGCGATGCCGTGCTGCTCGCGTCCCGCGATGATGGCTTGAGCGATCCGCTGGTGCGGTTTCACGACGCACCGCCTTGCTGCTCGGCGAGCTTCGTAAGGATCGGCATGTCCTTGTCGCCCCGCCCGCACACGTTGACCAGCACCGTCGGGTTGTCGCGATTCCTACATAATCGCTTGGCGAGCGCCAGGGCGTGCGCGGGCTCGACCGCGGGCAGGATGCCCTCGAGCCGGCAGAGCTCATCGAGCGCGGCGATCGCGTCGTCGTCCCGCACCGCGTGGTACGTCGCCCGCCCGACGTGCGCCAGCAGCGCATGCTCGGGGCCGATGGCCGGGTAGTCGAGGCCGGCCGAGATCGATTGGGTGTCGCTCACCTGGCCGTCGCCGTCTTGCAGCAGCATCGACCGCGAGCCATGCAGCACGCCCGGGGTGCCGCCGCTCATGGTCGCCGCGTGCTGGCCCACGTTCGCTCCAACACCGCCGGCCTCGGCACCGTGCAACTCGACATCCGCGTCACCCAGAAAACCGTGGAAGAAACCAATGGCATTCGATCCGCCACCCACGCACGCAACGGCGATGTCGGGGAGCTTCTTGGCTTGTTCGAGCATCTGGCGGTGCGACTCGACGCCGATGACCTTCTGGAATTCGCGCACGATCCACGGGAAGGGGTGGGGGCCGACGGCCGAGCCGAGGATGTAGTGCGTGCCCTCGGGGTCGCCCACCCAGTGGCGGATCGCTTCGTCGACGGCCGCCCGCAGCGTCGCGTCGCCGGTGGTGACCGGCCGGACCTCGGCCCCCATCCGCCACATCCGCACGACATTGGGGGCTTGCCTTTCAACGTCTATCGCGCCCATGTACACGATGCATGGCAGCCCGAGCCGGGCACACGCGGCGGCCGTGGCTACACCGTGCTGGCCGGCACCCGTCTCCGCTACGACGCGCTTCGCACCGATGCGTTTGGCGATGAGCGCTTGCCCCAGTGCGTTGTTGATCTTGTGGGCACCGGTGTGGGCCAGGTCTTCACGTTTCAGCCAGACCTGGGCGTTCCATGCCCTGCTCAGCCGCGGGGCGTACATCAGCGGCGTTGGTCGGCCGACCCAGGTCTCCTGGTGTTGTTTCAGTTCGGTCTTGAACGCCGAGTCGTCGAGCGCCCCACGGGCGCCTTCCTCGAACCGTTCGAGCGCAGGCACCAATGTTTCGGGCACGAACCGCCCGCCGAAGCGGCCGAAGAAGCCATCATCATCGGGCAACTCACCATCGATGAGCTGCCGGAGAAGCGTGTCCGCGGTCATGGCTCTTCTCCCTCACGCACGGCTTGTACGAAATCACGTATCATCGCGGCATCCTTCACTCCCGGCGCAGTCTCCACGCCCGAGGATACGTCCACGGCGAACGGCCGGAGCGTGCGGACGACTGCCGATACGTTCTCGATGCCCAGCCCGCCAGCGATGACGATGCGGCATCGATCGATCCAGGGCCTTGCTTCGTGCCAGGGTGCGGGCGTGCCAGTCCCCGAGTCCTTGCCCTCCACAAGCACCATCGAGCCCTGATGCTCGGCCATCGCGGCGTCGAAGCCACTGCCAAGACGGACCACCGGCACCCGACGATCCATCGGTACGGCGCGGAGTGAACCATCGAAATCGGACGCATCGGATTGGTGCAACACCCATCCCGGCAGCGCGTCGGTCGCCATTCCAACGAGCTGAGCATCGGGGTGCCGGTAGACCGCTATCGTCGCGACGTACCCCGGGACACTTGAGAGCAACTGGGCCGCTCGCTTGGGCGTCACCTGCCGCGGTGATGGGCTCAGCACGACACCCACAGCGTCCACGCCGGCATCGACCGCCGAATCAACCATCTCCGGCGCTGTGAGCCCACACACCTTGATGCGCACGCGATCAGGCACGAGCCACCCTCCCGGCTTCGATCATCTCCCGGGCAAGCCTGCCCGAATCGGACGAACGCATCAAGGCCGTACCCACCAGGGCGCCGCCATATCCCAACCGGGCCACGGCTTGCGCATTGTCGGCGGTCGCGATTCCCGATTCGGCGATGCGAACGACGCCGTCAGGAAATGCCTCTGCCAGCGATGCGAACCGATTAACATCCTCTTGTAATGTAGCCAGATCACGGCAGTTCAAGCCAAGAAGCACGCCCGGGTGTTTGCTGATGGCCTGGGCCGACCGATCCAGATCCTCGGCATCAAACGCTTCGAGCAGAACGGTGAGCCCAGCTTCCACACAGGCATCCAGCATCCGGGCCAGCGATTCATCACCGAGGATCCGTGCGATCAGCAGCACCGCCGACGCCCCATTGGCGCGAGCCTCGAACACCTGGTAGGGCTCGACGAGGAAGTCCTTGCGCATGACCGGCACATCCACCGCATCGGCGATCGCACGCAGGTCTTCGAGGCTCCCACCAAATCGTGCGGGTTCGGTCAGCACCGAGATCATCGCCGCACCGGCATCTGAATAAGAACGGGCTTGCGCCACGACGTCGACATCCGCCGACGCCAGCGAACCCTGGCTGGGGCTCGACCGCTTGACCTCCGCGATCAGGTCAAAGCGATCAAGGACCAGCGGCTTCGGCGGTGGGGCGGCCAGGGCACGCGCACGCATGGGGTCCAGCGGCACGGCCGCCATGGCGGCGTGTGCTCGGGTGGCCGACCTCTTGGCCATGTCGTCGAGGAAGTTGGTGCCCGTCGGTGTCATGTGCCGGCCACCCTGGCCAACGTCGCAAGCTGTTCCGAAGCCCGTCCGTCGTCGATCGCCGATCGGGCCATCGCGATGCCTGAGGCCAAGTCGGACGCCGCCCCGGTAACCTCCATCGCCAACCCGGCCGTGAGCGCGAGCGCGTCGCGGTGGGGGCCCTGGTCCTCTCCTTTCATAACGCGGCGGAGCGCGTCGGCGTTCTCGGCGGGCGTGCCACCTCTCAGGTCGTCAGCATCGCAACGGGCGATGCCCGCGTCTCTCGGATCACGCTGGGTGTGCTGCACGCTGCCTTCGCGAACGTCGAACAACAAGAACGGGCCGACCGGTGTTGCCTCGTCCCATCCCGGCTCGCCGTGCACCACGAACGCCCGCTCGATGGTCATGCCCGACAGCGCGCGTGCCATGAGCTCGGCCATCTCGGGCGAATACGCCCCAATGACGGCGAACCGCGGTTGCCCCGGATTCGTGAGCGGCCCCAGAATATTGAACACCGTCCGCACGCCCATGGCCTTGCGAATCGGCGCGATGCGTGCCATCGCCGGGTGGTACGCCGGGGCGTGCAGGTACACGAAGCCTGTCTCACGCAAGGCTTGAGCAGGGTTGGCCATCGGCACGCCGACGCCCAACGCCGCCAGTAAGTCGGCCGCCCCGGACCTCGAACTGATCGAGCGGTTGCCATGTTTGACGATCGTCGCCCCGGCCGCCGCGGCCAGCAGCGCGCCGCCGGTCGAGATGTTGTAGCTGTTGCTGCCGTCCCCGCCCGTGCCGACAATGTCGCAGGCGTGCGGGGGCGTGTCGAAGTCGGGTGTTGTCGCGAGTTCGCGAAGGCCCTGAGCCAACCCGCGCACTTCTTCTGCCGACTCGCCCTTGCCCCGCAGCGCCGCCAGCAACGCCCCGGCCATCGCCGGCTCGATCGTGTCGTCCGCCAGCGCGTGGGCCAAGCCCCGCGCCTCCGCGGTGCCGAGCGAATGCCCGGCGAGCAAAGCCTCGAGCACTTCTCGTGGATCGAGTGTCATGATCTCGCCTCCGCCGTCGGTGCGTACACGCGTGCCGGGTAGGGCGGCTTGACGTTCCGATCGGTGATCCCCAGGAAGTTCGCCACCATCCGCCCGCCCCACGGCGTCAGCACCGACTCGGGATGGAACTGCACCGCCTCGATCGGCAGCGTCCGATGGCGCAGGCCCATCAGCTCGCCACCGTCCACATCGTGGGACGTCGGCACGAGGTCGGCGTGCAATTCGTCCTCGTGCACACCAAGCGAGTGGTACCGCCCGACCGCCGTCCGCTGCGGCACCCCCGCGTACACGCCCTTGTCGTCGTGCTCGATGTCCGAGGGCTTGCCATGCATCAGGCACGCGGCGTGGTGGATGGGCGCCCCCCACACGGCCGCGATCGCCTGGAAACCCAAGCACACGCCCAGTATCGGCAGCTCTTCGGCGAACGCCTCGACCATCGGCATCGTCATGCCCGCGTCCTGGGGCCGCCCGGGCCCGGGCGAGATCATCAGGTGGGTGGGTTCGAGGGCCCGAGCGGCATCAATGGTGATCGCATCGTTGCGATAAGTCAGCACCTCGGCCCCGAGCTCGCGCATGTACTGTACGAGGTTGAACGTGAACGAATCGTAGTTGTCGATCATCAGCACACGCGCCATCTCACCATCCCCCTTCGGCGAGTTCGAGCGCCTTCTCGAGCACGGCGACCTTCGAGCGGACTTCCTGGTACTCGGCCTCGGGCACCGAGTCGGCCACGATGCCCGCGCCGGCCTGGTATGCGTACCGGCCATCCTCGAATACCAGCGTGCGGATGCAGATCGCCTTGTCGGCGCTGGCCATTTCGCCATTGATGGGTTTCGCGAAGTAGCCCACCGCGCCCGCGTAAAACCCACGCCCCACCGGTTCGTACCCATCGATGAGCTGCATCGCCCGCACCTTCGGCGTGCCCACCAGCGTGCCCGCGGGGAACGACGCGGCCATCAGGTCCATCGCGTCGGCCCCGTCATCGAGCACACCCCGCACGCCGCTGACCAGGTGCATGACGTGCGAATACCGCTCGACCACTCGGAACGGATCGACCCGGATCGTGCCGGGCCTGGCCACGCGGCCCAGGTCGTTGCGGGCCAGATCGACCAGCATCACATGCTCGGCGGCCTCCTTGGGATCCGCGTTCAATTCGGCCTCGAGCGCGCGGTCCTCATCCTCGTTCAGGCCGCGCTTACGGGTGCCGGCGATCGGCCGGAGCATCGCCTGCCCGTCCTGACAGCGAAAGAGGGCCTCGGGCGATGCGCCCACGACACGCACGCCCTCGATGTCGAGGAAATACATGTACGCCGAGGGATTAAGCATTCGCAGGGCTCGGTACACCTGGAACGGATCGGTGTGAATCTCGCCCGTGCTCTGGATGCTCAGCACGAGCTGGAACACCTCGCCCTCGTGGATATCGCCCTTGGCCGACGCCACGCGATCGATGAACTCGTCCTGCGTCATGCTGTGCGACGCTGGCGAGTGCCCGCTGCGGACTGGCTCGGGCGGGTGGGCCCCGCGCATCGCGTGGACCATCTCGCGCTTAAGTGATTCGCGTTCCCACTCCTCACCCGCATGCAGCAAGGCCATGCGTCGGGTCAGGTGGTCGAAGATCAGCACGCTCCGCGGCGCACAATACAATGCGACGGGTGTGCGTGTGTCCCGGCCTTCGGGTGCGGGCAACGGCTCGAAGAATCGCACCGCGTCGTACCCGCTCACCCCAACGATGCCCCCCGCGAACGGCACCCCCGGCGGCACCGGCCCCAGCGACGGCGCCCGATCACGAAGGTCCCGCAGCATCGCCAGATATCCAGCCGAGCCCTCGGGGGCCGGAAACTCCTCGGAACCCTGGTGCGAGTGGATAGCCAGCGGCGATCCATCGGCGGGCAGCCTGGCCGTAAACGCCGGATCGAGCCCGATGAACGAATACCGCGCCAGGCGCGTCCCGCTCTCGGCCGACTCGAGCAGGAAGCACGGCTTGAACGCGCCAAGCTTGCGATAGGCCGACACCGGCGTATCCAGGTCGGCGGGGATGTCAAATGGGGATTGCATGGCCGAACGGCGTCCTCGGGGGCTGGTCGAAGGTGTATCGACTCATCCGAGGTGGTTCAGCCAAGCCGCCACGGAGAGGTCTCTGCGGGGCGGCGTGCGTGTGGTTGCGTTGCGGGTTAGGCCGAAAGCCGGCCCGCCCGAGCACCAAGAGCACCACGCCCCATACGCCAACGCCACAGCCAGCCGCATTTGCGACCGGCGGGCAGGGCTGATTTGGAGGCGGCGGTACTCATGATGTCCATTATGCCAAGCGGGATGCTCCCCGTCAAGGCAATATTCGCCGCTCTGTGGATATCGGCCGTCCGATGGGGAGTTTCTCTATATCGCTCGGTCGGGGGGAATCTTTGGCCTGCCGGTGCGAATCATGGGTTAACCATGACAACCCTCGACACCAAGCTCGCCGACCTCCTCTCGCCCATCACCGCCGGCCAGATCAACGCCGCCACGCGCGTCTGGATGGCCCCGCTCACCCGCAGCCGCAGCAAGCAGCCAGGCGACATTCCCTGGGAACTCAATGCCGAGTACTACGCCCAGCGTGCCGACCCGAAGGAGGGCGCCGCCGTCATCATTTCCGAGGCCACCCAGGTCAGCCAGCAGGGCAAGGGCTACGCCTTCACGCCGGGCATCTACTCGCCCGAGCAGGTCGAAGGCTGGAAGCTCGTGACCAACGCCGTCCACGAGAAGGGCGGCCTGATCCTGGCCCAGCTCTGGCACGTCGGCCGCATCAGCCACACCGACCTGCAGCCCAATGGCGGCAAGCCAGTCGCCCCCTCGGCCATCCGCGCCGACAGCAAGACGTACACCACCAAGGACAAGCAGCTCGTTCCCACCAGCGAGCCCCGGGCGTTGGACATCGACGAGATCCCCGGCGTGGTCGACCAGTTCCGCCAGGCAGCTCAGAACGCCAAGGACGCCGGTTTCGACGGCGTCGAGATCCACGGTGCCAACGGCTACCTGCTCCAGCAGTTCCTGAGAGGCTCGACCAACAAACGCACCGACGGGTACGGCGGCTCGCTCCAGAACCGCGCCCGCTTCGGCCTAGAAGTCGCCAGGGCGGTCCTCACGGTCTGGGAGCCGGGCAACGTCGGCTACCGCGTGAGCCCGATGGGCGAGGGTGCCGACGACCCGCAAGACCAGCCCATCGATACGTATTCCTACTTGGCCACCCAGCTTGGCAAGATGGGCTTGGCCTATATCCACGTCGTCGAAGCCTTCCGCGACACCGCTCGCAACGAGCAGAGCGAGCCGGTGTACGCCGCGATTCGTAAGGCCTTCCGCGATGCCGGCGGCCACGCCTATATCGCTAATGGCGAGTACTCCGCCGGCGACGCGGCCGAACGCATCGCCCAAGACGAGGCCGACGCCATCGCCTTCGGCAAGCCCTTCATCAGCAACCCCGACCTGGCCGAGCGATTCCGCCGGGATGCCCCGCTGAACGAGTGGGACCGCGACACGTTCTATGGCGGTGGAGCCGAGGGGTACACCACATACCCGTCTCTGGATTGAAGGGTCCAGAACAGCAGAAGAAGCCCTGACGGGAGTAAATGACCCGAATACTCCTTGTGGATCGCCTGTTCGTTTGTTGCAAGGAACGCCGCCGTTGTGCGACCAACTCCGTGGAGGACCAACATCTATGGAATCCCGAGCTATCGCCATCCGTTTCGTCTCGATCTCGTCTATCGCCCTTCTGGCCGCCACCGTCGCGGTCGCCAGCGTGCTGCGTCCGATACCATTTGTCAACCAGCAAGCCGCCAGCCAGACCGCCACCGAGGCTTCCAAAATGACCACGACCGATTCCACCCACGCCGCGACGACGCCGCTCAAGGTCTTCGACTTCAACGGCAACCTCGTGGGCCCGATGCCCCTGCCGCGCCTCGAACTCACCGAGGCCCAGTGGCAGGAGCGGCTGAGTCCCGAGGCATTCCGCATCCTGCGCAAGGCTGGCACTGAGGCCGCCTTCTGCGGCACGCTCCTCGATAACAAACTGGACGGCGTGTACGCCTGCGCCGGTTGCGCCCTGCCGCTCTTTGCCAGCGACGCCAAGTTTACCAGCGGCACGGGCTGGCCCAGCTTCTTCAAGCCCGTCGCCAGCGAGAACATCAGCATCGAGCAGGACACCAGCTACGGCATGGTCCGCACCGAGATTTTGTGCGCCCGCTGCGATGGCCACCTGGGCCACGTCTTCAACGACGGTCCCGAACCCACGGGCATGCGCTTCTGTGTGAACAGCGAGAGCCTGGAGTTTACCGAGGGTGACAAGCTCGAAAGCCTTGGCGAAGTCGCCGTCGCATACTTTGCCGGGGGCTGCTTCTGGTGCGTCGAGGGTGTGTTCGAGCAGCTCTTGGGTGTGTACGACGTGACCAGCGGCTACACCGGCGGCCACGAGAACCCAGAGACCCTGCCCGTCACCTACAAGCAGGTCTACACCGGTGCTACCGGCCACGCCGAGGCCGTCCGCATCGTCTACGACCCCAAGGTGATCTCGTACGAGGCCCTGCTCGAGGTCCACTTCGCCACGCACGACCCGACCACGCTTAACCGCCAGGGCGCCGACGTCGGCACACACTACCGCAGCGCCATCTTCTTCGCCAACGACAAGGAGAAGAAGGCCGCGCAGGCGGTTATCGACAAGCTCACCGCGGACAAGGAATTCAAGAGACCGATCGTGACCACGCTCGAACCCCTCAATGGATTCCAAGTGGCCGAAGATTACCACCAGAACTACGCCGAGTTGAACCCCGATCAGCCGTACATTTGTAACGTGGCCACGCCCAAGATCGAGAAGGTCCGAAGTAAATTCCCGCAGAAGGTCAAGCTAAACTAGATCGGTACTACTTCCGCGAATCCTCGCGCTCGACCGCGATGCGCATTGCTGCCATCTGCTCGGACATCTCTTGCATGCGACGTTCCATCGCAGCGAGTTTTGCCCCAAGATCCTCTCCCTCACCACGCTGCTCGAGCATCGCCCTCGCGTTCTCGGTCTGAGCTTCGGTCATCGAACTGATGACCACGCCAATAAACAGATTCAGCACAATCATAGTTCCGAAAATCACGAAGCTAACGAAGTACAGTGCGGCAACAATCGGCATCGCCTGGGGCTCCGCATCGGGATACCGCTCGATGCCCGGGGGTGGGTACTGGGCCGAACCGAGGCTTTGCGTGTAGTACAAATCCGTCCAGTCTTCGAGCGTTACCGTGCGCAGAAGGCTGAACATGCTGTGCTGGAGTGTCCCGAAGTGGACCGGATCGTTCGCGCCAAACAACACCGTTCCCATGACACCATACACATAGAACAGGAGTAGGAGCAACAGTGTGACATAAATGATCGACGGGATCGCGTGCAGCAGCGCGATGACGAGGATGCGCAGCCTCGGCACAACCGTGATCAGCCGCAGCACCCGGAGCACGCGAGCAAGCCGTAGCACGGCCGCATATGGCCCACCGAGCGGCAGGAGGCAGATAGCCACGATCACGAAGTCAAAGACGTTCCAGCCGCTCAAGAAGAAACGCCAGGGCCTGGGCCAGTGGGCACCGATCCGCACGGCGAGTTCCACGACGAAGATGCCGATGATCAGCTTGTCGAGCGCAAGCAGCAGCGTGCCGATTCGGTTCGTGATCGCCGGATAGGTTTCGAGTCCCACGTTGATCGCCGCGACGAGGATGACGCCGACGATGACCGCTTGGAACCACCCTGCCTCTGCGATGCTGCGAAGCCGCTTGACGAGTGAGCCTTGGGTGGGCGTACCAAAGTAGGGTTCCGTGGCATCCATCGGCTTACGCGATCCTCGGATCGACCCACCGATATAGCACGTCGACGGCCAGGTTGAAGAGCACCAGCATCGTCGCGAACACCAGCACCACGCCGATGATCAGGAACAGGTCCTTGTTCTGCACGCCATTAACGAAGTGCTGGCCCATGCCCGGCACGTTGAAGACGCGCTCGACAATGAACGAGCCGGTCATCGCCAGGGCCGCCGCGGGGCCAAGATAGCTCAGCACGGGCAGGAACGCGTTTTTCAGTGCGTGCCGGATCAATACCACGCGCTCGCTCACGCCCTTGGCCCTCGCCGTGCGGACATAGTCGGTCGCCAGCGCGTCGATCATGCCCATGCGTGTCAATCGGGCGATGTACGCCGCGAACGGCAGGCTCAGCGTGATGGCCGGCAGCAGCATGTCCAGTGGCCCAGAGCTGGAGCCCACGTCACCGATGCCGAGCCAGACCGGGAACACGAGCAGCAGCACCGTCCCGATCACGAAGCTCGGCAAGCTAATCCCGATCAGCGCTACTACAAGAGTCCCCAGATCCACCATCGAGTTGGGTTTCACCGCGCCGACTATGCCAGCGATCACGCCCACGCCCAGGGCGATCAGGATCGCGATCGACCCAAGCGTGATCGATACCGGCAGCGAGTCGCGCACGATCTCGTTCACCGTCCAGTCCTCGTATTCCAGGCTGGGCCCGAAGTCGAACACGTATCGCTTGGGCGGCGCCTGGCCCTCGGCCTGGGCACGCGTGCGCTCGCGCTCGATCTCGCCGCTTTGCCAATCGGTGAGGTACTTGAAGCCGGTCGCGCTGGAAAGGTACGACCAGTAGAAGTTGCCGAAGCTGTCGAGGTTGTACTGCTTCTTCATCGCCTCGATGACCTCGGGCTTGGGCTGGCGGCCCTCGGGGTTCTCGAGCGGGTTACCCGGGATCGCCCACGCGAGGCTGAGCGTGAGGGTGTAGATCACCAGTACGATGATCGGCAGTTGCACCAGCCGGCGAACGATGAGACCGAGCATGCGCCTACTTCCCCTTCTCTTTGGCAGGCTGGGCTTCGGCAGGCCTGGTCCGTAGCGCAAACAACTCGTCCCGATCGAGGATCGCGGTTTCGATGCCCCGCGGATCGATCCCCGCTCCGACCGACGAAGGGGGCAGTGGCGGCATCGTCAGCACCCGGTCGGTCCCCTTCCCATCGCCCAGAATATCGAAGAGGTACACGTTCTGCTCTGTTCTCGGGTGAGAGTTCAGCCCACTCAGCGTGTCAGGATCGAAGAGGTACACGTTCATGTAGTGGAACAATGGGACCATCGGCAGATCCTCGTCCATTGTGATCCGCTCGGCCTCGCTCAGCATGGCCATCCGCTTCTCGGAATCGAGCTCCACCGCTGCTTTGTCGAGCAACTCCTCGTAGCGAGGATTGTGGTACTTGCGGTCGTTGTTGCCGTCGTCGATGCGGTTGATGTCCAGGAACGTCGTCGGGTCGCCGTAGTCTCCGTACCAGCCCGCCCGGCTGACCATGTACCGCTGCTTCTTCAGGTCGTCGCGGAAGACCTTGATTTCTTTCTGTGCCAGCCGAACGCTCACGCCCAGATACTCCTGCCAGTTCTTCTGCACCACCTGGGCGATCAGGTCGTGCCCACCGTCCTTGTTGAACAGGATCTCGATCGTCGGCACGTCGGCCGGCGTGGCGTACCCCGCGTCGACCAGGAGTTGGCGAGCCTCGGCGATGATCTCCTGCTTCTCGGCCTCGCTGGTGGCATCGCTCACGCACCGAAGCCCACCGGGGCTGGTATACCCACCGATGGATCCCTTGGGGATGATCGTCCGCGCGACCGGGTTGCCCAGCCGCTGCACGTCTTCCACCAGGCTCTGCTTGTCCACCGTCATCGCGAAGGCCCGCCGCACGCGCGCATCCGCGAACGGATTCGGTTGCCCTCCGGGCAACGTCGGCAGGCAGTTGAAGTTGTACCAATAGGTCCCGAACGCGGTGACGGCGTGGATGTCCTTGCGGGGGTCGTCGGGCAATTGGCGATCGATCTCGAAGACGTCCAGGCCCTGGGCCCGCAGCGCGTCGTACTCCGCCCGGTTCTCCTCGTAGAACAGCATCTTGTCGGCCAGCATGTCGGCCCGGTACGCCGGCGTCACGTCGCTCACCCAATCGACCACGCCCGAGGAGTACGCCAGCACCGCCGCGTTGGGGTCGTTGATGGAAGGGGTGCTGATCGTGTCGAGGTTCAGCGAGTCGAGATCCCAATAATGGGGGTTCTGCTCGAACCGCATGTCGCGCTTGAACCGCCAACTCGTGAGCATGTAGGGGCCGTTGCTTACCAGTTCCGGCGGCTTGGTCCATCCGGTCTTGGCCTGGATGAACCCGGTTTCGGTGTCCACGCTCTCATACTGCCGGACGAGCGGCGGGTAGACTGGATAGAACACGGCGAACGCCAGCAGATCGAGAAAGTATGGCGTGGGCAGTTCCAGCTTCACCCATAGCGTTCGGTCGTCGATCGCGCGAACGCTCACCATCTCGTCGAACTTCACGAGTGCTTCTTCCCACAGCGCCTCAGCCGCTAGCCTGCGATCCTCACCCCTCAGTTCGCTTTCGGCGAACTCGTCGAGCTGGGCCTGCCGCCAATCGGCGTACGCGCTGGCGCCTTGGATGAGCTGGAACAGCTTCGTGTAATCGGCCGCAGTATCGGGCAGCAGCGCGCGCCGCCAGCTATATACGAAATCGCTGGCGATGACCGGCTCACCGTTGCTCCACTTCGCATCTTCTCGGATGTGGAAGGTGTATTCGAGCCCATCGTCGCTCACCTCCCACCGCTCGGCTGCCGCGGGGATGATCGCGTAGTCGTGGGTGAACACGTCGTTGGCCACCAGCCCCTGGAACAGGATCCGGGCCACGCGAAGGTCCTGCATCCAGCTCATCTTCTGGAGGTCGAGCGTGTTCACGTCGCCGCGATTGACGAAGGCAAAGTCGGCGCGGGGCATGGGCCGATCGGTGACCAGCGTGGCAGCCACCACCAGCACCAGCAGGATCACGGGCGCGAGGATCTTCAGCATGGCAGACTGTACGACGCTGAAAGCAAGCCGGCGCGTCAGGATCGAGCCGAGACGGAATTAGCCGTCGGTGTTGAAGCGATCCCGCGGCATGCGGAATTGGTTGCCCAAGAGGCGGATCAGGTCGTTGGTTGCCCGCTGGAAGCCGTTGCCGCCGTCCTGGGGCGCGTTGGCGAAGTTGCCCGCGAGATCCAAACCACGCAGGTTACTCTGGACGGCGGGATCCAAGGTGAGCAGCGTTGGCATCGTGCCGGCAACGCGAATGGCGGTCTCCACCGCGTTCCGCGTGCCTTCGGCATCGGCTCCGTCCAGGGTACCGGCTCGCTCGGCTCGAACGTAGCGGAAGCCGAGAGCCCCGGCCCTGCCGTACATCTCCAGGATCTCGTCCCGCCATGCGGTCGAAACATTCCCACGCCGCTGCGTGATCGCGCCGCGGATCTCGGCCATCGCACGCAAGAGAGGTGGCACGCGCGCACCGAGTTGGTCGTCGATCGGGAGCGTGTTCAATCGCTCGCCAACGGCCTCGGTCAGCCGCTCGCCCGACCTGGCGCCGAAGCCGGCGATCGCAGCCTCGGGCACCGAAATCGCCTCGATCAGTGCTTTGGCGGCCGCGTCGAGCATGCTGCGATCGTTCGACGAGCCAAGCACAGCGGCCAGCGCGACCACGGCCTGATCGCCAACCTGGGCCTGAAAGGCCACCGGTGCAATCCCAGCGACACGAAACGCGTTGCCCAGCCCCGCCACCGACGAGAACCTGATCGCGACTTGTTGGCCCTGGATCGCCAGCGTCAGCGACCGCACGGATCGATCGGTACCGAGCCAGCCCGACAGCAGTGCCGCGTTGACGCCGCGGAACACGTCGTCCCCGTTCATTGCAGCCTGGAGCTGCGCCCCGATGGCCCGATCCATCGCCAGGCGGAAGCTCGCCGTCGTCTCGGCACGCAGCAGTGGCTCGACGAGGCGCCGCCGAGCATCGCGGGCGTCGTCGGGGGCCTCGCCGTCGACCAACGCCCAATTGGCCAGCGTCCAGTTGGCGATGGTTTGCTCTTCCGAAGGGCTCAGGCTCGACTTGGAATGCAGGTCGGCCGGAAGGTCGTTCTGGCCAAACGCAAGTGCGCCCGGCATGATCGCCAGCATGACCGCCAAGATTCGCGGCAGGGTTCCTCGCAAGGGCTGGCTCCTTTTCGCCAAACGCAATCCACAAATCAGGGCCTTGATGGCCCAGGAACGATCGGCTGAACAGCCGTCAGAGGCTGTCCGGTACGCCAACCCCAGGCCCAACGGTTCCAGGGGGCCCCAAACCTAGTCGAACTGGGCGGCACCGTCAATCTCACGCGATGCGGAACACGCTGGCTAGCATTCCGATCAAAAACCGTTCAAAATTTCTTAGTAGACCTCAAGGAACACCCGCCGCGTCGGCTTCACCTGCCGATGCACCATCTTCCGCGTCCATGCGCTCACGTCGCCGGCAACATCCGGGTCGATGGTCAGGTACCGCCCGAGCCACTCCGGCGGCAGTGTCCGAGCCAGCCCCTGCACTATTCCAAGGTCCATGCCGAGCAGTCCGCAGGCGTACACGAGCCCGCGCTCGTTGCAGAGCACATCACCCAGCGTGTCCAGGTGGGTCTCCAGCCGATCCTGCACGTAGCAGCCCGGCGAGGCATCCCGGTGCGCGTGGCGGCTCACCGTGGGCAGGTACGTGAAGTTCGCGTGCTTGTCTGCCAGCTCGGTAAGCATCTGGTCGTAGATGAGGTCCGTCTCGTACGGCGCTCCCATGACCAGCGCGATGCGCCTCTGCGGAGCAGCCTTCAGCAGGTCCATCACCATGCCGCGGAACGGTGCGATGCCGGTGCCCGTCGCGAAGAACACGTAGTCGTGCTCGTCGGGGCGTGCTGGCAGCACAAAGCGCTTCCCATTCGGGCCGCTCAGCCGCAGCTCATCACCCGGCTTCAGGTCGCACAGGTAGTTGCTCGTGACGCCCACGTGCAGCCCGGGCCCCTCCGCGTTCTCATCGATCAGCCGCTTCACCGTGGTCGCGATCACGCCCCCGGAGCCATCTTCACCGGCGGAGGGCGAGGCGATCGAGTACAACCGCAGCGCGTGCGGCCGGCCACGGTGGTCTTGCCCCGGTGCATGGACCCCGAAGCTCTGCCCGGGCACGAACGATCCGGCCAGCGGCGTATCCGACACGTCGACCTCGACATGCCGCACAAACCCGGCGGCTCGGCGACCGGCGGTGCATCGCTCGTTCTTCACGACAACACCCACCGCCGGCTCTCTCGGGCCGGCGATGTGCATCTTCACTTCTGCCAGATCTGGACCGGGGTCGGCGTGGGTCACGTTTCCTGCTGTATTAACGGCTGTCATGGATGAACACGATAGGTTCGCGGTCCTCGGCCCGAGCGAAAACCGGCCTCTCAGCCGCCGATTTCACCGGTCGTTTCCATCGCATCGTCGTCCGGGGTTTCCTCGCCCATGTCCTGGTCCATAGGGTCGCCGGCCCCTTCAACGCGACCACCGAGACGCTCGATGGCCCGTTCCAGGTCATCGGCCGCCTCCTGCAGCGCGTCGCGCGTCTCGCCTTGGGCCCGGATGCGGCCGAACCCGCTCGCGGCGTCGCCGTACGCCTCGATCGCGTCCCGCTTCAACTCGTCGGCCTGCTGCGAGAGTTGATCCGCGATCGCCGACAGCCGGCGTCCCTGCTCGCCACCAATCCGGCCCGAGAGGCCGCTGAAGGTGTCGGCCGTGAGCATCAGGCTGCCGGCTCGGCGGGCCAGAAGGTCACCAAGCGAGCGAGAGGCTCCGGCCGCGACGAGAGCACCATCGGCCACCGGGGATCGGGCTCCACGCGCCGCGGACCGTGCCTTCTCAAGGGCCTGGCGCGCCTCGGAAACGGCGGCCTGGGCCTCGTTCTGGTGGAGGGCACCAACCTCGGCCGCCCGCGTCGCCAGTTCCGCCGAATATTCCCGGGCGAGCGCCTGCGCCTGCGAAGCATCATCGGCCGACCGCCGTGCCTGCTGGGCCACGTTCTCGCGCGCCTCGCTCAAGATCCCCAACTGGGCGTTGATCGCGTCGATCCGCACCCCGAACGCCTCGACCTGCGGCCGCAGAACCGACCGCTGAGCGTCGAGCGTGCTCGCCCGGACCTCGAGCCCATCGGCCCGCCTCCCGGTCTCGCAGGCCTGGGCGATCGTCTCGGCGGCGGCGATGGGGTTCTCGGTGAGTGCACGATCACGCAGCGCGCTCTCTTCGGCGCGGATCGTCGACACCTGGCCTTCGAGGTTCTCGATCTGCGAGCCCAGGCTCTCGATACGCTGCCGGAGATCCTGCTGCTGATCCTGAGCCGCGGCCAGGTCTTCTTGCAACGCGGAGGCCTGCTGATCGATCGCCGTTCGTTCGGCCGACGGGTCGTATCCACCGAGCACCTCGGCGGTCTGCTGGGCCGACGCGCGAGCGGTCTCGAGCGACATGATTCGGGTCAGCTTGGAACCGATCTCGTGCTCGAGTTCGGCCAGCTTGGTCATGGCCGGCCGGGCCTGGCCAAGCTCGATCTCGGACGCCAGGATCGACGCGATGGCCCGCTGCGTGTCCGTGCCGTCGCGGGCAGCAGGGGCCAGCTTGGCCGAGGTCGCCCGATACCCATCGGTGGCGAACGCGTCGTTGGTCGGAGGCACCGAGCCCGGGGAGATCGTGCGGAGCTGCGCGGACGCGTCGGACAATGCCGCTGCGCTCGGGTCTTGTTCTTCGCAGCCGGCCAAGCCCGAAGCCACCAGGGCCACTAAGCCGACCTGAGCGGCCAGAGCCGCGATCTTCATTCCACCGGAACGCTCTGCCACGCGATTTGCCATCCAAACGCCTCCAATACCCGTTCCAGCGGTGCGAATCACAGCGCCCGGGCAACCCGCCCGACGCGCTTCTGCGATGCCTGTTCGCCCGGACGGCCCGAGCGGTTCTCTGCGGCTCAGTCTAGGGCGGGCCCTTTAGCGCGGCCTGTTCCGCTCGCCCGGCCCAGATTCGGCATCGCCGGGCAGATCGGTTGGGGCTGGAGACTCGGCCTCGGGCTCGGATGCTGGGCCCTGGGTCTCGTCCGAATCGGGCGGGTACTCGATCGGATATTCCGGTCTGGGCTGGTACAACGATCGGATCCATGCCGTCGTGGCCCGCCAGCGTGAGTCTCCGGGCTTGGAGAAGGTCTCGCGCCACGCGTCCCCGCTTCCGCGGTCCGTGGGCACCTCGGGATGGGGGAACCTCGACCCTGTGCGCCGCAATCCGAGATGCAGGAGTGGGCTCTCGTCGGGCTTCTCCAGGTTGACGAGCGGCGTGCCGTCTTCCATCGTGGCCCGAGTCAGGATCAGGAAGTTCGTGTACGCCTGCGCCTCGCCGCGCGGGTTGCGATCTTCCAGCCTGAAGGAGCCCGCCTCCACCCCGCCGTGGCAGTTGGAGATCGCGCAGCCCGCCACCAGCCAATTGGTGACGTCGCGACGGAACGCTTTGAGCACGGGAGGATCGCTGAGGACCTTGACGGTGCTGTAAAAGTCCCGCGCCTTGAGCTCGAACATCAGCCGCAGCACCGCGAGAGGGTCGCCCGAGATCATCGTCTGCCGCCCTTCGGGTGTTTGCGGCACGCGCGGGTCTTCTCGATACGCCAGCAGAAAGTCCTGGATGTCTCGGCGTGAGATCCGGATGCGCGGCGGGTCGAGCAGGTCGATTTCGTAGACCCGGATCAGGTTCACCTGCTCGGGAGACAGCATCGGCAGGGGCTTCTCATTCGGCCCCCGTTCCCGTGGGACACCCTTGCCGCGTTGCTCGAACAGCTCGGCCTGGCCCCTCATCCTTCGGACCATGGCCGTGACACGAGGATCACGCGGTCGGTTCTGGTTCAGTTTCGCGGCTTCGTAATGGGCGACGTGGTACAACTCCTCGCCCTCAAGCCAGAGGACGAGCTGCTCGATGTGGCCGACGTCGGTGTCATCGATCTCCGCGCGCCAGTTGCGATATCTCGAAGCCAAGTCGGGCAGCCGAACGAGCCGCTCGATGCGCGATTGCCCGAACCGCGTCTCGATGCCGGCGATCTCAAGCGTCACGCCGTCGACCGTTTCGGAGACCAACTCCCCATCAATAAAGTCGCCGTTGCGGAACACAAGCCGCACCGGGGCCTTGGTGCCTTGCGTGCTGGCAAGCTGTTTCTCGGCCTTCTGCCTCAAGCTTTCTAAGTCATCGGCGGCTTGCTGGAAGAGACCACCAATCAGCGAGGGCAAGGGCACGCCCACGAGCGTGGGGCACATCGCCGCCAGGCCCATAGCCAGAGCCAACGCCAGGCTCCGGCGTGATCGACATCGTGGGGCACTCGTGTGCGAACGTACGTGCGACAAGGGTCCTCACCGAAGCTTGATCGACGCCAGGGCCAGTACCAAGAGCAGCACCCCAACGATCCACAGCCGTACAACCACCTTTGGCTCGGCCAGCCCGCTCAGGTGCAGGTGGTGGTGGTAGGGGGCACACAGGAAGATCCGCTTGCCCTGCCCCGAACGCTTCGTCCACTTGAAATACCCGACCTGGAGCACAACGGATGCGATCTCCAGCAGAAACACCCCGCACATGAGCAAGATTACGGCTTCCTGCCGCGTCACCAACGCGACATACCCGAACAGGCCACCAATCGGCAGCGATCCCGTGTCGCCCATGAACACCTGGGCCGGATAACCGTTCCACCATAGGAACCCAAGGCACGCCCCGAGCAACGCCCCGCCCAGCACGCTCAACTCCTCGGCCCCGGGCACGTAGGGGACCAGCAGCGTCTGGGCGGTCGCCTGCCAGCCCGCAACCATCGCCAACAGCACGGCACCCACGGCCACGATCGCGCTCAGCCCGCCCGCCAGCCCGTCCATGCCGTCGGTCATGTTCGTGGCATTGCTCAGACCGGCGATCATCAGCGTGCCGATCGTAACAAATACGCCGATAGGCAAGAACCAGACCCCGGAACTGATCTCTCCGCCGCCAGGCAAAGTCGTCCGCTGGAACGGCAGATTCAGCACATGAGCCATGTCCTGGCCCGAGCCCGAGTCGCCGTGCCGGAACACGAAGTACGAGAGCAACGCCCCCACGCCCAGTTGGAACAGGAGTTTCTCCCAGCTATGCAGCCCCTGACGCCCGCCCTCACGACGCGACGCCAGAATCTTCAGCACGTCGTCGGCCGCGCCGACGGCCGTCAGGCTCAGCAGGAGCAGGATGCCGGCCGTCACGTAAAAATTGCCGAGATCGCCCAGCAGGATCGTCGCCACCAGCACCGCCCCGCTGGTGAGCGCCCCACCCATCGTGGGTGTGTTTTTCTTCGAAGCCGCCCCACGACGCAGGGCCTCGGCGTCGGTCAATCCCGAATCTCCGATCTTGAACTTCACCAGCTGCGCGATCGTGGGCTTGCCAAAGAACAGCACCAGCACGAACGCCAGCACCGCCGCCGCGAGCGCCCGGAACTGCACCTGGTATAGCACCCGCGGGATGGCCATGAGCCACTCCGGCAGCCTGCCGTCGAGCACCGTGGTTAGCCAGTACAGCACCGCCTACGCCACCGCCGTCCGATCCAGGCCCTCGAGCAGCTTCTCGAAGGCCATCCCGCGCGACGCCTTCAACAAGACGACCGAACCCGGCATCGCCAACTCCACGACCGCTTCCCGAGCCTCGTCCACCCCGGCGAACCACGCGCCGGTGCCAGCCGCCTCAAACGCAGCGGTTGAACGCTCGCCGATGAACACGCACTCGTCGGCCGCGTTCGCGGCCAGCTCGCCCATCTGGCGGTGCCAGGCCTCCGAGTCGGATCCAAGTTCGAGCATGTCCCCGACCACCGCCACGGTGCGCCGCCCCTCGCCAACATCCGCCAGCGTGCGAAGCGCCGCCGCCATTGAGTCAGGATTCGCGTTGTAGCAATCCACGATCACCGTTGTACAGCCAACCTCTCGCACCGCCAGCCGCATCTCCGCCGGCTCGAATCGCTCCAGCCCATTGGCGATGTCAGAATCCTGCATCCCAAGCTCTCGCGCCGCCGCGATGACCGCAGCCGCGTTGTCAGCGTTGTGCAGCCCCGGTACGGGCAGCGTCCAATGGCTCCCGTCGGCCAACTCAAACCGCACACGACCAAGCTCGTGCCACGCCCGCTCGGGCGCAAACGCCACACTGCACGCACGGTGGAGCCAGGCCTCACCATCGGGCACGATGTTCTTCGCCGATGGCGCGAGCGCCGCGAGGGATTCGGAAAACTCCCGCCGCACGGCGTCCATCCCACCAAGCTCGCCCACGTGTGCCCGTCCCACGCTGGTCACGATCGCCACGTCGGGCCGTGCCAACCCAACATATCTTGCCAGAGCGCCGGGTTCCCCCTCGCCAAGCTCGCACACCAGCGCCTCGGCGGTAGGGGGGCAGTTCAGGATCGTCAGCGGCAGCCCCAGCGCGTTGTTGAACGACCGGGCCGACGCGTGCGTCGCCATCGCCCGCTTGAGCACCGCCTCCAGCATGCGCACCGTCGTGGTCTTGCCGTTGCTGCCCATGACCGCGACGACCCGCGCCGAGATCAACGTGCGATGGTGCTTGGCCACCCCCCACAACGCCGCGCGCACGTCGGCGACTCGGAGCACGGCCAATCCAGATGGCACTTCAACCTCACGCTCCACAATCGCGACGCTCGCCCCACGCTCGGCGGCTTGCGGCAGGAAATCGTGACCATCAACCCGCGTGCCCGGGATCGCGAAGAACGCCTGCCCCGCCCCGAGCGATCGCGTATCGATGCTCGCGCCGGTCACGGCGCCCGCACCCTTGGAGAGCCACTGGCCGTCGAGCAAACCGGGGAGTAATTCCAGCGGGATCATCGCACACCCCCGGCCACGGCCGACCGCTTCCGTAACGCGGCTCGTGCGATCACCCGATCATCAAACTCCCGCCTGCACGAACCCCCGGCACCATCAGGAATGATCTGATAATCCTCGTGACCCTTGCCGGCGATCACCACCACGTCATGCGCGTCGGCCTGCGAGATCGCCAGGTGGATCGCCGCCTCCCGATGCACGTCGCTGGCCGTCCACACGCCGTCCTGCACACCCGAGAGCACCTGATCCAGGATCGACCGCGGCTCTTCCGTCCGCGGGTTGTCGCTGGTGACCACCACCCGGTCGGCCAGCCTTCCCGCGACCGCGCCCATGCGCGGCCGTTTCGTGCGATCTCGATCGCCGCCACAGCCAAAGACGATCCAGAGCTTGCCCTCGCCCGTACGGCCCGCCACCGCGGTGAGCGCCTTCTCGAGCGCGTCGTCGGTGTGCGCGTAGTCCACCAGCACGCGCGGCCCATCGACGCCCTCGACCAGCACGTGCTCCAGCCTACCCGGGGGCGGCATGAGCGAGGGCAGCGCCGCCTCGATCGCCTCGCGCGACAAGCCAAGGTCGTGCGCCGCCGTGACGGCCTGCAACGCGTTCATCGCGTTGTGGTTGCCAACCAGCGAGAGCCGCGCACCGACTTCGCCCCACGGCCCGACCATGGTGATCCGGCTCTGCAACCCTTCGGCGACCACACGTGCTGTCGCATCGCCCTCGCCGCCCATCGAGCACCGCAGCACCCGCGCCCGGCAATCACGCAGCATCCGTTCGCTCGCCGGGTCATCGACATTCACGATCGCCAGCGCGTCGGGCGACAGGCCCTCGAACAACCGCGCCTTCGCCGCCGCGTACGCGTCCATCGACCCGTGGTAGTCCAGGTGATCGCCGCTCAGGTTCGTGAAGACCCCGGCACGGAACGACAGCCCACCCGTTCGCCCCTGGTCCAGAGCGTGGCTCGAAACCTCGATCGCCGCCGCATCGCACCCGTGCCCGACCATCCGAGCAAGCGAGGCGCTGACGTCCTCGGCCGCCGGCGTGGTCAACTCGGCCGCCCTCGCCCCGGCCCCCTCGTCGATCTCGATCGTCCCGATCATCCCGCACTTCCGCCCGCCGGCGTTCATCAAGTGCCGCAGCAGCCAGGCCACCGTTGTCTTGCCATTGGTGCCGGTGATGCCGACGAGCCCTAGCCGAGAACTCGGCGAGCCAAACCACCGCTCGGCCAGCACCGCGCCCACTGTCGCCGGCACATCGCTCACCAGCGAGACGGCAGCATCGACTCGCCCACGACCCAGCACCGCCACCGCCCCACGCTCCAGGGCCTGGGCGACAAAGGCGCACCCATCTTGCTTCGTCCCCGGACGCGCCACGAACAGCCACCCCGGCTCCACCCTCCGGCTGTCCTCGGTCACGCCCGAAACACGAACATCCGCCGAGCCATGCACGGTGATCGGGAGGCCACGGATGAGGTCGCTGAGCAGCATCGGTTCTCTCGACGGTACGAACCCCAAACCATCGGCCACGCCCGCTCGAAATGCGGACATTTCCGAAGGACCGCTCAAGGCAGCACCAGCATCGCATCGCCATACGAGTAGAACCGGTACTCCGCCTCGATCGCGCAGGCGTACACCGCCTGCAACTGCTCCACACCCCCGGGCAGTAACGCCGCCACCATCGACATGAGCGTCGAGCGTGGCAGGTGGAAGTTCGTCACCAACGCGTCCACCAGCCGCCATTGGTACCCAGGGGTGATGAGCAGGTCGGTCTCCAGCCAGCCCCCGCCTGCTCCAGCGCTGGCCTCCGCGGTCCGCGCAGCGGTGGTGCCCACCGCCACGACCCGATGCCCATCCCGATTCGCGTCCGCCAGATCGCTCATGACCGCTTCGGGAGCATGGCATAGCTCCCGATGCATCGGGTGGTCCTCCACGACCTCGGTCTCGACTTCGCGGAACGTGCCGGCCCCCACGTGCAGCGTCACGTCCCGCCGCACCACGCCTCGGCCGGCCAACGCCCCGAGAACCCCCGGCGTGAAGTGCAGCCCAGCCGTCGGTGCCGCCACCGACCCCGTAGCGGCCGGGTCGGCGTACACCGTTTGATAGCGATCAACATCCCCCTCGGTCTGGTCCTCGCCGCCGCCAGCGCGACGGGCGCTCCTGATATACGGCGGCAGGGGCACCCGCCCGACCTCACCCAACACCGCCATGCTGTGCGCCGCGAACGCCTCGGCACCCTCCCAGGACCCAACCAGCCGCACCAGCCACGCGCCCGGCAAGTCGTCATGCCGCTTCACCAACTCGATCGCGTGAGTCGAGGGCTCTCCGGCTCTATCCAACAACCCGATCTCGGCCCCGGGCCTGAACCGCCGCGCCTTCACCATGCACACCCACAGCCCCGGCTCGGGGCCGAACTCCAGGAATAGCCCCTCGACCTTCCCGCCCGTGTCTCGTCGGACGCCCTGGAGCCGGGCCGGGATCACCCGGCTGGTGTTCACGACCAGCCGATCCCCCGCATCGAGATACCCCGGCAGATCCCGAAACACCGCGTGCTCGGGCTCGGCCGCCCCTCGCACCACCAGCAGCCGGGCGCTATCGCGAGGCTCGGCGGGAACTGTCGCGATCAACTCGCGGGGCAGGTCATACTCGAGGTCTCGCGTTCGCAGCATGTGGTCCTCACGCAACGCCCAAGTGTTGCGAGGGGGCATCATTGACACCCCGGCCCAGTGCCATCGGCCCAGAAACACCCCGCTAGCAGCCCGAAATCGCGGCTCTTATCGGCTCTGGCACGTCCACCGATCCGTGGCACAGTGGTTTCAAGGCATTGGGCATGTCCGGCGTTGCCGACATCCCGGCCGGCCTCCATCACGGGGCCCACCAGCCCCTCCGCTTCGGGGAGTACCTCCAGCGGATCAACCGGGGCGAGCAGATCCAGCGGGCGGCCGAGCGGCGCAGCGCGGCGGCGGCAGGCGGGGAGGAATGCCGCCACACGTGCCACGCCCCGGCCGCCCGGCAGGACGGCACACCCAGGCTCGCCGAGGTCAGCCCCGTGCCCGTGCCCTACGCGCCACCGATCCGCCTCACCCCGCCGGTCACCATCCAGCAACTCCTGCCCACAGGCTCGATCATCGACGTCACCGTCTGAGCCAGCCCCCTACGCCAGCCGGCTAAACTGGCCCGGTGGTCATCTTCCCGCCCGAAACCCGCCCCTACCCGGCCACGCGCCACCAGAGCGGCCCCGCCCGGTCGGCGGTGTTCTTCGACCGCGACGACACCCTCATCGAGAACGCGACCCTGCCTCCAGAAGCCCTGGCTGGGAAACTGGGAGACCTGGCCGATCCGGCGTGGGTTCGACCGCTGCCCGGCGCCGCCGATGCCTGCCGTCGCGCCCGGGAACTGGGCTACGCCGTCATCATCGTGACCAACCAGGGCGTCGTCGCCCGCGGCGGCGCGACGCTCGCCCAAGTCGAAGCCACCTGCCAGCGCACACTCGACTTGCTCGGCCCCGGTATCGAGGCCGGCCTGGCCTGCCCCTTCCACCCACAGGCCAACGGCCCTGCCGAATTCTGCCGCGAACACGATTGGCGTAAGCCCCAGCCCGGCATGCTGCTCGCCGCCGCCGAACTCTTTAACCTCGACCTCGCCCACTCCTGGATGGTCGGCGACGCCCAGCGCGACATCGACGCAGGCCTGGCCGCGGGTTTGCCCCAAACCCAGTGCCTCCTCGTTGGCAATACACTCGATCTCACCCAGGTGATGGATCGCATCGCCCAAACCCCAGCACCCACGCATGGCTGAGGCGGTGGGGGATCGGGACCGCCGGCTGCTGATCGTCCTGCCCTCGTGGGTGGGCGACGCCGTCATGGCCACGCCCGCCCTGCGCCTCATCCGAGACACGCTCCCCGGCTGGTACATCGGTGCCATATGTAGGCCCGGCATCGACCAGGTGCTCGCCGGTCTGGATTCTCTCGACGAGGTCCACATCGCGCCGACCACCGGCGTGCTCGGGCCAAAGCGCGTGGCCGCCCAGCTCCGTCCCCGTCGCTACGCCGCCGCCCTCCTGCTCACCAACTCGTTCTCCACCGCGCTCGCCACCCGCGTCGCCGGCATCCCCATGCGCCTGGGCTACGAGCGCGACGGCCGGGGCTTGCTCCTAACCCACCGGCTTACAGCTCCGAAGCGCGAGGGCGGCGGCTGGGCCATCGTGCCCGCCGTTGCGTACTACCACCACGCCGCGCGCGCCTTGCTGGATGTTCTCGCCGATCGCCAGGTCAACGCCACGGCCCCCATCGAGCCCTTGCCCGCGCGCGCCAGGCTCGAACTCGTCGCCACCGACGCCGACATTATCAAAGCCGCCGACGTGCTCACCAAGGCCGGCATCGATCCCGAAACCAAGCTCGCCGTCCTCAACCCCGGCGGCAACAACACCGCCAAACGCTGGCCGCCCGATCGTTTTGGCCAGCTCGCCGACTGGCTGCTCGAAGCCCACGGCCTGACCAGCGTCATCAACGCCTCGCCTGCCGAGGCGGAAATCGCCGCCGCCGTGCGCGCCGCGTCGCGTTGCGGGCCCCCAAACCTTGCCGATCACGGCGGCTCGCTCGCCTCGCTCAAAGGGGTGCTCGCGCGTTCAAGCCTGATGGTCACCAACGACACCGGCCCCCGCCACATGGCCGCCGCCCTGAGCGTACCCGTTGTGAGCCTGTTCGGGCCGACCGACCACCGCTGGACCACCATCCCCACGCCCGCCGGCGAGCAACTCGTGCTGGCCGATCCGGACCTACCCGAGGGCCAGACCGCCAACGACGACCCGCAGCGCAGCCGCGTCGACCGCATCACCCTCGATCGCGTGCAGCAGGCCGTCGATTTGGTGCTCAACACCAACCACGCACCTGCCGATGGGGGTGGTGAGGGAGGGCTGGCCCCGGGCCGGTGACCCCGGCTACTATCGTGGCCTTGCACGGGAGGGGCCCAGCGGCCACGCCCGTGGGACAATCAGGAACTGTCGGGGGCGTAGCTCAGCTTTGGTAGAGCGCTTCCATGGCATGGAAGAGGTCGTCGGTTCGAGTCCGGTCGCCTCCACTCGACAGCCGGGCCCGTTTGGGCCCGGTTTTGTTTTGGATTGATCGGAATCGAGGCCTCCCGCGTCGGTGGCGGGCGTGGCGCGATCATCGTAGCGTCGGGCCACGATCGTCCATCCCTCAAGGAGGCCCCATGCCCGACACACCCGACACGCCAAAGACCATCCGCGCCGAGAAACTCCTCGCCGAACTCAACCGCCTTCGCCAAGACCTCGACAAGGACCCCGCCGACCTGGAGTGGGCCACCCTGCATCACGTCTTCTGCTTCATCAGCTACAAGACCGGAGAGTTCCAGAAGTATCTGGATGAGGAGGCGGCGAAGGGGGCGTTTGAGGAATTGGAGTAGGGCAACGAGGCCTGGCACGAGTTAGGGCTCTTGCCACGGTCTGGAACTTCTACTCGTTATTCGGCGTACAATTGATCGCTTCCGCGAAGCGCACGCCCCAGGCCGGGACCAAAACCCCGCCCCCGGCGAAAGCGGCCGCGGCGACCGTCGGGCAACTCCCGGCGGGCGGTGTGCCCGGGCTCTCAACACGCCCGGGGAAAGAGCCCGACGGCGTTCCCTGCTTCGTACTGGGGAGCGCGGCGGCCGGGCAGGTTTGGCCCGAAGAGGCCCGTGCGAAAAGGAGGTGATCCAGTGTCGAATCTCAGTCAGGATCTCAACATGAGGTCCAACGACAGGACGCTGCGTCGCTGACGCCGGACCGGAGGCCCTTGTGGTCGAGCAGGTCCGGCTCCGCGCGGCGTCGCGCGGGCTTGGCTCCTGCGGAAGCACAGGACGCAAGACCCGACGGCCGGCCCCCACACGGGGCCGGCCTTTTTCGTGCGCCCCCACACCACGCTCGCGTACGCTCGGGGATGCCCGCCCCGGCTCCGGACATGTCGCTGGCCAACGCCGTCACCGTTGACGACGTGCGCGCGGCGGCAGGGCGGATCGAAGACAAAGTGCGCTACACGCCGGTGCTCGAAGGCACCCCCATCGACGCCATGCTCGACCGCCAACTTGCCGGCCACGGCCCGAAGGTCGTCTTCAAGTGCGAGAACCTCCAGCACACCGGCGCCTTCAAGCTCCGCGGCGCGACCAACGCGCTCTTGCAACTCGACAAGAGCACGAGCGGCGTCCTGACCTACAGCAGCGGCAACCACGCCCAGGCCATCGCCCGCGCCGGTGTCGACCTCGGCGTACCCACCGTCATCGTCATGCCGACCAACGCGCCGCAGATCAAGCTCGACGCCACGAAGCGCGAGATTCATCGGGGGCAAGAGCGCGGCCACGATAGCTCCCGCATCGTGCTCTATGACGCGCAGACCCAAGTCCGCGAAACCGTCGGCGGCACGATCGCCAAGGACGAGGGCCTCACCATCATCCCGCCGTACGACCACCCCCACGTCATCGCCGGCCAGGGTACGGCAGCCCTCGAATTACTCGATCGTTCCGGGCCGATTGACATGATTCTGGCTCCTTGCGGCGGTGGGGGCTTGCTCAGCGGAACGGCCATCGCCGCCAAGAGCGTGTGCCCCCACTGCGTTGTCATCGGCGTCGAGCCCGCGGCCGCCGACGACGCGGCTCGCAGCTTCCGCAGCGGCGTGCTCCACAGCGTGCGCAACCCCGACACCATCGCCGACGGCACTCGCACCCCAAGCCTGGGCCGCTACACCTTCCCGCTCGTGCTCAAACACGTCGATCGCTTCGTGACCGTCGAAGAAGACGAGATCATCGCCGCCATGCGATTGGTGATGGACCGCCTCAAGCTCGTCGTCGAGCCCTCGGGCGCACTGGGCCTGGCCGGCCTGCTGCGGCTGGCTCACGAGGAACCGGGCTCGGTGGCCGACCGTCGCGTTGGAATTATCTTCAGCGGCGGGAACGTTGATCTCGACACGATCCAGGGCCTGGCTTAGCGACGCTTCGTAGTTTTCTTGCTCGCAGCCTTCTTCGACACCTTCTTGGTGGTCTTCTTCGAAGTTTTCTTGGCGACCTTCTTAGCTGTCGTCTTGCTGCTGTTCTTCGAGACCTTCCCGTTCATCCCCTTCGGACCATCGGGCCGCACACTGTCGTAGTGCTCGATGAACCCCTTGGCCTTCATCTTCTTGACCGCCTTGCCCAGCACGTCCAACGGCACGTCCTCGAGTTTCTTGACGCGGATGCAGCTCTTGCCCATATCCAGCTTCTTGCCGCTCGCCTTCCAGGCGTCGACGAACCACTCGCGTAGCTCGTCGTCCTGGTAGATGCAGAAGAGGTAGATCCCGATGTGATTCTTCTGGCTGGCCACGCTCGCGAACGGCAACGGCTGATTGGCGTCGCAGTGGTAGCCCGCCGGATACACGCTGTGCGGCACGAACCACGCCGGCATGCCATACTGCATGCCTTCGGCGAACTTCGTATCGATGTTCTTGTTCACCACCGCACGGATCGCCTCTAGAGCCTCCCGGCGATCGGCGGGCAGAGCCTTGAGATACGCTGCAATCGTTGTCGGTTTCGTGTCAGCCATCTCGATGCCACTCCTATGACAACACCCGCTTGATCTCCGCCTCATCGGTCATGCCCTTGGCGGCCTTCATCTTCGCGTCCTCGATCATCGGTTTGAACCCCGCCCGTTTGGCGGCCTCCATCAGCAGCACGCCGTCCGATCGCTGGGCCGTCAGCGTGCGCAACTCGTCGTTCATGCGCATGAGCTCGTACACACCCATCCGGCCACGATATCGCTGGCCGCTTTCATTCTGCTCCTCGGGTGTGGCCAATCGGCGTACCAGCCGCTGGGCCATCACGCCCAGCAAGGAACTCGTGACCAGGAACGGCTCGACGCCGATGTCCAACAAGCGCGGGATCGCGCTCGGGGCGTCGTTGGTGTGCAAGGTCGCCAGCACCAGGTGACCGGTCAGCGAAGCCTGCACCGCGAGTTGGGCCGTCTCGTGGTCACGCACCTCACCAACAAGGATCACGTCGGGGTCCTGACGCAACAAGCTCCGCAAGCCGGCCGCAAACGTAACGCCCCGCTTGGCGTTCACCTGCATCTGGCTGATGCCTTCGAGGCGATACTCCACCGGATCCTCGATCGTCATCACGTTGCGTGAATCGCGATCGACCATGCCAAGGGCCGAGTACAGCGTGGTCGTCTTGCCCGACCCAGTTGGCCCGGTGACGAGCAGCATGCCGTTGGGCCGGTCGACCGTGCTCTTGAGCTCCGCCTGCATCTCCTGGGTCATGCCCAGCGTGTCCAGGCTCAGCTTGTTCTGGCCCTGGTCGAGCAGACGCATGACCAGCCGCTCGCCATGCACCGTGGGGATCACGCTCAAGCGGATGTCCACCTTGTGGGCACCCACGCGCACGGTCGTCTGCCCGTCCTGCGGGCTGTGCCGGTTGGCGATGTCGAGCTCGGTCATCACCTTCAGGCGGCTGCTGATCGCCGACGCCAGCGACAGCGGGGGGCTGAAGGCATCCACCAGCATGCCGTCGACACGCAACCGTATGTTCAGCCGCGTTTCCTCGGGATGGACGTGAACATCGCTCGCGCGCCGGCGCAGCGCCTCGAAGAGGATCATGTTGACCAGCCGGATGACCGGCCCCTGGCGCGCGAGCGCGAGCAGGTCGTTCCCGGCACCGACCGAGCCCGCCGCGCTGGCGATCGCCCGCTCGTCGAGGGGCATCTCCTCGATGATCTCAGTAACCAGGTCCTGCCGCTGCTCGTAGCCGCGGTTCACCAGGCTCTGCACCACCGCCCGGGGCGTGAGCACCAGCCGCAGAGGCATGCCCAGGTGCTCTTCGAGCTGCGTGAAGAAGTCGGGCTGCATCGGCTGGGCCGTGGCGATGGTCATGCAGCGGCCATCGCTGGCGACCCCGCCCACGTGCCGCTCGCGCGCCACGTTCGGGGGCACCATCTCATAGAACCGCAGCGCGCTCTCGCTCAGCCGGGGCTCGGCCACGAACGGCAGCCCCGTCCGCTCGGCCAGCAGCTTCAGCGAGCTCTGCTCGTCGGTCGCCATCGCGCTGATGAGCATGTCCCAGGGTTCGGTGTCCGAGCCCGGCATCTCCCGGAATGCCAGCAACGCATCGGCCGTCAGCCGGGGTACTCGCAACGCCCGGGCAACACCCGGCAGCGCATCACCCGACGCCCGGGCCTCGGTCACCCCGTCCTGCTTGCCCTTCCCGAAGATGGATAGCTTGCTCATGGTCGGCTCTCCGTAGCGGCCACGCGATCAGGACCCGGGCTCGATGAGTTCGATGCCGAACTCGTCACCACCATCGGGCTCACGCTCGCCATCACCGCCCCCGAAGCCGATATCGGGCGTGAAGTCCCGGGGCACCATCACCCGAACCATGAACGTCTCGAGCTCCGGCACGTCCTCATCGAGCTCGGCGATCCGGCGCGGGCCCTCCGTCAGCAATTCATATTCGCTGATCGTCGGCTCGTAGAGGATCTTGGGCGTGATGAACACGTACAGCGTTGTCTTCGACTCGTTCCAACTCGTGTCGCTGAACAAATACCCCAAGATGGGAATCTTACCGAGCAGCGGGACACTGACCTTCGTGTCGGCATCATTCTCGAGTGTGATGCCGCCGACGATGATCGTCGAATCACTCGGGATCGTGACCTCCTCGGACGTCACGGTCCTGTCCTGGCGCGGCGGGGGGACACCATCGGACCCCTGGCCTACGAAGTTGGACAGCGTCAGGTCGTAGCTCAGCGTGACGAACCCGCCCGGATTGATGCGTGGAGTGACGGTGAACTGCGGACCGGCCTCCTCGAATCCGCCGAAGCCGGTCTGGGTCGAGGTGCCGTCCTGCGAGGTCGTCTGGAACGGTTGCGCCTCCACGCTCACGATGCTCGCCTCGGTGTTGTTGTCAACCAGGAGCTGCGGCGTGGCCAGGATGCGCCCGTTCACGTTGCGTTGGAAGGCATTGATCACAATCGGGACATAATTACTCCGGATCACCGCCGAGGTGAAACCAAGCAGGCTGTCATCCACGGTGTTCGGGATCGTCGCGTCCATATCGGAGTCGGTCAATCCGAAGTTCGTCTGGAACAACCCCTCGCGTCCGCCCGCGTTGATGATCTGCGACTCGAACGCCAGCCGCATGTCGTCGGTCCACGTGACCGCCAGGATCTTCGCCTCGATGAACACCTGGGGCCGGCGTTTGTCGATGGTCTCGATCAGCCGCCGGAACTGCGGCTGCATATTCATCGGGGCTCGCACGAGCACCTGGTTGGTCGCCTCGTCGAAGGTGACAAACGCGTCCTCGCTCTGCACGTCGCCGAAGGCACCATCGGGAGTGGGTGGCTGATCCGGCGTGCGCGGCTGCCTGGCCGTGGCCTGCCGCCCCGTCTGGCCGCCACCGGGCAGCAGGTCACCGCTGGCCGCCGCCGTTGCGCCCTCGATCAACTCGGTCAGCAGGTTGGACACGTCCTCGGCCTTGGCCCAGTCAAGCTCGTAGTTCCGAATGACCACCTGCTCGTCGCCCGGGTCGTACTCGTTCACCAGGGCTGCGAAGCCCTCGTGCTGCTCGGGCGTGCCATAGAACACGATGCTCTGTCGCACCTCGTCCACCACGATCGCCGATCCGCCCTGGGGCGACTGCGGCTGGCCGAACGGGTTCTGGCCCGCCTGAACCCCCCGGACTCCCTGGGCACCACCGAACTGGCCAAGCCCGCCCTGCTGATCGGCACTCGAAAACTGGATGATCGTGCCCAGCCCACGTTGCTCTGCCAGCGCCGCTACGTTCGCCGTCGACGACCCCGTGCTATACCGTTTGGGAAGCAAATTGTCGGCGATGTCCACCATATCGATCAGATCGGCCACGCGATCGGCCTCGTCCGACGTGCCGCGGAAGAGCAGCCGATTGCCCGACGGCGCCACGATCAGCCGCTGGCCGAGGTTGCTCAACGCGCTGGTGAGCGCCGCTCCGCTCTGATCGCCGCCCTGCTGGCGAGGGAAGCTTTGGACCGGAGAGCCGGTCTCCTCGGGCACACCGGCCAGCAGCAGCACCTGGCTGCGCGCCGCCACCGCCGAGATGTGCGTTAGATCGAACGGGATGTACCGCTGCTCGTCACGTTCGGCCAAGATGCGATCCACCAGCCGCTTGACCTCATTAGCCTCGCCCGGCGAGGCCGTCACGATCAGCACGCCGAGCTCGTCGAGCGCCGCGATGCGTCCACCCGAGGTCACCTGGCTCACGATCGCCTGTTGCAACACGCTGGGTTTCGTATTTGGCGTGCGGATCACGAGTGTCGTCGGCAATGTCTTGCCGGGGTTCGAAGGCACGGACGCTTTCGGCACGATCTGGAAGAACCCATCGATCGCCCCGGGCACCATGGCGAAACCGTTCTGCTCAAGGAACGAGTTCAGCAGCAGCAGATACTGGTCCGGCGGGATGCGCAGCTCCTGGGTGATCATCACGCTGCCGGTCAGGCTTGTATCCACCGCGAGCTGCACCCCAAGGCGCGCCACCGCGATGTCCAGAAGTGTCCGGAGCTCCACGGGCTCGGCGAACGGCCCGATGATGATCGGCGGGCCATCCTGGGGTGCCTGCGGCTGCGCCTGAGCACCCTGCTCCTGACCCGGCTCGGGCACCAGGGCGGGCGAGCGGCCCTCGGGCTGGGTTGGCGGCTCGCCCTGGGGCTGGTTCTGGCCAAGCCCCGCGCTGGTGGCCAGGCCAACAGCCAAACCCGCCGCCAGCGGCAGCATGGCCAACTTCCTCGAGCCCAATTCCACGTTCATCCGCTGCGGCATCGTCGCCCTCCTGCCGGTCGTTCGCCCCCACGGCATGGTCACTCGGCAAGCCAAGGCCTGCCAGGGGCTAGGGTTCTATCAGCCTCGCGCCGCGGAAGCCACTCCAGGCCCCGCGCCGCCCCTCCTCACCGGCCCCAGCCAGCCACCGACCACGTTGGTCCATAACCCAGCCAAGTCCGGGGCTCATCGGCCCAATCGGGCCCAGCCGTGTACCAAAGCCCAGGTGATCCCAAGACCCATGACCCACCCCAGCCACCTCCCTAAGGCACCGCGTGTCATCAGCCTCCTGCCCTCGGCCACCGAGATCCTGTGCCTCGTCGGCGGCGACCACCTGCTGGTCGGCCGCAGCCACGAGTGCGACTTCCCATCCAAGCTCTCCCACCTGCCCACACTCACCGCCGCCCGGACTACCTATTCGGGTAGTCCAGGGTCGTCGGCCGAGATCGATCGGCAGGTTCGCGAGGCCCTCGGCCCCGGTGACTCTCGCGGAGCGGAAGACCCCGCACCATCCCTCTACTCGCTCGACACCGGGATGCTCGAAGCCCTCCAGCCCGACATCATCCTCACCCAAAACCTGTGTGACGTATGCTCGATCGCCTTACCGGAAGTGCAAGCCGCCGCCCAACGCATCGGCGAGAAGTCGGGCACCGAACCCACCATCATCAGCCTCGACCCCCACACCCTCGAGCAGGTCTACGACGACTGCCTGACGATCGGCAAAGCGATCGGCAACGAAGACCACGCCATGCACCAGGTCGCCGCCCTGCGCGAGCGCTTCTACGCCGCCGCCGACATGGTGCCCAGCTTCGCCCACGCCCCGGTCGTCGGTTTTCTTGAATGGACCGACCCCATCTTCATCGCCGGCCACTGGACCGTGCAACTCATCGAACGCGCCGGCGGCCGCCACCCCCTGAACGAGACCATCGCCAAACAAGGCTCCGGAGCCGCCGCCGGCGCCATGCACAGCGAACGCACCGCCGGCAAGTCCATCAGCGTTCCTAACGAAATCTTCGCCGCAACCAAACCCGAGGCCCTCGTCATCGCCCCCTGCGGCCTGACCCTGGAACAGACCCGCCACGCGACGAGCGAGATCGCCCGTCAGGACTGGTTCCGCTCACTCCCGGCCGTACAGAACGGCAAGGTCGCCCTCGTCGACGGCAACCAGTACTTCAACCGGCCCGGGCCGAGGCTGGTCGACGCGTTCGAGTGGCTCGTGGCGTGGTTGCACGAAAGGGAGGATCGGATGCCGGTGGGGTTTGGGTGGGAACAATGGACGAATTGAGTGCGCGCTGCTTCGAGGAGGGGACGTAATGGCTCGAGCCGTGTTGTTCAACCTGACTCCAGCACGCTGGGCGATCCCCGATCAGCGATGGACCAGACCGTTGCGCAAGCGAGGCTGGCTGTGCAAAGGGTGCCGATCGCCATCTCAAGAGATGGTCCGCCAATGCACAGCCGCACTATTGATCGAGCAGCCCGAGCGAAAGTTGGTATCCGACATGCTCGGCCCGTTTGAGGTGATTCACCACAAACTCCTCACCGCGGCCGACTTCTCTCGATGGCGACATGGCAGGGTGCCGTGCTGGGTGAGCATGCCTCCGGCTACGTACGTGCGCGAGCCCGATTGGTGCCAGAAGATCAACTTTGACGCGTTCTTCTGCACCGCGGAGTCCAAGGTGCGTTGGGCATTCGATGTCGATCAGGAAGTGTCTCGCTGTGAGGCGTGTGGACAGCCGAGGTACGGGCCGGGGGGTGAACCTGGGGACAAGCTCATTGTGACACAGGATCAGGCTGACGCGCCTATGTGGATGGCGATGAATGGTTGGACGTTGTTTTCCGAGCCGGTCGCTAACGCGATCCAGCCGGTGCTCGGACGACGATACAGCGCGGAACGATTCGAGATCGTGTTCGAGTGATTCCCGGCCTCATGAACCACCAGAAGTTGAGACTTGGTCCAACTTCACGCGCTTGGACGCTGTTCGAGGAAACGGCCTGTCAATGATGCGCCCCGGGAACGGGAGAAATTAGGGGCGGAGCTTCATGGCGGCCAACGGTCGCGAGTAATCAGCCCTCGTCGTCCCCATCCTCATCCTCATCCCCAAAAAACTGAACCCCCAACAACCGCCCCCCGGCTTCCTTCACGATCCCCTCGACCGCCGCGTACGCCGACGCCAGCACGGCCTCGTCGTGCAGACCCTCCATCTGCACGGCTACGCCCGTGCCCTGGGCGTCTTCATGGTCTCCCGAGTCGTCGATCACCTCGACGCCCCCGAGCTTGCCATCCAGCCCGTCGGCCTCGAACGCCGCGCCCACCTTCTTCGCCTGCGCACCGTCCTCGCACTCGACGGCGAAGATGAACGGGATCGGCTGCCCCTCGGGCCACCCGCTGTCGGCCAGGTGCTTCAGCCGCCAGTTGGCTTCCTCGAGGTCCAACCAATCGAAGAAGTCCTCGGGCAGCGGATCGGTGCAGGCCACGCCCTCATACTCGACGCCTTCTGACTCCGCGAGGGCCGCGAACCGATCCGACAACGCCCGCACCTCCTCGGGCTTGAGCGCCGCCACCATCGAGATCAGCAGGTCCACCCGCTCACCGGTCGCCTTGCCATTATCATCGCACAGCTCGCACGTCACCAGGTCGACGTCGAACTCGTCCACCAGCGTCATGCCCACCTTCTCGAGCCGGTCCGTGTCCTCGTGGAGCATCGAGAAGATCCACTCCATCTCGTCCTCCATCTGGTGGTCGAGTTTCGTGGTCATGTGCTCGAACAATGCGTCGATATCGCGGGTGGTCATGGCGGGCTCCGGAAGCGTGGGGGTTGGCATGTGGAACGGAGGATCGGTGGGCGATGCTACCCGATCGAGCGATCCTGTCCAACCCGACCGGTCAGACTCCGATCCCGCCCGGGTCGTTGCCAGGGCTTCAGGCCGGCTCTGGGCCGGCTCTTGATCGTCGCATACCGATCAACTCAGAATCCTCCATCCGCCGATACCAAGGCCATGGCTGACTCGTCCCCCCCCTTCCTCAAAGACCCCACCCGCCTCACCGCCACCATCCTCTTCGCCATCGCCCTCGTTGGCTTCTCAATCTACGCCCTCCTGAACGGCAACAACGAGTTCATCTTCTACGGCGTCGTCCTGCTCATCCTCGCGGGCGTGGTCGCCGCTATCGACCGCAGCGTCCACTTCTCCACCGCCGCCATCGCTGGCCTGCTTATCTGGGCCGTCCTCCACCTGGCCGGCGGCAACGTGCCCATCGGCGGCGATGCGGTGCTGTATAACTATCGTCCGGCCGAGTGGCTACCGAGGTATGACCAGGCCCTCCACGCATTCGGCTTCGCGGTCGCAACGCTGGTCTGCTGGGAGTGCCTCCGAATCGCGTTCAAGCGCGACGATGGGGCACCACCCAAGCCAACGACCGGCTTAGTCCTTGCCTGCATCCTCATGGGCATCGGCCTGGGCGCCCTCAACGAGGTCGTCGAGTTCGTCGCCGTCTTGACCATGCCCGACACCAACGTCGGCGGCTACACCAACACCGGCTGGGACCTGGTCAGCAACCTCGTGGGCGCGGCGGCGATGGGGGTCTACATTCGGTTGCGCGGCTAGGACTTGCGCCGCAGGATCACGTGCCGCTGGTCCTTGAAGTGCCGGCGGATCTCGAGCACCTCAAACCAGGGCGACCACAACCGCCGCTCGGCATCGTCGGTCGCGTAGCGATAGTTCTCACGCACACCCGGCCGTCCCCATTCCCGCACGCCATCGTTCTCGCGCAAGATTTGATCGAGTTCCCGTTCGGTCAGGTTGTTCAGGTGGACGTTGTCGTCCAGGGCGCTGAAGATCGCGACACCGCCCGGTCGGATGATGCGGGCCATCTCCGCTGCCCAGCGAACCGCCGCCTCGCCTCGGATGTGCGTAAACACCGAGTTGGCAAACACGTGATCGAACTGGCCGTCCTCATACTCGAGCGGCGGCTCCTCGGCGTTGCAAGAGATGCGTGCGCGATCGCCGAACACCTCAGCGCAATACTCGGCCGCCGCAGGCGTCACATCGCACCCGAACAGCTCCGGCCCGATGGGCAGCCAATGCCGCAGCAACCGCCCGAACCCAAGCCCGAACTCCAGCACCGCGCCCAGCGAAGCCGGGTCCACGCCGTGGTCTCGCAGTTCCTGCAAGTAGAACAGAATCCCTCGAGCACCAGTCGCATAAAACGCATCGGGGTTGCTCTTGGCAACGTCCTGGATCACGCTCACCCGCGCACCGGGCGTTGCCGCATCATCGGTCTGCAACCGATCGAGCCCAACCCCGAACGCCTCGCGGTAGTACGCCTCGAGCCGGCCGAGCCAGTACTCGCGCTCGGCCCGCCAGTGGTCCACCGCGTCGGGCAGCGGCTGGACACGGGCCGGGTACGCGTTCTCGGCGACGGCTTGGGATGAGGTCATGCGATGGATTTCGGCGGTTCGATGACCCGCCGATGAAAAAGCCGGTGGCCTGGACGATTAGCCCGAGGTATCCAGGCCAACGCCCAGCCGCGCCGCGCTGCGGTTCACACTGGCACTCGTCGCAGCGCTATTCGCCAGGCTCGGGTTCGTGTAGAACGGCAATGCCCCGCCCCGCGTCGGCGTCTGCCCCGACACGTAGTCCATCGGGGTCTCGACCCGCGCCGCCACCATCTGCCCGATGGCCTGCTTCGCCGCGGCGGTCGTCGTCGCCTGGAGCCCGTTGACCCCGTACGTCGCGGGCGCCGCTTGCACGGGCTGGGCCGACCGTAGCCGCTCGGCGGCCTTCGAGAAGC
Source organism: Phycisphaera sp. (assembly GCA_025916675.1). NCBI lineage: Bacteria > Pseudomonadati > Planctomycetota > Phycisphaerae > Phycisphaerales > Phycisphaeraceae > Phycisphaera > Phycisphaera sp. Next base: position 1,273,294 of record CP098402.1, read on the forward strand.
TGATCGCGTCGGTGGGCGCGGGGCGGCCGGTTTGGGTCGTGTTTGGAGGTGTCGGCGTGATCCGGATCGACCGCCCGGCACCCTGCAGAGCTGCCAGCGGATTCGAGCCGTTCACACCGTTCACGTCAGCCATGACACTCCTCGGACGGGTCGCCCTCTATCGGCCGCTTGCACGGGCCAACTCCAGACGTACTCAGCCCCCGGCGGCCTCGCGCAGCACGTCGGCGATGGGCCCGCTCTCGCCGGCCCGATCCAGGGCGCCGCGCCCGCTGCTGTCCGCCAGGTCCACCCGGGCACCCCCGCCCAGCAGCACGATCACCGCTTCCATGTGCTGGCCGCCGGCCGCGTGCATCAGGGCGGTCACGCCCTGGGCGTCCGCCTCATCGGGATCGGCCCCGGCCTCCAGCAGCAGATCCACCGAATGGTGGGCCCCGTTCCTGGCGGCAAGCATCAGCGCCGTCCGCCCCTCGGCCGTCTCCAGCGTCGGGTCGGCACCGGCCCCCAGGAGCGACACCACGATGTCCGTCTGCCCGCGCTGGGCCGCCTGCATCAGGGCGTTCATCCCCGAGTCCGCCTGCGCGTTCGGGTCGGCTCCGGCTTCCAGAAGGGCATTGACCGTCGCCGCATCGCTGTCCCGGGCCGCCAGCATCAGGGCCGTCGCTCCGGCTTCCAGCGGGGGCGTGCTCACCGACGCCACGTCGGCCGTGCTGGCCGCGGCATCGGGGCTCACACCCATGCCGATCAGGCTCCGCATCGTCGCCACGTCACCGGCCGAGGCCGCCCGCAGCAGCCGCACGTGCGCCGGCTCGTCCATCGGCTCGATGGGCTCGACCGTGCGTGACCGCTCGCCTTCGGCCGCCTCACCATCCGGTGTGCCGGCGGTCTCGCCCTGGCCCTGCTCATCCCCCGGCAGCGGCGGATTGCCCGGCGGGATCAGGATCGCAACCAGGATGAGCGACACGCCGAGCGCCGCGACGCCAACGAGCACCAGATGGCCCTTGAGATTGTTCATAGCCGGCGGCCCCCTGCAAGCAACGGCCGCGAGCGCGGCCTGGACGGGTCAACAGCCGCACGATAGGGCGCTGCCGGCCATCCTTCCGGGGTTTGGCCGGTCACCATCCAAACCGCCGAGCCCGACCCTGTCGTTTGTGCGACCAGGGGGGCTGGTCAAAAGGAGTGGGCCCGGAGGGACTCGAACCGCCTCTGGAATTGCCGAGCGAAACCGCCGGCTTCGGCCCGTGCGCGCAGATTCCGACGCGCGCGGTTTCCCCAGTGATTCAAACAGCACTCGCGTGGGCTGCCACCACCCATCCGTTGGGTCGGTGAGCTGTCGCGTGCCACTAGGAAAGGACCAAACAGTGGACCATGGACCATTCAAGATTCGCCTGCTCCGTCGAGTTCGATCCGAAATACCCGGATCTCTGCTAGCAGCCGATGCTGGCGAGCACGAGGCATGGTGCAACCAACATGGTGCCGTATCCGTCAAGCCAGGTGTGTCCGGCCGCTGGCTGGGCATCAAGCCAGATGAGTTCGAGTACCTGACGCCTCCGCCGTCAGGTGTCCCCCTGGCCGTCACGGGCGAGGGTGCCCGCAAGCTCATGGACCAGCTCATGGACACCGAGGAGCGCCTGGCGGAGCTGCTCTACCACGTCTCTGGCCTGTCGGAGCGTGGTTACACCGCCAAGGGCATGAAGGAAGCGGCCGACGACCACATGGACCGCCAGTTCGGCTACCGACTGGACGACGCTGTCAAGGATGCCGGCCTTCCGGATGAGCTGCAAGTCCACCATCTTGGGAGCCTGCTCGAGCGGTTGAAGGCTGACCCGGAGGTCGGGAACAACCAACCTGAGGGTGAGGCGCTCTCCGAGGCCATCGACTTTATCAACGCCATTCGTGCCGCAGCGGCAGATGGGGTGAAGGCTTGACCATCAAGCAAGACTACGTGCCGATCTGCTGCGGCCCATCCGAACTGGGTAAGACGGTGCATCTCACCAAGCGGATGCGCGAGGTACTGGACGAAATCAAATCTGGGCGCGAGCTTGTCGTCAGCCACAGGTACCGGCGGGGCATCTGGAAGGATCAGATCGAGAATCCTCGAATGCCCTACATGGTCCGTGAAACCACCGCCATGCTTGAGGCGGGCTGTTTCATCAAATTCGTGCCGGATGACAGCGACACATCGGGCAAGCCAGGCATGGGCCGAATCTACACCCATCGCGCGTTGCTGACCATCAAAGGGGGTGCCTGATGCCGGGCCCTGTCAGCGACAGCTATGACCCCGAGTTCAGCACCGGCGAGAGGGCTCGCGAGTTCGCGGAGAAGCTCCAGGCTCTCCATGCGTTCTTCGGAGGCCTGATCGACGCACCACCCGTCGACTATCGAAGGTTGCCCGACCTCCCGCCGGGAAAGGCTCTCACTGCCTGCTTGCCCGAAAAAGACTGGCGATTCATCCGCTACGCGCTCGAGACGGCCCACGTTCATCATTTCGGCGAGTTCATGCCGCCTCGTAGGGAGCCATCATGACCGTCCATCTGACCGAAACCATCACCCTCGACCCCGCCCGTCTGGCCCAGAGCCGGGCGGTCATCCAGGCCAGCTCGGGCGGGGGCAAGAGCTACCTGCTGCGCTCGATCGTGGAGCAGGCGGCCGACCAGATGCCCGTGATCGTCATCGACCCCGAGGGCGAGTTCTTCACCATCCGCGAGGTCGCCAGCATGGTGCTGGTGGGCCCGCACGGCGAGATCCCATGCGAGCTGAAGAGCGCCCGCCAGGTGGCCCGCGCCCTGATGGAGCACGCGTGCAGCGCCATCATTGACCTGTCCGAGCTGCCCACGCGCGACCACGAGCAGTACGTGGCCGACTTCCTCAAGGCCGTCATGGGGGCCCCGCGGGCCTGCTGGCGGCCCACGATCATCGCGATCGACGAGGCCCACCGTTTCTGCCCAGAGGGCATGCGATCCGAGAACTCGGCCGCCCAGGTCATCGACCTGATGAGCCGCGGCCGCAAGCGCGGGTACGGCGGCATCCTGCTCAGCCAGCGGATCTCGAAGCTGCGAAAGGACGCGATCGCCGAGGCCGGCAACCAGTTCCTAGGCATGACGACCCTGGACATCGACATCAAGCGGGCGGCCGACATGCTGGGCATGAGCAGGGCCGACGCCCAGGTCCTGCGCGAGCTGAAGCCGGGCGAGTGGTTCGCCCACGGCCCGGCCCTGAGCGAGCCGGGCGTCTCGCGCTTCCGCGCTAGCCGGCCCCAGACCTCGCCGCCGGACGGCGCCACCGCCACCGTGCCGCCCGTGAAGCACTCGGCCGTCATGCGGGCCCTGGCCGAAGCGGTGAAGGACATCGCTGGCGAGGGTCGTCCTCTCACCCTCGAGGACGCCGAGAAGACGATCACCCAGCTCCGGCGGGAGCTGGCAAAGAAGTCGAAGATGGCCCCAGAGCCGGATCCCGCCGCGGTGCAGCGTGCTGTCGATCAGGCCCTGGCCTACGAGCGCCGGCTGCGCACCGACCAGCTCGCCAAGGTCGGCACGCTCTCTGCTCGAGCGGCCAGGATCCTCGATGAGATCCAGGACTTCGCGGCCGAGGCGGAGGGGGCCGACCATTCTCCCGAGCCCAGGAAGATGGTCGCGCCAGCCCCGGACCACTCTGTTGAGCCCACCAAAATGGTCGCACCGGCCTCGACCGGCTCGGCTCAAGACCGCGTCCTGCACGCCCTGGCGTGGTGGTTCAAGGCCGGCGTCGAGCTACCGACGACCGAGCAGGTGGCCTTCGTGGCCAGCATCAGCCCGCGATCGAGCACGATCCGGGCGGCCAGGTCCGAGCTCAAGAAGGCCGGGCTCATCGCGTACTACGGCCAGGGCACCAGCCTGACCGCCCAGGGCCGCGGCGCCGTCGAGTTCCCCAAGGTGGGCACGATCGCCGACTGGCACGCCATGATCCGCCAGCAACTCAGCGGCGCCTCGCTCCGCGTGTTCGAGGTCGTCCTCGAGCGGGACGGCCTGGACGTCGAAGAGGTCGCCCAGCGTGCCGAAGTCTCGCCGGGCAGCTCGACCATCCGGGCCGCCCTGGCCGAGCTGCGGAAGCTAGGGCTGATCAAGAAGGGCCAGCCGATCCGGGGCACGGATCTGTTGTATCCAGAATCACTCAACAACTCCCGTAGCGCGGGCTGAAATCAACAGGAGAACGACCATGACCGACCACGCCAACATTGACATGAACACTGTCAACATCGAAGTCCCGGCCGGGATGAGCGCGGCCGACTTTGCGAAGGCCATCAAGGAGATGATTCTTGAGCTTCTCGACTGCCAGCCGTTGTCGCAGGAAGTCAAGAAGCAGGCGATGGCCGCCAAGGCTTGTCTCCGCAACCCAAAGGCATGGCGGATCAAGGGCCAAAAGCAGTGGCCCTTCTTCACCCTGGAGATGGGACCGATCGAGCTGACGAGGTATGAAGACCTTGATGATCCGTCGAAGTGGCAGTGCCGCATGATCTATGACTGGAGGGAGGCTACCGGCGATCGATGCCGGGTCACGACCGAGGTCTGGGCCGAGTCGTACGACCCGCAGGCGGCTGTGGACGACGTCATGAAACAGGCGCGCGAGTTCGCCAGGACGCTCTCTTCGATGGTCAACGATCTGGATGTCTCGGTGCATCGGACGCCAGAGGAACTGGCGCCTCGCAAATTCAGCGAGACCATTATTGAGCTCCCGCAAACCTTCGATTCTCATCAAATCCTGTTGGCACTAGATGACATCAACATGTCGCACGAGGCTTGGTCGGTTGGGAATGTTCTCGTGCTATGGGCCAGCCTCAGGGTGGATTGGACTACCGTCATTTCCAAGCTCAGTATAATCGCGACCTCAGCGAAGATCACCGAGTCGGACGTGGCATCAGGCCTGCGTGAGCTGGTTCAAATCGGGGTTGTTGAGATCAAGGACCGTGAAACGAAGGTGTACAGGATTCGGCCTGGGAAGATCTTGGCCTTGTCTTTATCCCAAAAACGCGAAACTCGCCCGTGAGGATGGGGGGCGTTTCGCGTTTTCGTGTGTAGCGCCAGCGGGCAGAATGGGCCAGATCCCCGGGGGAAACTGGCCTTTTTACCCTTTGGGTCATGGGCTCAAAACGCGAAACGCGAAACGCGAAACGCGAATCCACAAAACGGCCACCCCCGGCATTTGTGCGCACGTCGCCTCGCGACCTGATAGCAGGGGGTGGGGGTTCAGTAGTACCTACCCATCCCCATTGGGGTGTGCGGACCTGTGTTCAAGCTCTCGCCGAAGCTCAGCCATCCGCTTCTCGTGGTCCGTCAATGCCGGCACGGCCGTCCATGCTGATCGCTGGCGCTGGCCTCGCACCATGCTCTCCACGCACACAACGCGGCTTCCGCCGCCGATGTCGGCCTGGAGCAGCCAGTCGTCGCTGTGTCCGATCTGGCTGCGCTTGATCGGGATCTGATCACCGATCGGCACCGGATCTCGCTTGCCCTTCTCTCGCATCTCGAAGCCGGCCTGGTCAAACGCTTGGAGGATCTCGGGCAAGTTGGCTGTGTCGATCGCGGCATGCTCGAGGCAGCGGCAGATGCGATCGTGGACGTGCTGTGCGTTGCATTGCCTGGGCTCTGGCATGGCTACTCCTAGCTGACGATTGTGGCGTGGAACGCGGCGAGCGATGGCCTGTACGGTGCGCTCTGGCGTTCGATCGTGACGCGGACCTGGTACTTGCCGACCGAGGCATCGAAGGACGTGAACGGTGCCCACTCGGTCCATGCCCCAAACGTAGTGCTGACGGCCGTCCGGATCTCCACCTTGTAGCCGATGCGGGCGTCTGGATATGGTGGCATGAGCATGCCCACGATGCGGTCTGGGTCGTCGTCGACCACACCCCACTGGTCGGCCTCGATGCTGGGGACGAGCTCTGGATAGGCGGCGATGGTCGGATCGTCGGTGTCGTTGCCCGTCAGGATGCGGTGCATGAACGTCGTGAGAGCCGCCCCGCCACCAAGGACGACCTCAGGGCTCTCCCAAACGCCGTCCAAATCGGGGTCTGTCAGCTCGAGGCGTGAGGTGGTGCCGTTCCAGGTGAGGTTTGTGAGCGTGCCATCGCTGGAGAGATCGGGCGTGTACGTGCCACGCACGCTCGTTCCAGCGGGCAGGTTGGCATGATTCAGCGTCTCATCGGTCGCCGTCCAGGACAAACGCCCGCTGGGGCCAACGCTTCGCACCCACCAGCGGTGGTCGATGCTGGGCGGCACCACCAGGCCCGTCAATTCGGGGTCTGTCGTGCGGGCCAGGACGTAGCAATCCTCGGCGCCTTCGTTCGGCAGCGTCGTCCCCGCCTGTGGGCCGCCATAGATCACTTGGTAGCCGATGGCGCCCTCGACAGCGTCCCAGGTCAGGTCGTACGTCGAGCCCGCATCCTGGGTCGCTGTGACGGTGTCGGGTGGTGGAGGCGGGGCTTCGCCCAGGCCAAACGCGATGCCCGTCTTTGGCACCCTGGGATCGTCCGGCCGGAGGAACTTGCCCTGGTAGCTCACGGCCACCACGGCGAAGTCGTACGCCACGTCTCGGTCGTCGATCTCGATGATCGATCCGCGGCGGCTGACCTTGGGATCGGGCACCTGCACCCAAGCCGTCGTGCCCACGCGCCTGCGGAAGATCCTGAAGCTGGACGTGATGAGCTGGTCCTCGGGTTTCTGCCTCCAGGCGAGCTCGATCGCGCTGATGCCGTTGATCACGCGCTCGAAGGCCTTGAGGTCGAGCACGGGCCCGGGCGTGCGCAGCTTGTCGTCTAGGGTGGAGTACGGGGGCAACGTGACGTCGCCCACTTCCTCGTTGTAGACGTCCTCGTCGTACTCGACGCCGGAGATCTCCCAGGCCAGGGCCTCCTTGAACTCGACCGGCCGGACAGCGGTGCATGTGAACGGCTTGACGTGGATGCCGCTCTCACCAAGCTGGTATTCCTCGTCGGCCATGGCGTCGGTGGTGAAGGCGCTCGTCAGCTCGATCGACTCACCCCGGGCGTACACGCCGGCTGGGCTCACCACGTCGCGGATCTCGATCGAGTTGTCCTGGTGGTGGACCTGTACCACGTACTGGGTGCCAGATTGGAGCTGCACGGTCCTGTCGAGCGTGATCCGGTTGCCATCGGCGTCCGCGGCCAGGCGCCCGCTCGCGGTACCCCATCCGGTGAGGTTGAACGCCTTATCGAAGCGTTCGCCAGGCTGGAGCATCACCATCGGGCGCACCGTGATAAACGTGACATTCCTGGTGAGGAACCGAGTCTTGTCCATGATGTAGGCGGCCTCTGCGGCGGCCTGATCGGGATCGGTGACGCCGTCGAGGCGCACCTGGTTCTCACGCACTGGCTCGTATGCCAGCCAGAGCTCCCCATAGCCGGGCTTGGCCACCGCATCGGGCAATCCATCCGCCTGCTCGTTCTCGAACTGCACCACCGTCCGGTTGGGCCTGTTTCGGCCTCCAGTGGCGTCCTCCCGCGTGTAGGCCCACTGGGCGACCCCGTTATCGTCGACGGCGATCGAGCCATCTCCGAACGTCTCTACCGCCAGCGCCTGGGGCTTGTCGACGATGAACCGGACCACGCCACCCACCGTCGCCGGCGAGCAGCGCCCTGCACGGCAGATCTGGCGGAGCCAATCCCAGCCGTCCTGCTGTCGGTCCATGGCATAGTGGTGCCGGAACCGCTGGCGCGTGCCACCGCCGGGCCTCTCGACGACCTCATCGCAGTACTGGGCCCATGCGAAGAGGCTGGGCATGTCGATCCGAGAATCGCCGTAGGTGGCGCCCAGGCCCCAGGTGGTGTTGGTGAGCAGCTCCAGGGCATGCCAGGCGGGGTTGTCGGTTGCGGCGATGATGAATGTGGGGCTGGTTGGGTCGCTCACCCCATCCCAGACGCGCACGCGCAGGCCGTTCATGTCGGTTGAGACACGTGGAACACCCGCGATCTCTTCCCCGGCGGTGAGCTCAAGGGCCAGCAGCCCCAGCCCGGCGTACCGCTGGCTGTCGTACGTCTCTTCGATGATGCTGTCCCACACCATCTCGTCCGCGCCCTCGGTCGCGCCCACCACGGCCGTGAGACGCTCTACCTCGACATCGAGCTGGGCCGCCGGATCGGCCAGGAAGTCGAGGCGCCCGGCACTGGTGAACTCGCTCTGTTCGGCCCGCTCTACCGTGTAGGTGATCCAGTCGCTCCAGGCGCCCGGGCCGGCGGTGACGCGCCAGCGGACCCGGTACTGGACACTCCGAGCGTCGATCTGGGTGCCGTTGAGGGCGTAGAGGCCTGCCGGGAAGCGGATTCGGGGCACCACGGCCTGCACGGGGCCGCTGGTGGTCACCTGGAAGGGCGTATTGGGCGCCAGCGTCACACCACCCACGCCGACGTCCTTGAGGGCGCTTGGGTTGTCGAATCCCGGGATGGCGTTCTGGCTGTCGCTGCCCATGCGGCCCCACGCCCTGACCCCGGTGAAGTTGCTGATGGGTTGGTCGTTGAGGTAGATGCCCTCGAGGGCGCTGCTGGCGACGTCTTCGAAGTCGGCCACCTGGTTGCCGATCGCGTGATTGGGACCCCAGCCGATGAGTAGCAGCATCCTGAGCTTGCTGTCCCCCTCGACGCTGTCGTCTGGCACCACGGACACGATCTTCGGGCCAAAGCGCCGGCGCCCGAAGACGACCGGGATGGGATCACCAACGCGGGCATCGAAGCTCAGGCGGTTGAAGCCGTATCGCCTGCTGTCGGTGTCATCGGTGCTCGAGAGCTTCTTGAGCTGGCTCTTCGTGAGGGCGTAGCTGGCAGCGGTCGCCGCGGCGGCGATGGCGATGTTGAGGGCGATCGTGCCGGCGACCGCCAGACCGCCTGGCATCGGGGCGGCGTGGACCACCCCCCCGTCTTCGACCTCCCAGTCGGCATTGATGGACACGGGCTTGCCATCGACGATGACGGCGATCCGGGTGGTCTCAGGGCCCATGCGGCGGCTGATGGCCAGCTTGACGGCTTCTCGGAGGTCCGAGACATCGCAGAACTTCACCCGCTTGGTACGCTGGTTGGACCGGGTGAGGGCGTTGTCGTACAGGTGCAGCGTGACGGTCTGGATGTTGCTCATTTCGCCCTCCGCGGCCGGAGCACCTTGTCGATGATCCGGAGCCGAGCCATGGCGGCAACGCTCATGATCTGGACGCCAGCCGACTTCGAGATGTGGACGACGTACTCGCCGATGCAGGCGCCAACGTGCGTGCCTCGGAGCATGAGCACGAGATCTCCTGCCCTCGGCGTGCCTTTATCAATGACCTCGGTCAGCTCACCCATCCGGGCCATGGCCTCGGAGTCGTCGATGGGCAGCTCGACGCTGGTCATCTCCTGGCACACCATGCGGGCCAGGCCCCAGCAGTCCAGGCCCTCGTCCTGCTCGAGGTCGCGCCCGCCCTCGGCGAACGGGATCTCTCGGTAGCGTTCCAGGTCCGTGCGCACGTCGACCATCAGAGGCTCCCGACCGAGCGCAGGCCCGGGAAACGGCCACGGTCGATGATCTGGCTGGGTACGGGCTGGCTGAGCGCGGGATGCCCCCCGCGGCATTGCAGCGTCTGCTCATCGGCCTGGACCCACGTGATGAAGTGTTGCCAGCTCGCCGCGTCATCGAACGTGTCCAGGTCGGTTGTCGTCTGCACCCAGCAGGTGACCGTCTGCCCGAGCAGCTCTCCGCCGGTCTCGACCAGGGCCATGGGCGTCTGGGAGACGTTGGGGATGCTCAGGATCATCTCGCCCAGGCTGCCCGAGTCGTCCTCTGGGGGCAGATCGACGCCGATGCTGGCGGCATGCCAGCGGACGCCGTTGCCATCCTGGTGCTCGCTGTTGCGCACGAGGCGGTAGAAGCCGCCCGACGTCGTGGGGATCTCGACGAAGAACAGCCAGGCGCCCTGGTCCCTCAGCGCCAGCCTTGCGATCTGGAGGGGGTTGGTCAGCGGCCTCATGCGCTGAACTCGTTGTAGGTGATGAAGATCTGGCTGATGCCCTCGGCTGGACCGCCGACCTCGTCGATGTCCTGGTAGTCGCCGGAGTCACCCTTGCGCAGCCACCACTCCACGCCCTTGGTGCCACCCGAGATGACGAATCTGACGTAGAGGCGGACACCGTTGCCCAGGTCCTCGCTCCGCCAGTCGTACGAGGACGACGTCGAGTTGGTGAAGCTGCCCAAGAGCTGGGTCCAGCCGCCTGTCGTCTTGTACCAGCCCGCTGGATGCACGAAGGTCCCGCCGTTGCCGGTCTCGTGGCGCCAGCGTGGGATGTCGGCCACAAGCTCGAGCGATGTGATGCTCTCGCTGAACGAGTCGGCATCACGAATCTGGCCCTTGATGAGGATCTGGCACGCCTCGGGGTTGAACGGGGTCTCGTTGATGACCTGGAACGGGGTGGTGGTGCCTGGCTCCCAGCCCGAGTAGATGACGCTGCCTGGGGCCCCGCCGGTGGTGCGGTAGAAGTTGGTGCCCGTGGCGTCCTGGAGCCTGGCCGCGTCCGTGCCGGCCGTTGGCGCCCCGAGGCTGGTGATCCTCTGGTTGCCCATCTGGAGGGCACCGGTCATGGCCTGGCTGCCATCGAGTAGGAGCTGCTGGTCCTTGCGGGTCGCGTCCGCGGCGGCGCTGCCGGCCAGGAGGTTCGTCAGTTTCTTGTTGCCCATCGACTGGTTCGCCGTGAACGCCACTGTGCCGCCGGCGTTGATCTGGGCGTGATCCGGGTCGAGCAGCAGATTGAACGTCGAACCGTCGTAAATGACAAACGCCTCGCCGAGGCTCGGATAGTTGGTCCGGTGCCAGATCGTGCCCGTGGGCTTCACGGTTGGCTCGGCCGTGCCCCGCTGGTGGGACATGATGGCCTGGTGCTGGCCTTCGATGGCACCGATGAACGTGCTGATGACCGTACCGCTGCTGGTGGTGGTGTAGATCGCCATTAGAACATTTCCTCACAGCGGCAGGTGATGGTGTGGCCAGTCTGGGTGGCCCAGGTGAACTGGGGTGGGCTGAGCGGGCGCACGCTGACGAGCTCGCCGTCGATGTCGGGGGTGAATTGGAACGGGCGCAGGTGTTGGCCGACATCGTCGTCGAAGAACGCCACGAGCGTGTCCCGGTCGGTCTCGTCGACGGTCCAAGTGACGTCGAGACCGCCGCGTCGTTTGGTGGCCAGGCGCTGGGTCTTGAGCTGGCCCGAACGGACGCGAGAGAACGCCGTAGGCTCGTTGAGGTCCACGGCCTGGACCAGGCTGGGCACCACGGGGCAGATGCCACCCGAGATGGTTTCCTCGCCCGGGATGAGCAGCTCGAGGCCGTCCTGGCCCACGGTAAGCGTGAGCGTCTCGGGACCGCCCAGGAACTGGCGCAGCTTGACGGCGGGAGTGGTCATGTCACCATCGACCTCACTTGGTCGCGGAATGCTGGATGCCGACGCATCGCATCTAACAGCGCGGCCATCAGCATTTCGGTGGACTGCCGTGCGGTTGACTTCGACACCTGTCCATCGAAGTGGTTGTGTTGGTGGATCGTGATGCCGCCGCCGATGGACTCGCCACGATTCATCGCGTGGACCGCTCGGGGGCCGACACGCTGGACGGCGCGGCGGTTGAGCACGCCCTCGCCCGGAGCCAGCAGCGCCGGCACCATGTCACGGTTGATGTTTGGTCCCGGGACCATGCCGCCGCGGACGTACCGACGCACATGGCCCCCCGCACGCATGATGCCGCCTGACTTCACGAACGGGGCTGGGCCTGTCGCGCCCACCGCTGGGTTGCCAGTGGGCGCTTTGCCGAATCCACCAACAGCCGCCGCCAGCGCATTGAAGACGGCCATCCTGATGGTCAGCCTGGCCAGGTCCTTGAGGATGCCCTGGGCCATGTCACGGAACGCGTCTTTGGCACTCGCGGCACCCGTCACGAGGTCGGTGAGCCCGCCGCTGATCTGGTTACCAACGGTGTTGAAGACGTCAGCGCCCAGCTTCTGGAATTGGGCATTGACCTCGCCCACTGCCTCCGCAGCCTGGCGTACACCAGCAGCAAATGAAGCTCCCCAATTCTCGCCCGGGGTGTCGGTTTCGTTGCTGATTTGTTCCCGTACTTCTCGGAGACGCTTCACCAACTGATCAATCACACTCGTGACACCACCGAAGTCCCTGCTGGAGATCTGATGGATCCGGCTAAAGGCATCATTTAGGATTCCATCAATATCCCGAACAACCTGAGAACCAGACTTCGTAAATGCCGCCGACAAGGAATCATCGAATTCTTTTCGTAGATCGCCTCCGGCTGCCAGCTCTTCTTTCAGGAATGCGATCCCTTCGCGGGTATCCTGTGCAAGGCCCTCAAAGAACTTGGTGAAGGCGTTTGGATTGTCAGCACGCCCCAGCCAATCCCACACGCTCGCCAGGGCCTCGCCGACCGTCTCGATAATGACATTGCCCAGGCTTGGTCCAAGCGTGTTCCGGATCAGGATCATGAGCGGCTCGATCGAATTCTGAATCACCACTCCCACTGTCCGCACCATGGCTTGGATGCCGACGACGACGATGTCTGTAGCAGCGCCGAGCATCCGGCTAAGAGCGTTGCCAATCTCCAACCGTGTGTCTGGGTCGTTGGCGGTATCCACGAACACCTGGAACACACCGCTAACCAATCTGCCGAAGTCAGCCATCTTCTCGGCCGCGGTGTTGATGGTCCTCGTCAGCGCCGGCCCTATGGCCTCGAGAACTGACGCGCGCAGGAACGTCCACGCCCGGCTGAGGTTTGTCAGCGAGTCTCGGAATACCTCTGCTACTCGCGTTTGGCTGGCCGAGATCTGCCCGTAGCGATCGGCATCGCTCAGCAGCTTGGTCATGTCCTCGCCGATGTTCTTGAACTGGGCGCCCGTCCTCCCGAAGATGTCGTAGAGCTTCTGGGTCTTGACCGCTTCGTCCTGGATCTTGTTCATTGGCACCAGGATGGCGTTGAGCAGATCCGTGCCCTGCCTGATGCGTCCGTTAGCATCGGTCAGGCTTGCACCCAGGTCACTAAAGGCCCGCTGGGCCGCTCCGCCCTCACCACGGACGTACTGGGCGGCGTTCCGCTGAGCCGTACGGAACGCTGTCGCCAGTTGCTTGACTGCGATGCCCGACCGCTCGGCCACGAACTGGAGCTTGGAGTATTCCTCGACCTCGATGCCCAGCGCCCGAGCTGATTTGGCGGTCTCATCCAATGCTGTGGCTACCGATGTAATTGAGCGGACGAGGCCTCTGACTGCGAAGGCCGCGGCGACACCGGCCAGCAGCGTCTTAACGCTCAGCAAGCTCTTGGCCAGGCCGCCCATGCCGCGGAGCACACTGGCGCTGGTCTGGATGGCTTTTCTGCCGAGTCGGCCGATCGCGTTCATGGTGGAACGGATCGGCCCACTGATCTGGTCAACGGCCTTGATCGAGATGACGAGTTCTTTGCGGGCCATCCGTGGCTCCTACCTCTAGCGTTTCTGCCGCTTCGCTTTCGCGCGTTCCGTCTTCATGCGTTCCACGCTGGTCTCATGCCGGAGCCGTTGCAACTCGTTCTCGAATACGTCCAGAGCCTCGGGTAGCACCGGATGCGGCTCGACGTCGTGAAGGGCCATCCAGCCCTGGACCCCGTGGTCCTCGATCGCCCGCCGAACGGCCAGGAACTCTGAGCAGCACTCGAGCCACTCTGGTGGGTTGGCCGCGTCCAGGTCGCTCGCCTTGGGCTTCTCGACCACAGAGCCGTCCGGGAGGAACTCCACCCGGCTGTCGTCCGTGTTCGGGTCGTACTCCGGGTCGAGCTCCTGTTGCTTCTCGACCTCGCAGGCGTGCCACCATCGCGCGGCCTCCCTCAGTTTCCCGATTGGGACTCGGTGAGCTGGCCACCCTGCACGATGTCGGCGATCTGCACGACTTCCTCGTCGGTCAGGTCGTCGTACACGTCGACGGGTGCGATGTCACCGAGTATGTCGTGGTTCTCTGGCTCACCGTCCGCTCCCCAATCGACGATTGCCCAACGAACGATCATCTCTTGGAACCTGAGCTGTTCGGCCATGGTGGCCTTGATATCCTCCGGGTTTGCTGCGCTGACTTGTATTGGGGCAGCTTCACACAGCTTGGCCATCTCACTGCGCTTGGCCACGCGGACCTTGAGCGGTTCCTGACCGTCGGCCCTCTGGATCGTGCGGACCTTGGTCTTGCTGGTCGTCGGGATGCGTGTCGTCATTCGCTGTTTCTCCTGGGCCGTCCTGGCCCCGCTGGTGGTGTCAGGCTCACGCCACGAAGACGTGGTCGATGAAGAGCTCGTCGTCGCCGTTGTCGCCACGTGTGCATCCGGCCTCGAGCGAGAACGTGTCGATCTTGTCGCGCTCGTCCTCGGACAGGTCGCTCTGGAGCTGGCACTGCGGGGCGTCGATGATCAGCATGCCGTTGGCGTCCGAGGGAATGCCCAGGCTGGTGTAGAACTCGAAGAACCTGGCCTGGTAGACCTTGTCCCAGTAGTTCATGGTGCCCGGGGCGACCTTCTCGGGATCCATGCTGATCCGGATGTTGCGGTCGGTGATACGGGTGGCCATGTACCCCGTGTCGCCGATGTCCGCATCGGTGATCGTGGGACGGGGTGTGAGCTCGATGCCGAAGTCGATCGTGACCTCGGTCAGGATGGGCGTGTGGTCGCTGGCGCCGGCTTCCTTGAGCCTCAGCGGCATGCCCTTGGCGACCTTCGGCGGGCTCGGATACGTCGGGATGCCGGTCAGCGCCGAAACCGAGCTGGGGATGAACACGCCACCACTCTTGCTCATGATCGGCGCACCAATGTACTCGCACTGGAGCAGGGCTGGCTCGCCCATCCTGAGGCTGAGCGACCCCTGCGCCCGGGCGCCACCCAGGCGCTCCTCGTACCACTGGCCGGCCTCGACGTATCGGAACGCTGGCGTGACCGAGGGCGGCGCACCAGACGCGTTCTCGCTGAAGGGCTGGAAGCGGAATCCGGCCGCCACGGGGTTCGTGTCGATGTCGGCTGTCGCTTGCGTCGACGCGTAGCTGTGGAGCGTGTCGGTGCTGGCCAGGGTTCCCGTGACGGGCAGGTAGACCAGCTTGCCGTCCTCGCCGATCTCGCCGACGGTGTCCGGTGTCGCAGTCGAGTCAATGAACGCGACCACGATGCCCGTGGCGGTGGCCGAGCCCTCGGTCGCGTTGTTGCCGATCCGGTCGCCCCGTTCGATGTCGGCCAGGGCGATCGTGCTGATCTCGATCATCTGGAGTGCCGACGACGAGAAGCCCATTGCCCGGAGGTCGGTGTGCCAGGGCGCCGCGGTGTCAGCGGCACCGCCGACGAGTTCTTCCTCGGGCATGCTCATGGTGGCCATGCGCTGCCCGGGCAGCGTTCCATCCGAGCTGAGGTCACCGCGTTGGAGTTCGCGTTCGTACTGGTTCGGCGACCGCGTGAGGGTCGGCGGGCCCTTGAAGTTGCCGGCGTAGTCGGTGGCGCCGAGGGTTTCGGGAGTGCCCTCTACGGACTCGATCTTGCGGCCCATCTTGCGGAGTCTGGTCAGGCTCATGGCAGAACCTCCTCGAGGATCATGGTGACCGAGCCTCGCTGGCCGGCCCGGGTGCGTGCGGTTCTCAGTTCGCCCACGTTGCGGATCAGGTACCTGACCGCAGCGGCGTCGTCTTTGGGGTGCTGCCAGCGCAGCGGCAGGGTGCCGCTGGAGGTCTCGGTGAGCGCCTCGGCGAGTTGGGTCATCTCGGCGGCGCTGGCCAGGTCGATCGGCAGGCCGTACGTCCGCGGTGCCAGGTCACTCGGCGATCGCGTGTGGCGCTGGGGGCCGTCGGTCGCCAGGACCTGGGCCTCTGGCGTCAGCGTCACCGGCCAGCGGGGCTGGATCGTGTCCAGGAGGTACTCAGCCGGTGGTGGTGGTGGCGGAGGTGGAGGGGGCGGGGGTGGAGGCGGCGGAGGGTTCACCGGCCCGAACTCGTACGGGTTCGGAACAACGAGCACCAGGTAGGTCACCTCGAGCGAGTAGTCGGGTTCGATCCCCTCGACCTTCAGCCGAACCGTGATGTTCGAGTAGTCGGTGATGCCGGCGGCCGCCGTCTCAGGGATCAGGAAGTCGGTCTGTGCAACGCTCTCGGTTGGCACCACTGGCGCGGACTGGTGGATGAGCTGCCCGCTCGCGTACAGCAGAAGGGTCAGCGTGGGCGTGGAGTCGTCGGGTACGACCAGTTCGGTGACCTTGTAGCGGCAACGGATCTCGTGGCCGTCGTCCCTGTTGGGAGGGTCGAAGGGCTCGAATCCGATGTCGCCACTCGTGCCATTTACGAGCGTGGACACTTGCGAGACGTCTCCGATCGATGCCAAGGCCTCGTAGAACGTGGCAGCGCCCGACACCGTGTATGCGGGCATGCCAGCGGGAGACGCGGGATCAACGATCTGTATGGAGCTCATCGCACGGCCTCCACGTCGCCGAGCGTGTGCCGGTAGATGACGTCGAAGTGGACGACCGTGACCAGGGTGTCCATACCACCGGGGTCGAGGCCAACACCACCCCCGCCCTGGTCGATCGACTGCTCGGCCAGGTCGCCCCACCGGCCCACGCTCTGGTCGTTCGGATCCACCAGCAGGGCAACTATGGCGCCGTACACCTGGCCCGCGAATTCCAGGTGGCTCACACCATCCGGCGGGTTGTCGGGGAGGTGGCAGATCGCGGTGATCGGGAACGTCTTCTTGACGATGTCCTGGTGTTCCTGGCCCGGTTCATCGCCACCGACACCGAGCTCGACGTAGGCCTGGCCCTCGGAGATCACCTTGATGATGTTCTCTTCCTCGATCGGGTCACGCTTGCTGGGCTCGGCCACGTGTCCGATGATCGAGACATCCTCGAGGGCGGCGGCAATGGCCTGCACGATCTGGGTGCGCACGGCGGTCATGACAGCCCGCCCGCGGCGCCCTGCGCGCGCTGCATGAGGTCACGCCGTACGGCACGCTGGGCCTGTCGCTTGGCCGCTCTGGCACCTGGCACGTTGTTCGGATTGGCGTTGAAGAATCGCTGGTACTCGCGCTCACCGGCCTCGAGTGATGCCTTGGCGATCTGCGGCGTCAGCGCCCGCGTCACGCGGCCCCGAGCGATGTTGGAGCGGAGCTGGCCACGGCCCGCCTCGGTCGTGAGCTTCTCGAGGTCGCTCTCGTACTTCGCCTCGGCCTTGGGCCGGTTCTGGTCCCAGCGCCGCATGAACCCCAGGCGTGGCCGGCGGGTAATCCGCTTGGTCAGCACGCCGGCGATCTCGGTGCGTTCACCCTGCTTGCGGTCGTCGGGGTCGATCAGCAGCCCGCGCCGGCCGACGACCACGAATCGATTCGCCTCGAGCATCTCTCGGAACTTCTTTGGGTTCCGCCGGAACCTCGGTGCGATCGGGATGGCCATGGGCTCGTTGCTGTTCTGCGATCCGCCCTCTTCGAGCCCCTCGAGCACGCCATCGCGCTCCACGGCGAAGCTCTCGCCCCGAGCCTGGCTGATGTTCGTGGGGAGCTGGGAGCCCGTGGTTCGGCCGAACCGCTTCAGTCTGGGCGCCAGGAACTTCTGGGCCCCGCGCCCGCGCTCAAAGTTCTTCTTGGCGTCCTTGAGCACGCCGAGGCGGTGGTGGCTGAGCACGTCGATGTGGCGTTCCGACAGGACGACCGGCACCAACGCGCTGGTGTGCGCGAGCGTTCGGACGGCGTCGAGCACGTCCGGCTGCACCACGAATCCGCTCACCATGGCGCCCGCACGGGTCATGCCGACACCTCGACCGACCAGTACAGCCGATTCACGAGCATGGGCTTCTCCGGCACGCGCAGCTTGATCGTCTCGTTGGCGTCCCGACCAAGGTGGACGCCCTGGATCTCGAAGGTGTCCTGATGCTGGAGCCTGACAACCGAGCGCGGGTCCAGCTCGATGGCCTCGAGATCCGGATCGCCAGCAACGCCAAGGCCCGGGTCGACCAGGTGGGTGCCCGCCAGGCAGATGAGCTGCCAGGACTGGCGCTTGCGGCTGTTGAGGCTGTCACGCGAACGCTCTGGCGATCCGCCAGTCGTTCGCGGAGCCGAGTCGCTGACGTAGACGACGATGTCCACGCCAGGCCCTTCGCCGCCTCGGAAGTACTTCGCCGACACGCCCTTCCTGAGGATCCACGATGCGGTCTGCTTCAACTGGACCGTCTGCTCGGCCTTCAGTGGCGTGGGGTCGCCTGGCATTCCAGGCTCTGGCTGGCCCGCCACCGGCGCCGTCGGCTGGAACGTCGAGCTCGGACCCGGGAGCCCATCGACGAACACCGTCTCGTCGGCCGCGACGAGCAACTGGTCGACGAACTCTGCGGTGCTGCTGAAGCCCATCGCGGCGGTGTCGGTGTTCTCCAAGCCGCCGATGTCCACGCTCGGCCACTGCGCCTCGGCGATGCCCTCCAGGCCCGCCCGAATGAACGACATGCCCGTAGCCGGATCGAAGTCTGCATCATCGTCGCGGCTGAAGAACGGCAGCCATATCGACATCGTCCACTGGTCTTGCGGAACGCCCTCGGCGGTCAGCCGGGCCTTCTCGCTGCTTGCCCATAGCCGATGGGCCTCTCGGAACTTGGCTGGGGTTGCCAGCGTGGGGTCGTCGCCAGGCTTGAAGTGGCCGTGCACGTAGTGGGTCTGCTGCGGATCCCAGTAGTGCTGCTTGATGAACGTGATCTCGGCCGCCGTGGGCAAGCCACGGCGCTGGCTGAGCCCTGTCGGATTCAGCAACGGCCTCGGCCACCCGAGCGCGTAGTTTCCATATGGGTTGTTCGGGTACTTGGTGTTGGCGACGTGCTGCTTGCCGCGTGTCCATGCGGCCATCATCGTGTCGTACGCGGGGGAGTCTTCCTCTGGGAAGATCGAGCCGGTTCCCTCACCAATCCACGTGCTGGCCAGGCGGAGCAGCGGCGTACGCCACTCGAAGTCGTCCTGGATGTACCAGCCCTCGGCGATGGCTTGCGAGCTCATCCGCGCCGTGATCTGGGCCTCCCATGCGACCGCGGCCGCCTGGGTCATCCGATAGGTGGTCCCCTCGAACTCGACCACCGGGAGGTTCGGATACGGAACGGGCGTATCTCCCTCGCCCAGGGGTGTCGGCGATGCTGTCGTTTCCAGCTTTTCGGGGAGGTACTCACCACCGCTGGTGGGCTCGCCGCCCTTTTTCAGGCCTGAGGCGAAGCTCTGGATGAAGACCCCCGGCAGGACATAGGACCGCTTACCCGCGAACATCAGCGGGGTGCCCGTAGCGAGAGTGCCGCCGAGAGCGATGAGCTTGCCCATAAAGCCCATCCATGGCGTTAGCCATGGATGGGCGTGTGATTCACGAACCGATCAGGGGATGACGACGAGCTCGATGATGTCGTTCTCGTCGATCTGGGTTCCGGCGGCCACACCACCGATGCGGACCTTGCCGGCGTCGTTGCCAGTCAGCGGGAGGACCGTGTACCCCGACTTGACGATGTTGGTGCTCGCCGTGCGCACAGTGACCGTAACGGCCGTAGGCACAACGCCCAGACCGGTGTCGATGTCGACCTGGCCGTCGTTGCTATTGGCAGCCGCTTCGGTGCTGTCGACCGTGTGCCGGATTCCGGCGGGAGAGGCAACAAAGTTGAGATCGCCAGACACGACGGTGTCGGCATCGGCCGCGGCCTTGTTGGCGGTCATAAGCGGTGGCGTGCCTGTCGGCGTGAAGCTCACGCGGTCGTTGGCGTCGTCCCACCAGAGACGATCGCCCTGGTCGACAGCCGTGCCAGCGGCCTTCGTGAACTCGAAACGGCCGCGCCGGTAAAGCGTGCCCTCGGCACCAGCCGCGATGTCCCCGTGGGCCACACCCCAGCCAGCAGGAGTCAGGACAGGCGTGCCCGCCGTGACTGCGCTGCCAGTTGTGTTGGTCCAGGTGATGATGTGCTCTTCGGGCGTGATTTGCTTCTGATTCTTCATGATCTGCTCCACGGGCGCCGTGCGCCCAGTTGCTCCCTACCCGATGTCGAGTCGGGCGGGGTCAGGTGCGGACGGCTCAGGTGCCAGCGTTGGTGGTGGCACCCTCGTGGTTGATGGCGGAGAGACCGAAGCCGTACATGATGGCCTCGTACCGCTGCGCCATGTTGGTGGGGCTGGGAACGCGCGAGATGACCGGCCGTCGCTGGCCCTGGTAGAACCGAGCCTCGAAGGTCGGGACACGGTTCGGCTCGGCGAACGTCCACCAGCGGCTGGAACTCGCCAGACGCGCGGTCGAAACCGGGCGGAGTCGGTTCTTCAGCGTGTTGTTACGCTGCTGCTTACCCGATCCCTCCTGCTTGTCCTGCGAGAAGAGATCCTCCGCTGTATCCATCAGGTCGATGGGCGTCAGGATCAGGCTGGGACGAAGATCGAGCGGAGCGGCATCCTCACCAAAGCCCTTCTGCTTGGCCATGAGCTTGATCGACGCCCACGCGCTCGAGAAGCTCAGCGCCGCGGCGGTGGCGATGTTGTTGTGGTCGGCATGGAACAGCGTCTTGCCGTCCGACATCGTGGGGCCAAGGCCGCTTCCCATCTCCAGGGCCTTGACCAGGCTGATGTTGGGAACGCGGGCACCGGCCATGCCGACCGCCTCCGCCCAATCCGAGAAGGCCTGAAGGTCGTCGTTGGCCATCATCTGGAACGTGAACGAGAAGCCCACACCCCAGGGCTCGACCTGGATGCCCTCCTGGCGTTCGTTGAAGCTCACCTGCTCGGGGACCTGGCCCTCGGGCAGCTTCTGGAAGTCGGCGGCCTCGGAGATCCGATTCACCTTGGCCAGCTTGTAGTCGTTGGCGCTCCGGATACGGCAGATCTTCTCGAACCAGGAGTCTTCTTCCTCGAAGCGTGCCTGGAGAGTCTTGTTCGCCGTATTGTCGAGCAGCAGGGGGAAGTCGCTCGTGCCGTGGGAGGCCGCGGACAGGAGCTGCTGGGCGTTGGAGTACTTCCGCATCGAATCATCGATGCTGATGCCCTCGGCCCGAGCCACGGCACGGTGCGCGATCTGGTCGAGGCGCATGCCGCGCAACCCCGAGGATTCGGCTTCTCGAATGGCTCTCGATGCCAGCTCTGGGGAATCGAACCCGAGTGCCGATGCAACACGCTTGGCCTTCTGGCTCTCGCCTGCCAGCGAGCTCTCGATGACTGGGCTGGCCTTGACGGCCAGGATCAGCGAGGTCGCATCACGCTCACGGACGGCACCCTCGGCTCCAACAGACACCTGCGCGCCGCGGTCATGCCCCGTTGGGGCCTGCTCTTCGGCCAGCAGGTCCATCAGCTTGTCACTGAAGGCCTGAGGTGTCATGTCGCCGTCGATGGCCTCGTCCTTCAGCTTCTGCACGCCCTCGGTGCTCATGAACCTTGAGGCCCGATCCGTGATCGCGGTGACCCGCGCCTTCTCTTCACGCTTGCCAGCGGCCTTCAAGGCCTCTTGGTCAACATCAGCTACTGCGGTACCCTGCCCAGCCGCATCGGTCTGGGCGGTCTTGCCCTTGTCGCCTTCCATGGCGAGCTCCTTTGCGGACTGAGCCGCATCTGTGCGATCGCCCGTAGCCACTGTGGCCCGGGCGCTGTTGGTTTGCTTGCTCGATCCGTGCCGGTCGTTCATCTCACGGATGAGCGATCCGACGTCGGCTCGGATCTCATCCACGAGGCCGCGTCGGACAGCCTCTTCGCCCATCCAGACATGGCCCGTGGCCTGCTCTCGGATTGCGCTGTCGCTCACGCCGCGCCCGCGTGCAACGGACCCGATAAATTGATCCGCCAGCGTCTTCACGATGTCGCGGTACTGCTGCTTGGCAGAATCGCTGATCGGGGCGCCCTGGACGCCAGCACCCTTGTCGGGTGCCGATGAGATGACGTCGACATCCACGCCGGCGTTCTGGTAGAAGCGGCTCCAGTCGGCCACCGCCATATAGGTTCCGATCGACCCGACCATGCTGTCGGGGCGTGCGTGGGAACGATTGGCCTGGGCGCCCAGGTAGACGGCCGCCGAAGCTCCGAGCGATTCGTACATGGTCTCGATCGGCTTGGTCGACCGAGCCTCGAAGATCCTGTCGGCTACAGACTTGACCACCTGGGCATGGCCACCGGGCGAGTTGATGTGCATCAGGATCGATGAGACCCGATCGTCACCCAGAGCCTCATCGATCATGGCGACGATCGAGTCGTAGCCGGTGCCACGCTCCTGGCTCATGCCGTTGACCAGGCTCGAGTGCTCTACCAGCACGCCCGAGATCGGGATGCGTGCCACCGAGCCGTGGAGGGTGTACCCGCTCTCGCTGTCGTCACGAGAGCGGCCACGGCGAGCTTCGATGGTGAGGTCCTGCACCGAGTTGTCACGGGCTCCGACGATGGCTCGGACTTCATCCTGGTCGATGGTGTTGCCCAGAGCGTGGGCGACGACCAGCGTCTGGATCTGGGTAAACACCTTGTCCTGGATAGACCAGGGGGTGTTGAACACGGCATCGAAGATCTTCTGGTCACGCAACTTGGCCATTGAAAGGGCCTCCATGCCCGTTGGCGCCGGCGTCCGTGCCGACGGTCAGACTGCTGGTCTTATTCTCGGTGTCGCGGCGGGCACCATCGGGGGTCTCGCCGTCGTCGTTGTCGTCCTTGGTCTCGGTGGGCGCTGTGCTCGCACCCATCGGTGGCGCCTCAAGCCCGGCTTCCTCATACCGCTCCTGGCGGTACTTGTGGAACTTGACCTCGTCGTCGACGACCTGGCGCCAGTTTCCGCCCTGCTCGCCGATGATCTGGATGCGGGAACGGACGCCGTTGGCGACGTCGGTCTGGTTCGCCGTCGACTCCTGGGCGGGGTTCACGTACGACCAACCCGGTGCGATGACGCGGCACTTGTACAGCCGCTCGGGGTTCCGCTCGATCGCCTTGCGCTGCCTGACCTTGAGCTCGATGCGTCCGGTGGCCACCGCCCAATCGATGAGGCGACGGCGGTAGGGCTCGGTGTGGTGGCACCAGATGACCTGGTGCATCCGCTGGTAGAACTTCCGGATATCCAGGCTCTCGGCCCGGGCGCTGCTGAAGGTGGTCTTGGAGTAGTCGCCAGTCAGCGACGCCGAGCTGGTACGGAGGCTCCGTGAGGCCCGGCGCTGCAGCACGCCGGTGGTGCTGTCGAAGTTGGGGCCGCCGTGCTGTGGCTGTGAGAAGTGCGGCTTGCTGCCGGGCGGGATGAACCCGAGTCCACCAGCCTCGATGCGGTCTACCGGATTGCCTGAGGAATCGACCGCGAATGCCTGCTCGTTGGTTCCCTGCTGGAAGAGGTCGTCACCCCAGCCCTCGGGCGTCTCGATGAGTGCACCGAACGCCAGGGCGATCTGGGCCAGGATCATGGTGTCCTGGGTGAGGTTCTCGTCGAGGCGGAGCACACGCATCGCCGACACGCCCCGCGGTAGCCCACGGAGCTGGGCGACCCGGCGGGTGAAGAACACGAGCTCGAAGCGATCGACCGGGACGCGGACCACGTTTGGGCTGTTGAGCGTGGCCGGCGAGAAGAACAGCGGATCGTCGTTGGGGTTGGCCCGCAACACGTGGTACGCGACCACGCGGCCGTAGCGATCCCGCTCGATCGACTGGCGGACACGGTTGTTGCCCGCCTTGCCCTCGAGGTTCATATCCAGGCGGTCGGCCTCGACCAGCTCGGTCGCCGGCATGACCGGGTAGCCCTTGAACTCCCGGGCCATGACCTGGTGGACGCCGGACTCGCCGCCGCCGAAGAGCTCGCGGTAGAACAGCTCCTGGTCTTCGGGCAGCGTCCTCGAGCGTTCCACGTCGACGCGGCGGTAGGCGTAGTCGGTGAGATCTCGGATCTGGTCGTCGAGGTCGCGCCAGCCCGTATCGGGCTCGTCGTGGATGCCCTTCTGGCCCACGATGTTGTCCAGGTGCGTCTCGAGGGCGCCGTCCACCAGCTCATTCTGGTCGATGAGCATCCGCATGCGGGCGCGGATCAGCTCGATGTTCGACTCGTCTGCCAGGCGGTTGGGCCCTGTCGAGTGCGGTACGAAGTCGGGGTCGGTACGCGAGACACGCCCGGCCTCGAGGCCGGACATGCTGCGCAGCGACCGGGGCCCCCACACGCGCTGTGTCTGGGGCCGCTGTGCGGTTCCCTCTGGCACGAAGAGGCCGGATCTGGGATCCTGCTCGTAGCTCACGAGGGCCTCCCAAGCGACACGCGCCGCATCATGCCACTGCTGGCAGTTGCCTCTCGGCGGATTGCAGCTTCCAGCCGCGCTTCGAGATCCGCCAGGTCGGCTTGGGTGACCGACGTGCCATCGGTCAGCGTGTACGACTGACCACCAATCAACACCGCGCGGATCGCTGCCCGGTATTCCTCTGCCGTGATTGGTCCGGTGATCGCCATCAACCCCGATCCATGGCGGGGATCATGGTTTGGTCAAATCGCCTTTACCAAGGTTGGTAACAATATTTGCATCCAAGGGTTTATAGGTATGAAAGTTATACCCGCAACCCTCGCACTTTCGGTACTGCACCTTGGCGGCGGAGTGTGTCACCGTTCGGTACGCGGGACAGCGCCAACCGCCACACCACGGGCATTGGTGCTGATCACAGCGCGCAGGCCTGTCGTCTGCGCTATCGGCCACGGCGTGCGCCTCCGAGTGTGGGCGCCATGATCTTCCGACCGCCCGGTCCGGCGGAGACGGGGCGCAGCTTGTCGTGTATCGAATCCAGCCGACAACGAATCGCCGCCACGGCTTCCGAGTAGGTCACCGACATGGCCCAGTCGTCGATGTCCTTGTCGACGCGTTGCCACTCCAGCTTCTCGCGATCCATGTTGTGCTTGGTCGCCACTGGGCGTAGCCGGTTGGCCGTCAGGTGTTCCTCGAGGTCCGCAGGCGGCCGGCAGACGACAGTGATGCGTGAGTCGCTGAGCCGGCTCATGGTGCGATCGACCCATGAGTGCCGGAACAGGTCGTATGCCCAGACGAGCCCCAGCTCGGGCTGTGTTGGGTTGCGCCTCTTCTCTTCAGAACGCAGCCGGAAGGGCATGTCGTCGTTGACCGCCGAGCGCGTGGGGCTGAATCCGAGGGCCACCATCTCGATGCGCCTGCTGGTGGCGGACGAATAGATTGGCCTTCGGCAGGCCTCCAGGACCTGGCCCGTCAGATAGCGGTCATCAATGCCCACGGCCTTGACGCCCATGACTTCGCCATCGGACCGTGCGAAGCTGAGATTGGCCAGCCAGTCGAAGTACGCTGTCCATCCTCGGATTCGCTCCATGGCCACCGCGAGCAGATGCCCTGTCGCGGTCCAGGCTGACGCGGTCGAGTACAGCGTCGGATTGTCCTTGGGGCTCTGGACGTCGGTCCCCACCGTCACGAAGTGCACGCCTTCGGGTGGGGCGGGGAGCACGATCCGGTCGGTGACCGCGATCGCTTCTCGCACCTTGCTGGCGTCCACGACGGCCTCTTTTGGCGCGTACCCCTCGCCACAACGGACGTTCATGGCCGATTGCCGCTCACGCTCATCCGGGGCGTTCTCGACGGCCCGCGCAAGCGACACGACAGAGACGTAGGGATCGCACAGCCCGTGCAGCGCCAGCCCGGTGTAATCCCGGAGCGCGGCCTGCTCCGGCTTCATGTCGGTCCAGACGCGACCTGTTCCGCCTTCTCGGTGATCGTCTGGCCACACCAGCGCCGAGCGTTGCTCGTCGGTAATCGGCTTGCCACAGCGCCCGCAGCGCAGCTCGGCCGACTCGGGCACGGGCTTGCCTCGGTCGCTGTGCTCACGGAAATGGATCAGGGCGTACTTCGGTACGACGACACGCCGGCAGTGCGGGCAATCGAAGACCCAGGCGCCCTTGTCGCTGAAGTCTCGCCAGAGCAGGTGGATGCCACGGCCCTCGAGGGTCGGGTGGCTGAAGGCGCAGAGCTGGGTGTTCACCATCCGGCTGGGCTGGCGGCCAAGAACGAAGTTGAACAGGCCGCCGAACTGGCTGGGGAAGTTGGCCACGCACTGGTCCCACTCGTCGACCATCAGGATGCCGTACGTGCGTGAGCTGACGGCTGCGGCCGAGCCGGCCGCCGAGAAGTCGATCTGTCCGCCCCGATAGGGCCGCTCGAGCATCGTTTGCCGCTGGTCGTCGGCTTTGGCTTCCTCGAACCGCTCGGCCAGCTCGGGGATGTTCTTCACGAGCGGATCCCACCGCTTGGCGACCTGGCTCTGGGTCTCTTCTTTCCGGCTGATCAGGTAGAGGATTGAGACATCCTCGGTGGCCGCGGTGCAGGCGATGATGTTGAACACCGCCAGCGTGATGCCCTTCTGGCTGGGCTTTATGATCACCACCCCCTTTTTCTGGGGGTGGTCGTACATGACGTCGTGCACGGCCTGGAGCCAGGGGTAGTAGCCGCAGTCGTACGGCCCGGGGCGGTCGGCGCCCTGCTGGGAACTCAGGCGGACGTTCGCTTCGGCCCATTCACTCGGGCGCCGGCGCACGCGCGGTGTGATCGCCTTTCGGAACGCCGCCAGGATTGGAGCGTCCTCACGGGTCAGGTAGCTGGTGTCGAGCTCAGCGACCATTTAGCCCGACCTCCGCGCGCCGGACTGCCTCCCCGACCTCGAGCATGCGCTTGTCTTCGCTGTCTCGGATCGTGCCGCGTACGACGCGCACGAACGCCTCCCGCGGCCCAGGCTTGATACCAGCGGCGACCAGGTCGTCGTACAGCCGATCCGAGAGGTCAACGACAGCGGCCTTGGAGCCCGCCGAGACGATGGTGCCGATTTCGACCGCCACGCGAACGGCCTTGTTCCGATCGATGAGTGTCTCGTCACGCTCCGCCTCGAGGTCCAGTCGCCGGAGCATTGCCGCGGCCGTCGCCTCAGCCGACTTGATGGCCGTGGCGACCTGGCTGGCGGCCAGGGAGCCGTCCGAGGTGTTGAGTTCCGATAGCAGACCGGGGATCTTGGCCAGGATCTCGAAGGCGGTCTTGCGCCGGCCTTCGGGCGAGGTATCGACCTGTGGCGTGTCCCCGGGCGGGTCCGGTGGCTCAGGCTTGCCCTTGCCACCCTTCGGCTTGGACTTGCTGGGCTTCGACTTGGAGTCAGCGCCCTGGGTGTTGCGCCCGCGCTTGCCGGACTTGGAGTTGCCAGCCTTAGCCTTCTGATCGCTGGCGCTGAGCAGACCCTTCTGGACGGCCCACGCGCGGACCTCGCCCACGTCGAACCGGATCCGCGTCCCATTTGGGTTGTGACCGTGCGGGGCTCTGCGGTTCTTGACCCACTGCTGCAACACCCTGGGCGTGACGCCCAGTTGCTTGGCCGCTTGCGTGGTTGAGGTCTCGCGGGGCACACAGGGTTACCGCCAGGTGGCTCCCATGGGCGAGATGCCCGTGGCGGTGCCAACGCGCGGCACGCGCAGCAGGTAGCGGACCGGACCGATGTCGTAGATGGTCGCAACGGCGGGCAGGGCGCTGGCCACCGCGATCTCGATTCCAGTCCGGCTCGCCAGCCGGCCGGTGCCACTGGTGGACACCGACTTGGGCACCTTCTCGCCAGAGCGCCCGCCGTCGACGGCCGTGGCGCTGGCCGTCCAGGTCAGCGATCCAATGGGCTCGACCATAACGCGGTTCTTGCCGTCAGCGGCTGTGCTCGCCGGGGTGACGAGATAGAGGTCCTCGATGGCGGTCTCGTCCTCGGCGCCCTCGATGCCGGCGGTCAGCAGCGCGCGGATACCCCGGCTGTTGTTGCCCGCGTTCTCGAAGTCCATGAGCACGGCTTGGGTGTCGAGAGCTGCCTGGAGCGCCTCCACGCTCTCGTACATCGGGGCGACGGTGGGTGCCGATCCGCCAACCGTGATAGCGGATGCGGCGGTTGCGAGATAGGCAATAGTCTGGGCGGAGCTCATTTCTTCGGTTCCTCTGGTGGTGTTCCACGCACCTCTTCGATGGGAATGGTGCTCTCGAGCAGGGCTTGCGTGGTGGTGATGACTTCTTCGGGGATGGCGTAGCCGCCAACACCCACGATCTCACGGCTCTCGTTCCGGATGGGGTACTTCACGACGACCCAGGCCTTGCGTTCCGAGGTTGGATCTCGGGGGTCGCTGGGGACCAGCTCGAGGCATCTCAGGGCCGCACCGGATCGGACGACGAGGGTGTCGTGCTCGACGAACTTGTCGGCGACGTCCTTCGGCCAGACCTGGTGGTCGTCCTTGCCCACATACTCGTGCGGGGTCTTGCCGAAGTGGGCCGTGTAGGCCGGTGACAGCATCTTCATGCGGCCGCCGATGCCCTTCGCCCAGGTGGGGAACTCGAGGTTGTCGAGCTGGGCGTTCGGGATGCCGTTCATCTTCACCGTCTGCACGTCCATGTGCTGTCGGGTGTTCTCGAACTGCTGGGCGGTCTGGGCCTGGAGCTTCCTGATCTGCACGAGCAGGACGACGATCAAGCCGGTCGCGAATGACGACAAGGCGCCAACGATCGCCACGCTCTCCCAGGTTGATGCGTCGGATGGCATAAAGCCCCAGCGCCCGTGTTAACGGGCCCGGGGCTGGGGGTACGACGTTTTCAGAGGATGCGGGCTGGCTTCTTGCCCTGGGCCTCGTCGACGAGGCGGCGAGCGGTGCCACCCTGGTGGATCCGGATCGTGCCGGCGTTGTCCTGGAGGCCCTTCTTGAGCGCGGCGTCCGACTGGGCGGCGATCTCGACGCCCCGGGCGATCTCGCGCCCGGCCTTACGGAGCTGGTACTGCCTGAGCGCCGAGACGAGCAGCGACCCGCCCAGCACCATCGGCAGCCGGTACGGGACCGGCACGAATGGCATCACGAAGCCCAGGGTCTGGCTGACGATGCCGCCGGCCGGATCGGCCTCGATCTCTATCGCGGCTTCGAGTGACCGGGTGGCGACCTCGAGCTGCTGCTCGACCGAGTCCAGCTCGGCCTCGGCCTCTTCGATCTGTTCGGGCGTGGCCGCCGGATCCTCGATCCTGGCCGTCAGGTCGGCTTCTCGGATCGTGAGGTCGGACACAACGGGCTCGAGGACCTGCCGAGACTCTTGGGCCATGTCCTTGGCGCCCTGCTCATCGACGCAGGCGGACGCGAACAAGGCCAGCGCAATGACAGCGAGGCCGACGACGGTGATGATTCGGTTGTGACTCATGGCGCTGCCTTTCGGCAGCTCTGGGCAGGCGCGGAATGATTCCCTGTCGCTTAGCCGAGGTCAAGGAAATCAGGCGGGAGGATCAACGTCCGAAGGCTCGGATGGCTCATCATCCATCCGCTCGCGCTGCTCACCTAGGTACGAGCTGGAGGAACCGCCATCGTCACTGTCGCCTGATCCTGACGCGGCAGCGCCCGCCGCGCCAGCGCCGAGGATGGCAACACCGAGAATTGGCAGCCCGATCGCAATTATAAACAGCGTGGCCAGATTGGCGGCCACGACGGCTACGAAGACCTGGACGGTCATGTGCATCTTGAACGGCTTTCGCCGGATCTTGGCCATACGCCCGTTGAGCTCCTGGAGCTCGGCCAGGATCTGTTGGTCGGTGCTCGGCCCTTGTGTCGGATCCATCGCTTACCCTCTCACTTGTCTTTGTACCGGTGCCAGCTCGTGACGATCCAGTCCTCATCGAAGTAGACGTAGAGGACGTCGCTAATGTAGAGGCTTGGGGTACCGTACTGCCAGGTATATCTGGATCCGAAGCTGCTGCTGCTCTCGCGCGTATCGGTCGGTGGGCCGCGCGAGTAATAGACGGCCGCGGCTGGAGAGCCCGTGCCGAACGCACCTTTGCGGACTTGCGCGTCTACCTGATCATCCCACTCGTAGAGTTCTATCGCACGCTCACGAGCTGCTTGGATGCCCTTCGTGTTCACGGAAAACGGCCCAGGCGCGTAGATCTTCGGAGCAGCCTTCCATAGCTGTTCTTTGTCCAACGTGGCGATCTGGCTTGTTGACGGCGCGCAGGCGCCTGCTAGACCAATGGCAATCAGGAAGCTAACCGCTACGACGCGTTTGATTTCCATTCCCATCTAGTTTTCCCCCGACTTGAGATACAGCCATTTTCTGCCTTACCACAGAGACAGCTGGCACATATCGCTCAACAAGCGTGCCATCGCCGAGCACAATAGCCGGTGCCTTGAGCATGGGTCCTGTATATGGCTCGCCGATAATCGGCTCTTGAACACCAACATCATCCGAGTGTTTGGAGGTCTCGGCCAGCCATTTTGCGTAAGCGACTATGTGTTCAAGGATCGCCTGGCGTCGTCGTCCGCGTGAAGTTTCACAAACCTCGACGATCGACTGTCCAATCCCTTCAAGGGCAGACTGCATCTGCCGCGCAACACTGCCCTCGCTGGGCTCGGTCGATTGAACTGCTTCTTGCTCGGTTTCTTGGCGGAGATACTCAGCCTGGATTCGGTGGATGTCGTGAACGGACACCTTTAGCACCTGCGCGAACTTGCGCAGCTCATGCTTACCAATCGAGATCTCGCCAGATTCCTTTCGAGACAGCGTCGAAGGGGAAATGCCTATTAGCGTGGCGACAGCGTCTTGGCTGAGCTTGCGCGTGGCGCGCAACTCCCTTACTGCCAAGCCCATAGCTCTGTCATCGGGCGATGGTGTCACGAGTGAATTATCGCCGCAGATCACGCAAAAAACGCAACATGTATACCCAATGAGATAAATTTGTGCGTTTTATGCTTGACGTGCGGTTTGTGACCCGATATCTTGGACCGATATGACGCAAGAATCGCAAATATCGGACGCCGACCCGGTTCTCCGGGTCAAGCAGGTGGCTGATCTCCTGGACGTGTCTCCCGACACGGTGCTGCGACGCGCCGCTGACGGATCGTTCGAGGGCGCATACCGGACGCGGAGGGTTGGCGGCCAGTGGCGGATTCCCACGTCCGCCGTACGCACATTCAAGCTGAAGAACTCCCCCCAGCAACCCCAGACCAGCAGCTCTGGGCAGGCACCGCATGGGGACTCCTCCGGGCCCGATCCCCAGGAGGGGGATGCATCGGCAGAGATGCCGGCGGGCTCTTTTGACACCAACGGGGCCGCCGCGGCCCAGGAGGCCTGACATGGGCGTAATCGACCCCAACGCCATCCGCGAACCCGAATCGATCCAACTCGGCCTCGACGCCCGTGATGCCGCCGACGTCGCCGCACGACTCACCCGCGCCGTCTCCGGCGTGGCCACCAGAACGCCAGAGCGCCAGCAACGGCACCGCGAGCAACCCGTGCATGGGAACAGGGGCGGCCGCATTCCGACCCCGGCGTCTTCGTAGGGCGCGAAATCTCGCCCGGCTCCGCGCGGCCGGGTGCCCGAACGGGTTGCTCGCGCGGTCCCGCCTGGGAGCCCAGGCAGTTTGTGGGGTAGAGCAGTTGGTAGCTCGCCTGGCTCATAACCAGGAGGTCCCGGGTTCGAGTCCCGGCCCCGCTATTCCGGCCTCAACGCCGGGAATCACCCCGGCTGAAAGGCCGGGTCTCTTAGAAGCCAGCGTGTCCCGGGGCGAGCGCCTCGGCGCTGGATTTCGGAAGCGAACAGGCAACAGGAGACCAAGACCATGCCAGAGAACACACCAACCATCGGCCGCGTCGTGCACTGCAACCTCGGCAACGTCCAGCCCGTGCATCGGAAGGATCCGTACCCGGCCATCGTCGTCGGCGTGAACCCGGACGGCACGCTCGAGCTCAACGCCCAGTGCGACAAGGCGATCTACGAGGGCCGCGGCCAGACGAACGTCGTGCTGTCGAAGGTTCCTCAGGGCGAGCCGGATGGTGAAGGCCAGCGGTGGTGGTGCCCTCCGCGCGAACCCGCCCTGGGGACCGACGCGCCCCAGGGCGGCGCCAGCGATGTTGGTGCCGATGGCCAGGCGGGCCGCGCCGCCAAGCCGGCCGTTGCCGGCACGACTTCTAAGCCCGTGGCGGCCACAGCAGCCGGTAGCTGATCTACCCCCCCAGAGAAGGGGGTGACGGGAGCCCCCAGCAGGTTTCAGCGCCGATTCGTCGGCACCCGTGACAGCCCGGAGAGACGGGCCACGACCGCGCTTGGTAGCTCCGCCGCTTCGTCACACCACGAAGCACAAGGCGGGTGAGGTTCAATCCCTCAGCGGTCATTGGCGGCGAGAGCTGCCCAGGAGAACGACATGCGTACACCGCTTCGCGTCGGCGAGCGGCAGTCATCAACTGCCAGCTCGGGGTTATCTCACACACTCGCATACGCCGCTGTTGGCGGAGCCTTGGGCGGCGTGGCGCTGCTGCTGTGGCTGGAACTGGGCTGGTGGGTGCTGCTGTTCGTGGCCTGCGTCTTCGCTTCGGCTTCCTTCGCCAAGGTGTTGGCACGCTTTGAGCTCAAGCGGATGACCCGAGAGCTCGAGTACCAGCGTCGCACGCCGTATGAGGCCGGTGTCGGCCAGCAACTGGACGTCGAAGCGTGAGTGCCGGCCGTCTCGAATTCGAGGTGCCCATGCCCCCGACGCGCTCGGAGTACATCGAGCGCCAGCGGGGTAAGTCGAACTTCACGGCCCGGGGAAGGGTGTTCCGACGCGCTGTCAGGCAGGCCGTGCGAGAGCAGGGGCGCCTGACCTTCAAGCCGGTCAGCGTGAGCATTGTCATGCACCAGGCCAAGGGCCCGCGGATCTCGCTTCCCGAGACGCACGCCGTGCTCATGAGCGCCCTGACGAGCTCGACGGCGTTCCTGACCGAGCGCCAGCTCGACCACGTCGAGTACATGCGTGGCGAGGACCGCCCGGAGGGGTGCGTCGTCGTCATCCTGGAGGGCGCCCAATGAAGCGCCGGATCTGCCTGCTGCTGCGGTGGCCGCCCACGGTCAACCACTACTACGTCAACACTGGGCGTGGAAGTAAGGCCCTCTCGGCGAACGTGGTGGCGTTCCGCGCCCACGTGCAGGGGGCGGTCCTCGAGCAAGAGCCGGGCTTCGAGCCACTCGAGGGACCGCTCAACTTCCGCGCCGCGCTTTGGCCGCCCGACCGACGCCGGCGCGACATGGACAACCTGTGGAAGGGCACCTGGGACGCGCTCAAGCACGCCCGGGTGATCGAGGACGACCAGCAGTTCAAGCGCAAGGCCGTGCTCTGGCACGACGAGCCGCGCAGCGGGGGCCAGATGTTGCTCCAGATGTCGGAGAGAGCATGAGCATCATCATCGCCATCGACTTCGACGGCACGCTTTGCGACCACCGATTCCCCGACATCGGGCGTGAGAACCCGGGCGCCTTCGAGTGGCTGCGCAAGTTCCAAGACGCCGGGGCCAGGCTCATGCTCTGGACCATGCGGTCGGACATGATCTCGGACGGCGTGAGCTGCGAGGGCCACCCCGCCGACAAGCCCTACCTCACCGAGGCCGTCGAGTGGTGCCGAGAGCGCGGCATCGAGTTCTGGGGCGTGAACAGCAACGCCGAGCAGGGCTCCTGGACGGCCTCGCCCAAGCAATACGCCCACCTCTATGTCGATGACGCCGCGGCCTGCTGCCCGCTCCGCGAGAACCCCCGCGCCGGCGGCCGGCCCATGCTGGACTGGTCGATCGTCGGCCCATCGGTCATGACCCAGATCGAGATCCGCAAGGCGTTCAAGGTGTCGCCATGACCGGCCTCATCATTGACAACTTCGCGGGCGCTGGAGGCGCGAGCGTGGGCATCGAGGCCGCCATGGGCCGGCCCGTCGACTACGCCATCAACCACGATCCTGAGGCGATCGAGACGCACGCGGTCAATCATCCGGGCACCGAGCACCTGGTCGAGAACGTGTTCGCGGTGGATCCCGCAAAGCTGTGCGCGGGGCGGCCGGTCGACCTGGCGTGGTTCAGCCCCGACTGCACGCACCACAGCCGCGCCAAGGGCGGCAAGCCGCGCGACAACACGCGGCGCGGGCTGGCGTGGGTCGTGATCGACTGGGCGAGGGCCGTGCGGCCGGCGGTGATCATGCTCGAGAACGTGCCCGAGTTCCAGGAGTGGGGTCCGCTCGATGGCGACGGGCGGCCGTGCCAGGAGCGCAAGGGCGACACGTTCCGATCGTGGACCGGCAAGCTGCGCGAGCTGGGCTACGACGTGCAGTGGCGCGAGCTGGTCGCGGCCGATTACGGCACGCCCACGATCCGCAAGCGGATGTTCCTGGTGGCGCGGTGCGATGGCGAGCCGATCGTGTGGCCCGAGCCCACGCACGCGCCGCGCGAGAAGTGCGAGGCGCTGGGGCTCAAGCCCTGGCGGGCGGCGGCCGAGTGCATCGACTGGAGCCTCCCGTGCCCGTCGATCTTCCTGACCAAGAACGAGGCGAGGGCGTGGGGCGAGGCCCACGGCGTGCCGGCGCCCAAGCGGCCGCTGGCCGACGCGACGATGGCCCGCATCGCGCGGGGCGTGCAGAAGTACGTTGTCGAGGGTGATCCGTTCATCGTGTCGGTCGCGCACGGCGAGGTCTCGCCCAGCGGCGTGAAGCGATGGGGCAACGGTACGAAGGATCTGGCTGACCCGCTCAACACCGTGCTGTCCGGCGGCGGAAGCCACGCGGTCGTCGCCCCGAGCCTTGTGCAGACCGGCTACGGCGAGCGTGCGGGCCAAGCCCCGCGGTCGCTCGACATCGCCCGGCCGCTGGGCGTGGTGCC
This sequence comes from Phycisphaera sp., assembly GCA_025916675.1. Lineage (NCBI taxonomy): Bacteria > Pseudomonadati > Planctomycetota > Phycisphaerae > Phycisphaerales > Phycisphaeraceae > Phycisphaera > Phycisphaera sp. The sequence goes on from CP098402.1 coordinate 1,307,918, forward strand.
CGCGGGCGGGTGCAAGCACGCCCTGGTGGCGGCGTTCCTGGCCAAGCACTTCGGCGGGGTCGTCGGCCAGATCGTCGATCGGCCCGCGTCGACGGTGACGGCGACCGACCACCACGCGCTCGTGACGAGTTTGCTTGACAAATCGGACCAAAACCGGCGTTATGGTTGCACCACCCAGGCATGTCAAATCGCCGCCTTCCTGACCAAATACCACGGCACGGGCGGGCAGCACGCGGCGTGCGGCGATCCGATGCACTGCGTGACGTGCGCCGACCGCATGGCCCTGGTGACGGTGGCCGGCCAGGTCTACGCCATCGCCGACCTGTGCATGCGGATGCTCCAGCCGCACGAGCTGCTCCGAGCCCAATTCGGCCGGTTCGCCGAGGGGTACGAGCTCATCGGTTCCAAGCGGCGCCAGGTGGCTGGCATCGGAAACAGCGTGTGTCCTGAGGTTGCCGAGGCGCTCGTGCGCGCAAACGTGCGGGCGGGAACACCGACTCGAGATCGAAAGGTGGTGGCGGCGTGAACCACCGTGAAGAGATCAAGGCCAAGATCGAGATCGTTCGGAGCATCGTGCTGGAGCACTTCGGCGTGTCTGAGGCCGAGTTTTGCGGCAGAGGGCGCCACAAGTGGGTGGTCCGCGCCCGCGAGGCCTTTGTGATCGTGGCGTACCGCCACACCCGTGGCAGTTGGCCCGACGTCGCCCGTGCCATGAAGCCTGATGGTGCGCAGTACAACCACTCGACAGCCCTGACGGCCGCCAGGCGGGCCGAGCCGAAGCTCCAGACAGATCCCACGTTCGCCGAAGAGATCGAGATCCTGGAGTGGAAGATCCAGGCCGTCCAGCCGCCGGAGATGTACCGGCCGGCTCAGCTCCGCATCGACCGTGCCCCAGCGCCCGCATCGGGCCCCTACCGCGTCGAGGGCCAGGGCAACCCGATCGCGGTGGAAGGCGGTGCGTCATGACGGGGTGGTCCGAAACACGCGCCGGCGCCGCGGCGTTCCAGGACACGCCGCTGCCGTTGGACGCCGAGGATGCGCCGCCGGCCGGCGGGATCACCAGGCCTGTGCCGTGGTTCGGAGCCAAAGCCAAGATGGGCCCGAAATACATCGTGCCCGAGATGGGCGAGCACCGCAACTACATCGAGCCGTTCTGCGGTTCCTGCGCCGTGCTGTTCGCCAAGCCTCAGGTGGCCTACGAGACGGTCAACGACCTCCACGGCGACCTGACCCACCTGCTCCGCTGCCTCCAGGATGAGGCCACGGCGCTGTGGCTCTACGGCCAGCTCGCCCGAACCTGCATGGCTGAGGGAATCTTGCTTGACGCCCGTGCGATCGTGGCTTCTGGGCCACCGCCGGCTATGGGCGAGCCCATCGACCGATTCCGCGCCGCGGCCTACCTCACCCAGTCGTGGATGATGCGGAACGGGATGGCCGGCACGGACATGCGCAAGTGCGGCGAGAAGCCCGGCCCGGAGATCTCCCTGCGGTTCAACATCTCCGGCGGCTCGCCAACCGTCCGCTGGGTGTCGATGGTCGAGAGCATCCCGGCCTGGCACCTTCGCCTCCGAAGCGTCATGGTGCTCCAGCGTGACGCCTTCAAGATCATCGACCAACTCGATGACGAGGAAGGGCTGGTGCTGTACCTCGATCCGCCGTATCTACCCGACACGCGGAGCGGGCTCAAGGGGCCCGGCACGCGGGCGGCCTACCTGCACGAGTTCGAGGCCAGCGGCGCCGGGATCTTCGGCAATATCGACGACCACACCCGCCTCGCTGACGCACTCTGCCGATTCAAGCACGCACGGGTGATTGTCAGCTACTACGCCCACCCACGCCTTGCCGAGCTCTACCCGGGCTGGACGGTGAAGGACTGCGCGCAGAACAAGAACATGAGCAACTGCACCGGCCGCGGCGAGCGCGACTCCAAGTCGCCCGAGGTCCTGCTCATCAACGGGCCCAGCTACACCGAGGGCGCCGCATGAGCAGCAAGGCCCCCGGCATCTTCATCCAGATCAAGACCACGGTCCTGACAGACGACAAGCTCGCGGCTGTTGGGCCTGAGGCGGCGTGGATGTACGTCAAGGGCCTCTGCTGGTCGAAGGAACACCTGACCGATGGCGAGGTCCGCCGCGGCGCCCTGGCCATCCTGGGGGCCGGCATCAGCGATCCAGAGGCCGCCGCGCAACGCCTCGTCGACGAAAAGCTCTGGACCGTCACCGAGAACGGCTGGACCGTGGGTGCCGAGCGTTGGGCCCGGCACCAGGAGACCAAGGCCCAGGTCGACGCCCGCCGAGAGGCCGATCGAGAGCGCAAGAAGGCCGGCAAGAAGACCTCGAAGAAGGTGTCCAAGAAGCCCGCGAAGACGCCCACAAAGAAGACGTCGGGAGCCTTGGAGGATTCCAGCCGGAATCCAACTGGAAGCCCTGGGGAATCCGTTTTGAGTCGGGGAGGAATCCAGCATACAGAGTCAGAGTCAGAGTCAGACACAGAGGCAGAGACAGAATCAACACCACCACGCGCGAGCGAACCCGATCCGGCTGCGCCGGTTGGTGGCGGTGGTGGTGATGCGCAATTCGTGGGAGACTTCGCCATCGCGCTCAAGGCCCTGAAGGGTCTTCGGGTCAACGGAGCCGAGGCCCTGGCCCGCCAGGCGGGCAGCGAGCGTGTCGTGCTGTACGCGGTCCAGCAGGCCAAGTCGCCGGGCGTGAAGAGGCCGCACGCCCTGGCCGCCAAGCTCATCCGCGAGGGTGAGCAGCCGCCCGAGGGGTGGCGTTCGCACGCCGAGCTCGAGGCCCACCGCCTGGAACGCAACCGCCTGGCCGGAGAGCAGCAGGCCGCCGAAGTCGCCCGGCGAAAGCGCGAGTACGAACGCGACCTGGCCGAGCTCGCCCTGATCCGGGATCACCAGGACGTCGCCCAGGCGACCGCCGAAAAGTTCGCCAAGGGCAAGGGGTTCACGCCCGGCGCCCTGCGGAAGAAGCCCAAAAACGAGTGGGCCAGGTCCAAGCTCTGCCGCGCCGAGGTCCTGGAGGCGATCGAGCAGCAGACGGGCAACACCGTCGAGAACACCCCGCGCGGGAGGGAGTCAGCGTGAAACCGATCCGAACCGTCACTTCATGGCTCGCCTGCGCGCTCTACGCCATCGGCTGGGGGTTCATGTGGGCCGCCCAGGCACTCGACGAGTCCACGGAGGTGCGCCCATGAAGGTCGACCTCACCATCAACAAGTCCCGCGGCGTCCATCGCACCGAGATCGAGTGGGCCGACTACTCGGCCAACCCCATCCGGGCCCGCGACCGCGTCACGGGCGAGGTCGGCTGGGCCTGCCGCAAGGTCAGTGCCGGCTGCGCGAACTGCTACGCCGAGGCACTCAACAAGCGGTTCGGAACTAAACACCCCTACACCGCCGCGGGGCTGGGCCAGGTCGAGCAGGTGCTCGACGAGGGCGTGCTCCGCAAGCTGCTGACCATGCGGCCGCGGGGCCCGTTCAAGAACGGCCGCGAGCGCCCGGCGGTGTTCCTGGGCGACATGATGGACCTGTTCTATGGCGACGAGGCCGATGAGCGGGCCGCCAAGGCCGCTGGCGTGCCCTTCGCACCCATCCCGTTCGAGATGCTCGACCCGATATTCGCCGTCATCGCGCTGCGCACGGACATGGACATCCTGGTCCTGACTAAGCGTCCGGGTCGGATGCGCGAATATCTCGAAAGCCGGAAGCCGACGAAATCAGACCGCTCGGTACCGCCGGAATGGCTTTCTCAGATGAACGATTGGCGTGACCCGAAGTCTGGCAACTGGTCCACGCTCTCTTCGAGAGCGGTTCCTCAACCTAACCGAATCCAGTTCCCGCTAGCCAACTTCTGGGGCGGCACGAGCGTCGAGAGCGACGAAGTGATCGATCGCGTCGATGAGGTGCGTCGGTGCCCGCTGGCGGTCCGGTTCCTGAGTTGCGAGCCGCTGATCGGACCCCTCACTCTCCGGCGAGTCCCCATTGCCAGCGACCGAACGCTGGACTCATTGACGGGCACGCTCAGGACGCTCCACGTGGTCGAGGGGCGTGACTACGGCATCGACTGGGTCATCGTCGGCGGCGAGAGCGGCCGCGGCGCCCGGCCGTGCGATCTGGCCTGGATCCGCGGCGTGGTCGAGCAGTGCCGCGAGGCGAAGGTGCCCTGCTTCGTGAAGCAGCTCGGCTCCAACCCGTTGGCCACACTCGCCGAGACAGGCACGGACGAAACCGACGACGACAACGTCGAGCGGCTGGAGCTGGACGACCCAAAGGGCGGCGACCCGGCCGAATGGCCCGAGGACCTACGCGTCCGCAAGATGCCGGGGGGTGGCCAGTGAAAGAGCACCCGATCCTGTTCAAGCCCGAGATGGTCCGCGCCCTGCTCAACACCAGGCCGGACGGCTCGGCGATCGACTCGTCGCTGCCGACGAAGACGCAGACGCGGCGGGTGGTGAAGCCACAGCCGAGCGGCGTGAACCACCGGCTTGGCCGAATCGTTGAGGGCGGACCCTCTCGGCTGCGAGACAAGCACTGCCTGTTCTTCACGATCGCCAGCGGCGACTTCGAGATGACCGATGGCACCCCATGCCCCTACGGCCAGCCCTCCGACCGACTCTACGTCCGCGAGCAGTGGGCCCCGGACGGCGACGGATTCATCTACCGCGCTGACGTGGCCCCGGACGACTCCGGCGAGCGTGACGGCTGGTGGCTCGGCGAGCGGTTCGTCGGCCCGGTCCGGTGGAAGCCCTCGATCCACATGCCGAAGGACGCCCGTCGCCTCTGGCTCGACGTGAAGGCGCTGCGCGTGGAGCGGGTCCAGGACATCAGCGACGCCGACTCCCGTGCCGAGGGCATCCCGCCTGAGTGCAGGATCCGGCCGCGGGCGTGGTTCGGTATGACCTGGGATGGCATCAACGCCAGGCGTGGCCACCCCTGGGCCAACAACGACTGGGTTTGGGTCTACACGTTCGAGCGTGCGGAGGCCGCGTCATGAAGACCCAGATCATTATCGAACGCATGGAGGCCCAGGCCGCCGAGCGCCGGCATGACCAGCTCTGCCGCGCCGCCGCCGAGGCCGCGGGCTGGGGCGGCGTGACCAAGCAGCGCCTCTGCGGACTCCTGGCGTGCGGCATGGTCGAGGCCGGCAAGATCCTCGACGAGCTGATCCGGCTGGACATCTGTGACGTGCGCTTCGACGCCGAGGACCGATCTCGCGTCGATTGGTACCCAGTCAATAACGAGTTTCTGGAGATGTGCCGAGAGCGTGCCCACCCGGGCCCGTTCGGAGGCGATCACCTCATCGAAGTCATCAAGCGCGTGCTGAGCACGCAGGAGTAGGACCATGAGCATCCAATTTGGCGGTGACGGCTTTGACCGCCTCCAAGACACAAATACGGCTTTGGGTTCGGTCGCGGGTGCCAGCGGCATGGCTTACCGAACCATGTTCATTCTGGGTGCTGGCACTGCTCCGGCCAGCGACAGCAAGATCCTCGATGACGGCTCCGACAGTCGACTCGAGCTAACCCGACTGGCCTCGAGCGACAACTTCCAGTTCCGCATCACGACCGACAACGGATCTTCACTCACGAACGTCGGCAGCGGTTTCGCAATCCCCCGCGACGAGTGGGTGGACATCTACCTCCGCGTGACCAATGGCGTCCAGACCGTCTACATGTGGCGAGAGTCCACGGACACGGTCACGGTCGTCGACAGTGACACCCTCGCATTCGCCGGCACACCGAGCGATAGCACGGCCTGGCGATTCGGCTGCACCGACTCCGGCGTCCACAACCTCAAGGCTTACGGCTTCACCATGTGGAAGCAGGCCAACGACGCAACGGCCGTGCAGAACATGCTCGCCAACCGGCACAGCTCTGCCCGTGACCTGCCAACGGGCATCTCGTGGAACGTGCCGCTCAATCAGACATCCGGCACCGTCACCGATGGCGACACTGGCCTGGCCGATACCAGTGGCAACTTCTACCACTTCACCGTCTCTGGGACAATCGCGCCGCTGTGGGACCCCGCGGACCCAGAACTCGACTCGGACGTGCTCAAGAACGTCACGAGCATCACCGTTCCATCTGCGGGAACGACCGCCACCGCCGTGTGGGATACCGGCGAGACGCTCGGAACCGTAAACGACACCACGGATTGGACGGCCAAGGGCTATCTGTCTTGTGGTGATGACGGCAGGTACGATTGGCTCTACGCCGATCCCGCCGGTGCAGACAGCATCGCCGAAGTCTCGGGCGAAGTCACCGGGACATGGCCGCTGGGCGGCCGTGTACTCACAGGCGAGACCCTGAGCCTCACGGTCCAAGAGCGAGCCCTGTGGGCCGACGACAGCGTGCCCGCGTACCGAAACGCGGCCCAGACCGCCCTGACGGCGGGGACCACCAACAGCAGTACGCAGACGCTCGGCAACAACCTGACCCGCTTCATGGGTGCCCCGATCGTGGCCTCGGCGACCCCGCACAACCGGCCAGTCGCCAGCGGTTCGACACCCGTCAACGTCATGGTCATGGACGAGTGGAGTGGTGTGCAGGCCGTGCGGTTCTCGTGGTTCGCCGCCGATGGCACCACGCCCAAGTCCGTGCCCTTCACGCCGCACGGCGGCATCGCCTCGACCGCCACCACCCACACGATGAGTGCCAGCGCCTGGGTCCAGCCCCTGGCCTACATGGGATCGGCCGAATATGGCGAGTTCTGGGGCGGTGTGCTGGACGTGTCAGGTGAGAGCGACGGCACCCAGATCAAGTGGAAGTTCGAGGTCCAGGACCACTGGGGTGTCTGGCACTCCGCGTGCAGTGATGGCACGGCTTGGCCGCAGAAGTCGATTCTGGTCCACACCGACCCCCTGATCATCCACCTGAGCAACAGTGGCAACGACACGACCGGCGACGGCTCTATCGGCAACCCATATGCCACGCTCCAGGCCTCTGCTCTGGTCACGGCCATTCGCGGCGCTACCAAGCCGGTCGAGGTCCACCACGCGGCCGGCACGTACACGATTGGTACGGCGGACTTCCGGCCCGGTGGCACGGGCACCGCCCACGCGCACTTGATCACACTGCGCCCGGCCGATGGGCTGGGCGCCAGCGACGTCACGTACAACAACGTCGGGCTGTCGTCCAGTGCCCTGCGGCGGGGCAACTTCAACCTAAGCAACATCACGTTCGACATGTCCAGCACCATCTACGGATGGGTGACGACCGGATCGGACGAAGACGACGAGCGTTGTTGCCAGGAGGGCGTCGTCTACACGGACGGCGGGGCGGCGAAGGGTGTGGGTGAGCGCGGGCTCGGGATCGATGGCGACGACCTATGGGCGGTGTCGGTTGTCCAGACGGGCAAGTTCCGAGGATTCGCAATCAACAGCTTCGACGACGGCAGCGGTGATCGGGCTGTTCGAGACGTGATCGTCTGGGACTACGAGATGACAAATTCCGGCACGTTCATTCAGGGCGTCACGGACGGTGGCCTGTTCGGCAGGTGCTATTGCCACGGCAACGCGCAGGATGCCACCTATCCCGGAGACCAGCACTTTGATTGGCTCCACTTCACTACGCCGATTTCGACCGTCTCCCTTCGCCGCACGATCATGTACGCCAACATTGCTGAAGACAACGGCGATCCGATCGGTGGCGACAGCGGCTATGCATACAACATGGTTCTGGTGAACTGCGACCAGGTGGACTTCGGCGTGGCCTTCAACATCCGCAACGACGCGGACGACCAGCCGGGAATCCAGCTCGAGAGCGAAACCAACAACGTCCAGGTCGCGTTCAACGTCGAGCGGTCATCGGTCGCGATGATCCGAAACGACGCGGTAGCGGACGACGAGGTTGGGCGCCGCTTCCTGTTGCAAAACAACCTGGTCGGAACGGTGGGCAGTTTCCGCGACAAGCTGGACGGGATGCCCGAGCGGGTCATGGGCGGAAATGTGATTCTCGACGATGGATCGTACAACGACGAGGCCGAACTGGACGGCTCGCTGTTGGCGCCCGGTAGCGACCCGGTCGACTGGGGTCTCACCGACTTCGCCGGCAAGGACTACACGCCCCTGGCGGATGGCAACGCGGCGACCGTGACGACCAGGCCGACCAATTTCCGTTTCGACCTGTCTGGCAATTCGATCAATCAGGCGAGCCCGGCATTCGCTGGGGCGTACGCCGGTGAGGCAGAATCGCTGCCAGGCGATTCGCCTGATGACCCGCGCCAGCCAGGGATCCACCGGCCACTCCGCGCCAACCGCGGCCGTGAGGAGCGCGTGCGGGCATGACCCAGGAGAAGGATCGAGAGTACGATGGAGAGGATCTGCTTCTGGAGCCGTGGGAGGCCGCGAAGGCCCTTCGGGTCAGCACCAGCCAGCTCGAGAAGTGGACCAGCAACGATCTGGTGCCTTCGGTCAAGCTGGGACGGCTCCGGCGGTACTCACCAGACATACTCAAGGCATGGATCGCCAACGGTTGCCCGATGGAGTCGCAGGAGAGCGACGAAGTCGGGGGAGAGTGATGCCATGGCCAGCCTGACCCAATCCAAGAAGACCCAAGCCTGGCGCGTCTTGTTTGTCGACGATCGAGGCAGGCGCCGGACCGTGTACCTGGGCAAGATGGACGCGGGCACCGCGCGCACGGTCTTTGGGCACGTCGACCACCTCTGCACCGCGGCCGTGACCGGCACACCGCCCCATAGGGGGACGATGATCTGGCTCTCCCAGTTGAGCAACAAGCTCCACGGCCGGATCGCCGCGGCTGGGCTGGTGGAGCCGCGCGAGCCAGAGTCTCAAACGACGGTGGGGGATCTGGTCGATCGTTTCGCCAACGCGGCAAACGTCAGCGAGGTCACCCTGGACAGCTACCGGCAGACAACCGGGAGCCTGATCGGGTTCTTCGGGGCCGACACCGAGATCTCGGCTCTGACGGCCGAGGATGCCGCCCTGTGGTGCAGGGCACTGGCCGACGACGGCTACGCCAAGGCCACCCAGTCGAAGCGCACCAAGGTCGCCAAGCGGGTGTTCCAACAGGCCGAAGACTGGGGGCTCATCGAGGCCAGCCCCTTCGCAGACATCCGGCCGGGAACGCAGAGAAACCCCGACCGGACCGAGTACGTCCCGATCGAGCACATCGAGCGCGTCATCGACCAGTGCCCTGACGCTTCGTGGCGGGCCAAGATCGGGCTGTGCCGGTACGCGGCCCTGCGGTGCCCATCGGAGCTCCACAGGCTGACATGGGCCGACGTCGACCTCGTGAACCGACGCCTCACCGTTCGGCCCGCGAAGACCCGCAATTACGAGAGGGGGCAGATCCGGCTTGTCCCGATCATGCCCAGGCTGGCCGAGATGCTTGAGGATCTCTACGAAGTCGCCGAGCCGGGCCAGGACCAGCTCTTTCCCGGCATGACCTCGAAGACGAACATCGCCACGACGGTGGCCAAGCTGGTGGTCCGCGGCGGGCTCAAGCCCTGGCCCAGGTTATTGCAGAACCTCCGGGCGAGCTGTGCCATCGACTGGCACACCGATTACCCCGAGAAGGATGCCTCGGCTTGGGTCGGGCACAGCCCGCTGGTGGCCTGGCTGCACTACCTGAAGCCCCGAGACGAGAACTTCCGGAAGGCCACCGGATTACCGAGCGCGCAGATTCCTACGCAGCAGGCGACCGCCACCGACCGTCAGCGACCACACGGACACCCGGGCGAACCGCGTTCATGGGGCCGTAGAGGGCCCCTTACGGTCGCCGGTGGTCGGGGTTCGTCAGTAGAAGTAGGCCCGGAGGGACTCGAACCCTCACCCCCCTTCCGGGGAAGCGGATTTTAAGTCCGCCGCGTCTGCCAATTCCGCCACAGGCCCGTGATCGTCCATCCTACGCGAACGATCGGGTGGGCCTGCTCAATTCGCGCCATCGATCAGTGCTTGCAGCCGCACGGTCGTCTTGTCCACCTGCGTCCGGCTGATCGAGTGCGGCAGCCCCGGGTACTTCTCGAGTTCAACTTCGGCGCTCATCGCCGTGAGCACCTCGGCCGTCTGCTCGACGCGCGGCCAGGGGATGAACGGGTCCGCATCCCCGCACGAGAGCTCGACGGGCGTCCCCTCCAGATCCCCCTGCGGCTCGAACGCATGGTCGAGGCCACCGATCAGGCCGCCGCTGTAGCCCACGATCAGACCGTACCGGCGGGGATACCGAAAAGCGTGGTCGCTGGCCAGGCACGCGCCCTGCGAGAACCCGCCAAGAACGCATCGCTCCGGCGGGAAGCCCTCTTCCGCCAGCAGGCCCAGCAACGCCTCGATCAACGCGTGCGCGCTCTCCACCGCCGCGGCGTTCGCCTCCAGGGGCGAGGTGAAGAGCTGCGGGTACCACGAATCGTCGGCGGCACCCGGAGCGAGGTAGCACACCCCGGGCAGGTCGTACGCCTCGGCCACCGAGATGATGTCGTGCGGCCCCGCCCCGCGACCATGCAGCAGGATCATCACGATCTTCGCATCGGCAACCGCCGCCCCGGCGTGCAGGATCCGCTGCCCCCCGTGCGGCGGCGGGCATTGGGACGTATCAAACTCCGTCGCCACTCGCACGTCCATGCGTTACTTCCCACCGCCATCAAGAGGCAGCAGGTGCGCCTCGATCTCATCCCGCCGCGGCTCGTGCTGTGGCGGCAAGACCAGCGACGTGCCCAACGCATCCATCGGCTCGTCCGCCGTGAACCCCGGCCCATCGGTCGCGACCTCGAAGATCACCCGCCCGGGCACGCGGAAGTAGATCGAGTGGAAGTACACGCGATCGATCACCGGCGTCGCGGCGGTGTTCGCGGCGGCGAGCCGATCCGCAACCCGAAGCTGCGCCGCGTCGTCGGGCACACGCCAGGCGACGTGGTGCACCGTGCCGGCTCCCATCGGCTGCTGCTCGGCCCCGGGGTCGTCGATCAGTTCAAGCCGCCGCCCGGGTCCGCCGTCGAGCAGTGTGAACAACTGCCGATCGTCCTCGCGTTCGCCAGCCTCAAACCCAAGAGCCTCGACGAGAAACTCTCCGGTCGCCTCGGCACTCGGCACGCGCAGCGTGACGGTGTCCACCGTTCGGATCGCATTCTCTGCGGAAACACCATCGCCCTCCCACGGCGTGCCAACACCACCGACATCGCCCTCGACGATGCCGAGTTCCATGCCATCGGGGTCGGCGAAGCTCAGGCGTGGTCGTCCGAAGTGGATGCTGGGTGTCGCTTCGATATCCAGCTCGCGCAGGCGATCGGACCAAAAACCCATCGAGCCGTCGGGCACGGCCAGCAGTGTCCGGCGGATCTCGCCGGTGCCGTGGCTGGCCTTCGCGGCGTGGGGGTGGGGGAAGTGGGTCAGCACGCTGCCGGGCGAGCCGGCGGCGTCGGCGTAGTAGAGGTGGTAGGTCAGCGGGTCGTCGTGGTTGACGGTGCGCTTGATGAAACGCAGGCCCAGCACGCGGTTATAAAAATCCAGGTTGCCGGCCGGCGATTTGGCCAGCGCGGTGACGTGGTGGACGCCGGTGATGATCGGATCGGGCATGCACGAACCCTAGCGGGGCAGGCCGGCGATCGCCTGGGCCATCTCGTGGGCGGCCTTGGCGCGGTGGCTGATGGCGTTCTTCTCATCGGCGGCCATCTCCGCGCTCGTGCGCGCGTGGCCCGGAGCCACCAGAAACAGTGGGTCGTAGCCGAAGCCGCTCTCGCCCCGGGGCTCGGTGCCGATGCGGCCCTCGAACGTACCCCGGCTGGTGGCCAGGATCTCACCATCGGGATTGGCCAGCACCATGACGCACACGAACCGCGCCGTGCGCTGTTCCGCCGGGACACCGGCAAGCTCGCGCAGCAGCCGCTCGTTGTTGGCCGCGTCGCGCTGCGCCCGTGGCCGACCATCCTCGTTGCCATCGGTGCTGTAATGGCTCGAGATCACCCCCGGCGCCCCGCCCAGCGCATCGACCTCGAGCCCCGAGTCGTCGGCCAGGCACACGGTGCCGGTCTGCTTCGCGTAGCTGATGGCCTTGATGGTCGCGTTGGCCTCGAAGGTGTTGCCGGTTTCTTCGGGCTCGGTTGTGGGGGTGGCGAGGTCGGCCAGGCCCACGACCCCGATGCCCAGCCCGGCGAAGATGGGCCGCAACTCGGCGACCTTGCCGGGGTTGCCGGTGGCGATGGTGACCACTCCGTAGGGGCCCACTCCGTGGGGGGGTACTCCGTGGTGGGGTGCTCCATCGTGGTGGGGGTGCGGTGGTGTGGTGATGGGGGGCCTTGGCGTGGGCTTAGGGGTGGGGGGCATCCAACAAGAGGATACCGCCCACCCCCAAGCCCGCGTGCGCGGGAACGCATCCTCCCGAGCCGCGAGCGTGAGCTCGCGGCCCCACCGTGCGCGCCGATCGCCAGCCCTCGCGCGAGCCCCGCCCGCCCCCTCGCGCCGATCGCCGGGCCTCGGGCGAGGGCCCGCGGCCGCGCCATGCCGATTGCCAGCCCGTGCGCGCGGGCCGGCACTCCCGTCGCGCGGACCGCCAGTTCTCTCGCGCGGCCCGCCAAGACTCGCGCGAGGGCTGCCAATACCCTCGCGCCGATTGCCAGCCCTCGCGCGAGTCCTGGCAATCTGAGGCGCACGTCCTGCGCTCGGGGCCTCCCGGCGCTCCCTCCAGGGCGGCTAACTCGAACATTGACCAGAAAAAATCTTCGTGCCCTGTTTGGAGCGGGGTTGTCCGGGGTTTTCGGCGGCTCTCGGACGGGCCACTCCGTGGCGGGGCATTCCATGCGGGGTGGGTCCGATTCGACCGCGATGCCCCTCTTACCGAGCCGGTGGCGTGAGCCCCCGGCCCACTCCGTGGGGGGTGGCCCGCTCCCCCGCCCCCGGCGGGGGAGCTGTCCCGGCCCTGCCGGGGCTGAGGGGGGGCCGGCGTGCCACGGCTCGCCCGTCTCCGGCAAGCCGTGCCCCGCGCGGCACATGGCCCTCCAAACGAGCCACCGGCGTGAGCCGGCGGACAGGCATCGCGGCGGCCCTCCAAGTTAGCTCCGGACCCGGATCGCGGCTGCCCGAGGGTTCGACCCGGATCTGGAGGCGGTCCGGTGGCATCGGGGGAGGGTGTTTTGGGGCGGCCTGACGGCCGGAGGGCACAACAATCAATCTTGAAATACAGGGTGAACACGTATGCCCAGCGAGCAATCCATCAATTGCAGCATGTCCGACGCTGAGGCCATCAGCTTCGCCTACGCAATGACCGGCCCGATTGTCTGCTCCTCGATCTCTTCGGGAACACGACGAGGTTGCCAAAGACTCCGTAGCCTCACTGCAATTTTATAACTTGCCCGATTTTAGTCCACCGCCATCTTCCGGTAGGACGTTGTACCCATTGCTGGGACCATTGATCCCATACTTGCGTCATCTCATCCTGTCGCATCGTGATGGCGCCATCGTGCATGACTGCCCACTGGCGATCTCTGGTACGATAAGTCCAACTTACGTTTGGCATCAAAGGTGCCTCAGCCCAACCAATATGTAGGTATCGACCAGTAAACGTCTCGACGGCAATGATCTTCCCGGTATTGGTCACCATCCTCGCGATGCCGGGGGGATCATCAGGGAAGACGCACTGGGCAACATACAATTCGGGTGCTGGCTGGAGGGCTCGAGCTGGCTCTCCATGCCCGAATTCTTGATGGACAACAACAGGCTGTTGCGTCTGGGCCCCCAACTGTGCAAAGCCAGAATGTGACCGATGTACATGACCCTCTTTCTCCCCATTCAGAGCAGTCGATACGCGGTCCCCAAACGCTTCGGCTGGGCGCTCGATGGATGCTCCGGCGTGTCGAATGTATTCATATGCAAACATCTCCACACCCATGTCATGATACTGCTGAACGTGGAGTACCTCGTGTGCCCACCAGTATGGACTCTCATCGAAGCTCGGAGGGGAAGTTGGGAAGACAATGATATCATCCACAACGACCGCCTTGTGTTGGTCAAAGAACTTATGACCTTTGCCGATGAAGTTTGGCAACGTAATCTCAACAGTCCCCACGGCATATTGAGCCCGATTGAGCACATGGGATGGTAGATAAGGGCGCAGTCCATCTTTTACGTCTTCAGGAAGAGGCTGTGCCCTTGGGGCGTGTTGATTACGTGCTGCTCGAATAGCCGCCGCAAGTGGGGCGGCTGTTACTTGCAGTGGATTTTGACCACGCAGACTGCCTGACACCGCCCCTCCTGTAGAACGAAATAGCTCGTTAGAGATGCGATGCTGGAGAGTTCCAATATCAACAATGAACCGTACCTCGTCGCTTCCTGATTCGTTCGCGAGTTTCGCCGCAGCTTCAAGTAACACATCTTGTGGAGCGGTCGCATATCGTGTTACATGATCCGTTGTCCGTGACGCGGAGTTGCCAAGTCGTCGAAACGGTTGATAGATTTGGCTGGAGTTCATGCTCCCAGACGCCGCACGTCCCGCATTGATGATCGTGCGAGCAGGAGCGGTTGTCACCCGAAGACCAGTCTCAAGCACATCCCCAGTAGTTTTCTTGACATCATCAAGTAGTTTATCGAATGGACCTGAGGCTAAAGTAGGGCTTGTAATCTGCAGAACCGCCGTGATCGTCAATACGATTCCTACTAGTGATCTACGCATGGGCAATCTCCTTAAGTTATTGTCGATAGATCAACTGTAGCCCGAACGGACTATTCCAGAAATCGGTCTGGCGGTTCAGGTACTGGCTGAGCAAGAGGGGTGTCGGCCCGACGGCTGGCACTGACCGAGGAGTTTGCACTGGATTTCGTAGGGTGTTCGGTGATGGCCTCACTACCTGCATCGGGCGTTCGCCATTAGCGCCGACCTACACGTCATGCTTGTCCTTGGCCTATTTTGGCTCCATGCCACGCTACCGCCGCGACGACGAGGGGATCGACTGGGAAGAGATGTTCCAGCTCTTCCGCCACGCCCCGTGGTGGGTCGGGCCCGCCTTCGCGGCGGGCGTGCTCGTCCTGTTCTTCGGCGTGATCCCGCTCCTGATCACCGCCATCGGCACCACGAGCGAGATGGCCGGGCCGATGGCCAAGCTGATCCGGTCGGTCGTGCCCATGATCGGGGCCGTCTTCGCGATGGGCATCCTGATCGTCTGGGGCTTCGCGATGGTGGCCAAGCCGTTCGACCGCAAACGCCTGGACCGGCAGCGCGGGCCCGAGACCATCGACAATCTGACCTGGCAGCAGTTCGAGCTGCTGCTGGCAGAGGCGATGCGGCGGCGCGGGTACGCGGTGGAACGCTCCGGTGGGCACGGCCCCGATGGCGGGGTTGATCTGCGACTGGACAGGCACGGCGAAAAGACCCTTGTGCAGTGCAAGCACTGGAAGGCCACGCGCGTGGGCGTGGGCCCGGTGCGCGAGCTGCGCGGCGTGGTGGCTGCCGAAGGGGCGCAGCGCGGGATGCTCGTCGCCTCGGGCAGCTTTACGAGCGAAGCGCGCACGTTCGCCGCGGCGTCGGGCGTGGAACTCATTGACGGCAAGACGCTGTGGCCGATGATCCGCGCGGTGCAGAAGGTACCAGCGTCCGACGCTCCGTCCGTGCCGACGGCACCGGCCGTTGGAGCCGTGCCAGCGTGCCCGCGCTGTGGGGCGGCGATGGAGCGTCGCGTCGCAAGGCGTGGGCCCAACACGGGCAAGGCGTTCTTCGGGTGTTCGAGTTATCCGCAATGCAAGGCGACGCTGGCCATCGCGGAATCGTCGTAGCCCGTCCCACGTGTCACCACGTGGGCTCGTTGCACACGCCCCCCTCCGACCTCGGAAGACCTCGGCCACCTCCCCCGCTGGGAGCGGGGGAGGGAAGTAAGAGTGCCCCCCACGGAGTGGGCCCCCCGTCCACGTCCCGAAACCCCGCCACGGAGTGGCCCAGGCCGTACAACCGGACTTTTTCGGCGGCGACATCCCCTCGGCGCTGGTTGTTCTCCAGATGTTTCCCGATGACCCCGAAAGCGGCTCGCACGTGGGGCCGCACAGGGGTGGGAAGGTGGATCGCCGCCGGACGCCCGGGACCGCAACAAGGGCAGGGAGCACCATGTCGACCATCGAACAAACGCAGCAAGGCACGCTCGACTTCTTCAACCAGCGCATCGCCGCGTGGACGGCCAGCGCGACCGAGCTCACCCTCACCGCCGAAGACACCGCGGCGCTCGCGGCCCTGCTGGCCGACGCCGAGACCAAATTCGACGAAGCCAAAGAAGGCTGGAACGAGTACCGGGCCAAGGTCGATGCGCAGGACGAGGCCATCGGCGCCCTGTACGAGTTCGGCTCGCTGCTGGTCCAGCAGATCCGCGTGGCCGCCAAGAAGGACGGCACCAACCAGCTCTACCAGCTCGCCCAGATCGACCCGCCCAAGCCGGCGACGCCGCGCACCGAGGCGCCCATCCCCACCGACCTGCGGACCACGAACACCACCAGCGGCGACATCGAGCTGAGCTTCAAGGGCTCCAAGGCCGGCGGCGCGGTCTTCGAGGTCCAGCGTCAGCTGCGCGAGGTGGGCCAGCAGCCGGGGGCCTGGGGCTACGTGGCCACCATCGGCGAGAAGCGGTACGTCGATACCGCCGTGCCCAGCGGGCTGGCGCAGATCAGCTACCGCGTGCGGACGCAGCTGACCACCGGCGTGCTCAGCCAGTGGAGCTACCCGGCGCCGTTCTACTTCGGCAACGGCCAGCAGTCGGAGGCCACCGGTGCCCAGCAGGCCACCGCGGAGAGCGACGGCGGCGAGACGCTGACCATCGAGGACGCCCAGGCGCTCAAGGACGCCCAGACGGCCAAGGGCAGCGCCAAGGCCGGCTGAGCCGGCGCTCACCAGGATCGGACTCCATTCGTGTGCGGCCCGGGACTCCTAAGCCCCGGGCCGTTCTCGTTTAGACCGGTTCTGGTTGCGTGCGGTTGACCCGGCCCCGCCCGGGGGCTTCACTGGCGTGTGCAGGACGCCGAGAGCCCAACCCAGCCGCCGGACATCCCGGCCAGCCAAACGGCCGCGACGGCGGCCATCCCAGCCCACCTTCCAGCGGTTCCTCGGACCGCCGCCAAGCGGCCGATCCTCTTTACGGCGTTCGAGCCCAGCGGCGACGACCACGCCGCGCCGGTGATCGCCGAGATCATCGAGCGCGAGCCGGGGCGGCCGGTGTACGCGTGGGGCGGGCCCAAGATGGAGGCCGCCGGGGCTGTGGTGGTCGAGCGGACGGGGGAGAACGCCGTCATGGGGCTGCCCGGGCTGGCCAAGATCCGCGAGCACAAGCAGATCAACGCTCGGATCCGGCGGTGGATGGCGGCCCACAAGCCGGTGCTGCACGTGCCGGTGGACTCGCCGGCGGCGAACTTCCCGATCGCGGCGATGGCCAAGGCGAACGGCACCGGGGTGGTGCATCTGGTGGCGCCGCAGGTGTGGGCGTGGGGGAGCTGGCGGGTGGCCAAGCTGCGGCGGCTGACCGACCTGGTGCTGTGCCTGCTGCCGTTCGAGGAGGGATGGTTCACCACGCGGGGCGTGCCGGCGCGGTTCATCGGGCACCCGTTGTTCGATCACGAGCTGGACCCCAAGCGGGTGCTGGAGAAGGCGAAGACACTGCCGGACTTCTCGGGAGGCGAGGCGAAGGGGCCGTGGCGGATCGGGCTGTTTCCCGGGAGCCGGCCGAGCGAGCTCGAGAAGAACTTTCCGTTGCTGCTCGAAGCGTACAGGGATCTGGCCGCGTGCGGGAGTTGTACGCGCGATGGTCGTGCGCCGGTGGCGATGGTGGTCGCGGTGAACGACGCGGTCGAGCAGCGGCTGCGGCAGCTGGCCGACCGGCATGGGGGCGTGCCCGAGGGCGTGTCGTTCATCGCTGGTGATACCGATTCGGCGGTGCGGTGGGCGGAGATTGCGCTGGTGGTGAGCGGCACGGTGACGCTGCAGATCGCCCGGCAGGCGCGGCCGATGGTGGTGTTCTACAAGTCCAACGAGTTCCTGTACAACCTGATCGGGCGGTGGATCGTGTCGACGCGGTACTTCACGCTGCCCAACCTGATCGCGGGGACGCGTGTGGTCACCGAGATGGTGCCGCACTTTGGTGGGGCCGAGCCGATCGCGATGGCGGCGCGGACGCTGATGACCGAGCCGGGGGCGTTGGCCGAGCAGATCCGTGCCCTGGAGGACGTGGCGGGGCGGTTCGACGGGCTTGAGGCCTCGATGGCGGCGACGGACGCGATTCTGGAGCAGGCGGCCCGCAGGGAGGCGTGAGGGCGGTTTTTCTCATCCGTTACGGGCCTGTTGCGCACCAGATGCCGATTCGGAAGTATCACTGTATGTGCGGGGGTCTTTCTCGCCCGCCATTGGAGGTGACTCATGCCGCGGCTAACACGACAAGCGATCACTGGACGGATTCTGGGACTGACTCTGGCGGTGGCGACGGCCATGCCCGCATCGGTGGCTCTGGGGCAGGCGGGGGATGATGCTCTTCGGAGTGGGGTCAACATCGTCGTGCCGCAGCGGCGCGCGTGGATCCAGGGTGAGGTGCGATCCCAGATCGAGATCCGCAAGGTCGAGGTCGTGGCAAGCACGGCCGAGCAGGCGGCGACGACGACGCTCCGGCTGACGGTGTTCAATCATGGCAACCAGATGGCCGAGGCGCAGGTGCTGCTGCCGGTGCCCGATGGGGCGGCGGTCGGGAAGTTCGTTCTTGAAGGGTTGGGCGAGGATGGCATCGCGAAGATCATGCCGGCCGACGAGGCGAGAAAGATCTACAACCAGATCGTGGCGTCGATGAAGGACCCGGCGCTGCTGGAGTTCGTGGGCACGAGCCTGGTGCGGTCGAGCGTGTTCCCGGTGCCGGCGGGCGGCGAGCAGACCGTGAGCCTGACGTACGACCACACGCTGGAATCGGTTGGCGATCGGGTGGAGTACGTGCTGCCAAGATCGGCGGAGTTGATGTTGCAGGGCGCGCCGTGGTCGTTCGCGTTGACGATCGATGGGTCGCGGCCGATCGCGACGGTGTATTCGCCGACGCACGACATTGGCACCGAGAAGCTGAACGCCACGAGCGTGAAGGTGTCGGTGGGGCCCGAGGCGTTCAGTGGCACGCCGGGGTCGATGCGAGTGGGTTGGCTGCGCGAGCCGCTGGAGGCGGGGATGCTGGCCAGTTCATTTTTGGCGTATCCGGACGCCGATGGCGGTGGGTACTTCATGCTGGTGGCCGGGCCTCCAGCGCTCGAGGGAGAGCGTGAAGTGGTGAAGCGTGAGGTGACGCTGGTCATCGACAAGAGCGGCTCGATGCGCGGCGAGAAAATCGTGCAGGCTCGCGAGGCGGCGATCCAGGTCATCAGCGGCCTGAACGAGGGTGAGTACTTCAACGTCATCGCGTATTCGGACACGATCAACAAGCTGAGCGAGAGGGCGGTCGTGAAGACGACCGAGAGCGAGGCCGAGGCGATCGCGTTCATCAACGACATCAGCGCGGTGGGTGGGACGAACATCCACGACGCGCTGGTGTCGGCGATGCGGACCGAGCCCGCCGAGGGCGTGCTGCCGATGGTGATCTTCCTGACCGACGGGCTGCCGACGGTGGGGATCACGCAGGAGACGGCGATCCGTGAGGCGGTGGCCAAGGGGAACACGCACGAGCGGCGGGTGTTCGGGTTTGGTGTCGGGTATGACGTGAACGCGCCGCTGCTGACGGCGGTGAGCCGCGAGACGCGCGGCGCGCCGACGTTCGTGCTGCCTCAGGAAGACGTTGAGGTGAAGGTGGGGCAGGTGTTCCGGCGGCTGACCGGCCCGGTGCTGGCGTCGCCCACGCTCAAGCCGGGGACTGCCTCGCGTGTGAAGGACATGCTGCCGGGTGAGTTGCCTGATATCTTCGAGGGCGATCAGTTGATCGTGCTTGGGCGGTATACCGACCAGGACAAGGCGTTGAAGTTCACGCTCAGTGGCCAGGGCGGTGAAGGCGAGCGGACGTTCGGGATGAGTTTCGATCCGAAGCGGGCGAGCGTGGAGCATTCGTTCGTCCCACGGCTATGGGCGCAGCGGAGGATTGCACAGCTTGTGGATGCCGTGCGGCAGGCCGGGGCGGATGGCAAGGGCGAAGCGGTCAGCAAGGAGCTGATCGACGAAATCGTTGCGCTCAGCACACGCTGGGGTATCTTGACGGAGTACACGTCGTTCCTGGCGATCGAATCGGGCGTCGATCTCGATGATCAGATGGCCTTCGGGCAACGCGACGCTGATGTGGCTGGTGCTGTGCGACTCGGCGCACAAGTCTCGGAAACCGCTTCGGCACCAGCAAGGACGCCAGAAGCCAACCTCCAGCTGGCCCTCAGACGTGCTGGGCGCGAGCGTACTGGTCTGGGTGGCGTTCAGCAAGAGGCGAGCAACTTTTACGCCGGGCAACGCATGTCGGTGATGACGAACAGTGTCCAGACCGCCGGCGGTGCCCAGGTCATCCTCACCGGCATGCGTCAGGTCGCCGACCAGACACTCTTCAGCCGCAACGGGCAGTGGGTCGATTCCTCGCTGCTCGAGGCGGTGGAGGCCAACAATGCCGACGTGGACGAAACCGTCGAGTTTGCCAGTGAGCGGTACTTCGAGTTGGCCGATGAGCTGGCGGCGGAGAAGCGGCAGGGCGTGCTGGCGCTAGGTCAAGACGTGCTGCTGAACCGTGGCGGCCGGGTGATCCTGGTGAAGCGGCCCGTGGCGGAAACGCCCTGATGGCCCGGGCGCGGGTGCTCATCGTCGAGGACGACGCCGGTGTGCGGAAGGCCGTGGCTGATGCGCTCGACGCTTTTGGGTACGACGCGGCCGTGGCGAAGGACGGTCAAGAGGGCCTCTCCCGCGCGCTGGGGGAGGCCTTCGACCTTGTGCTGCTCGACGTGCGGATGCCTCGCATGGACGGGCACGAGGTGATGGCCGAGCTTCGGCGGGCGCGGCCTGGGTTGCCGGTGATCTTCCTGACCGCTCGCGGCGAGAGCACCGAGCGGGTGAAGGGGTTGCGGGGCGGGGCCGATGATTATGTGGTGAAGCCGTTTGGGACCGAGGAGCTGGTGGCGCGCATCGAGGCGGTGTTGCGGCGGAGCCCGGAGCGGCCGACCTCTGTTGGTGCGATCGTGCTCGATGGGTTGAGCGTGAACCTGGAACGGCGCGAGGTGACGCGCGAGGGGCATGAGACGACGCGGATCACCGAGAAGGAAGCGGCTCTGCTGGCGTACTTGGCGGGTAGTGCTGGCCGGGCGATCTCGCGAGATGAGTTGCTCAGTCGCGTGTGGGGGCTCGACCCGCGCGGGATGCGGACGCGGACGGTGGACATGGCGGTCGCGCGATTGCGTGAGCAGCTTGGTGATGATCCGACGGATCCGAAGGTGATCGTGACGGTGCGCGGGAAGGGGTACATGCTCGCGGGCGCGGTGGCGGCCGGGGAGGCGGCTGGGTAGTTGCGTACGCGCCGGATCATCCCGTGGATCATCTACGTGGTGTGTGCGGCGGCCGTGCTCGAGGGGTTGGGGTACGCCGGGTACAAGGCGCTCGACCTGCAACGCCAGCGTCGTGAGGACGAGGCGGCGCGGCTGGCGCTCTGGCGGATGGATAGCGCGCTGATGGCGGTGCTGGCGGCCGAGAGCGCCCGACCTTACTTCCACTACCGGCCGTTCCATGCGGCCGAGCGGGCGTACAGCGCGATGCTCGGGCCGGTCGAGCCCGGAGAGGTACTGGTGCCGAGCCCGCTGCTGACCCGGGTGCCGCCGTTCGTGCGGCTGCACTTTGAGATCGGGCCCGATGGTCGGGTCACCAGCCCGCAGGCGCCCGATGGAAATCTGCGGGACCTGGCAGAGTCGGAGTATGTGGCGGCGGATGATGTCATCGCGGCCGAGGCGCTGCGGCTGATGCTGGCGCAGCTTCTTGAGACAGGCACGCCCGATCCTGTCATCGGCCGCGAGTTGGTGGGTGCGACGGTCGATGCCGATCGCCTGGCACGCCAGGAAACGGCCGCCGCGGCTCAGTTGGCCGAGTCTCCTCGGGCATTTGAGGCCGGCGTCGAACTGGAAAGCTCCGATTCGCCGGGAGATGCGTCGCTCGGCTTGCTGGCCGAGCAGTCGAAACAGTCTGAGCCGATGCAACAGCCGGCGACCGAGCGTGCGAATCGCGTCCCGGCCGCTCGATCGCGGCAAGCGCCGGACAATCGGAGGGCGTTCGAGCAACCGGACGTCGTGCTCGGGCCGTTGTCGGCGTCGTGGTTGTCGGGCGAGGAACTCGTGCTGATGCGCGACGTGCGTGTCGGCGGGACGCCGCTGCGTCAAGGTGTGTGGTTGGACTGGCCTTCGTTGCAGCAGTGGTTGTCATCGCAGGTGAGCGACCTGGTGCCCGGGGCGCGGCTCCGGCCGGGTGCCATGGAGGCTCGCTCTCTGGCGGTGATCCCGGCGGTGATCGAGGTGCCCGAGGCTGGCACGATCCGGGCGGAACTGGCGTCTCCGCTCGGCGTGGTGCTTGTGTTGACGTGGGGTGCGGCGCTGCTGGCTGTGATTGCGATCGGCGTCGTGCTTCGATTGGCGACGGGGCTAGCCGAGCGGAGGGGGCGTTTTGTGTCGGCGGTGACGCACGAGCTGCGGACGCCGATGACGAGCGTGCGGTTGTACGCGGATCTGCTGGCGACTGACGCCGCGCGAGACGGGGAGCGGCGCGATCGATTCATCGGAACGCTGCGTGAGGAATCGGCGCGGCTGGCGAGGATCATCGAGAACGTGCTGGCGTATGCGAGGCTGGGGCGTACCACTGACAACGGCCATGCCGATACCCGACGGCCGATTGTCGGGGAACTCGTCGAGCAGGCCGTGGACGAGCAGGCTCTGGCCCTGGCGAATGCCGGGCTCTCGGTTTGCAACCGCGTCGGAGAGGGGGTCGCATCGCGGACGCTTGATGTGGATGGGGATGCCGCGGTGAGGATTCTCGGGAACCTGATCGAGAACGCGTGCAAGTACGCGCACTCGGCCGAGCGGGCGGAGGTCGAGATCTCGGTCCGTTGTGATGGGGGCATGGCGCGTTTCACGGTGCGCGATTGGGGCCCTGGTGTGCTGCGGCGGGATCAACGGCGGATCTTCGACGCGTTCCATCGATCGCAGCGTGACGAGCTACGCGAGAGTGGATTGGGGTTGGGGCTGGCGCTCGGTCGCGGATTGGCACGCCAGATGGGCGGAATCCTGGTGCTCGACGAGGTGAAGCATGGGGCGTGTTTCACGCTGAGCCTGCCGCTGGCTAGCGAGCGGTGATGGTCTCGGCTCGACGGTCGATGGCGGATTGCAAGTGCCATGCCGCGGGATCGATTCGAACGCGGCCGACGGCCTGCTGCCCGGGCAGGCGCGGTCGAGGCCACGTCGCGCGGTGGCCGTCATTGGGGAGCGATTCGACACCGATGAGGAGGGTGCCATCCGGCTCGAGCCAGGCGCTGTCGATGGGCAGTGTGAATGCCCAGCGGTCGGTCTCGGTATTCAGGATGGCGCTTTGGCCCGGCGTGCCAAGATTGAACGTTGTGAGGCCCGTGCAGCGGACGGTGGCCACGGCCCGGTTGGCGTTGGTGGGGCCGAAACTGAGACGGACCGAATCAATGGCCGGAGCGGGCCTTCCAAGGTCCGGGAGGTCGCAGGGCGGGCGCCGCACTTCGATGTAGACAACCCAACCGCTGGATGTTGATGAGGGTGTGCCAAGCCGGGGATCCCTGTGGATGAGGCCGCCGATCCAGCCGGTCTGGCCCGGGCTTGGCGATTGGCCAGTGCCCGCGATGAGGCCGCCGAGTGTCCAATCGTACCAGAAGGGGCCGATGGTCATGCCGGGAGGTGTGAGCGGGATGGCGCTGGTCGTGATCGGCAGGGCGCGCGTCCGTCCGCCAAGGCGGACCTCCCAGACGGTTGGTGCCGGCGACGCGGCCGGGCTGGATGGCGTGGGTACGCGCGCGAGTTGGCCCGGCCCGAGCATGCCGTGGGCTTCCCACGGGCCCGTTGGCGCGCGCACGGAGAGCAGTGCGGGCGTTGCGGAGAGGTTCACGACCGTAATCGACCCGCCGATGATGCCGCCGGCGTCGTCGGCAACCCACGCGAGCCACTGCGGCTGGCGTTCGAGGAACGCGAGCGCGGTACGGCGGACGGTCTCATCGCTCGCGCCGGGCCGGAGGATCGCGAGGATCAGGTCGTTGATGTCTTTGGCACGAGTTGGCCAGGCAGGGAGCGCGGAATCCGCGGTGATGAGCCATCGGGTGAGCGCATCGATGAGTCGGTCGGCGGCGAGGTGATCCGCGGCTCGCAGCCGACGCTCGGCGGCGTGCCAGCGGGCGTGGGATTGCTCTTCCCACGCTTCGAGGACGGCGTCCGACCAGCTTGGTGGAGGGGGATCGAGGCCGAGCCTGGCCAACGCGAGCTCGGCACGCCAGCGGATGGTTGGATTGTTGAGTTCCGGCTGGACCAACCCGATCGCGTGCGTGGGGTCGGCTGTTGGTGGGAACCGTGTCGGACTCGCTGTGGGGTGTGGCGTGGCGTCGAGGTCGGGGAGCAGCCAGTAGGCGGGGAGTCGGCGGCCGGTCATCCAGATCGATTGGCCCATCGCGCTCATCGGTAGAGAAGCAACGAGCATGGTGGTCGAGCGGTCGTCGATCGTGGTCGTGCGCTGCCATGTGCCGGGATTGGGGAGCCATGTGGAGCCGGCCGACGGCGGTTCGCGACGAGCAACCGTGATGGCAGAGGTCGGGATGTTCTGGCCGTCGCTCAGGAGGATGGGCGGTGGACCGATGGGGCTGGTCTCTGACCAAGCCGCGCCCGCACGGTCGGTTGCCGAGACCAGCGTGGCACCAGCGATGAGGGGTGTGGGGGTTTCGTTCAGGATCGGGCGCGCGGATGGCACCGCGCAGCCGGCGAGGAGCGCGACGCCGAGCGCCAGGGCGTGGCCGGTGTGCTTGATTTGTGCGGGGAGGGGCATCGTGGCAATGGTACGGGCATCGTCACGATGGGGTTTCAGCCGTAACGCGGGGCGTGCTCTGGCCATACGCGACCCGGTAGGCGGCTTGCGCTTGGGGTTGGGATTCTCCGGAGCTTGCCTGCTTCGTTCCAACGAACGTATACGAGGGAGATTGATGATGTTCAACACAACGAATCGCGCCGGCCTGCTGGCTGCCGCTGCTGGTCTTGGCTTGTCCGTGGTCTCTGGTGCGTTGGCGCAAGAGCAGCTCTATGCGCTGCGCAGCCCGACTTCGCCCATCCTCATGGAGCTCGATCCGGCTACAGGCGGGGAGCTCAGCTCGACCTTCCTGACCGGGGCCGAGGCGATCTTCAGCGGGATGGACTTCGACGACAACGGCGATTTGTACACCATCGACGGGTTTAATGATGGCATCTCCGACCGGCTGTTCCTGATCGACGAGACCACCGGCGCTGGCTCGGTGGTGGGTGACACCGATGACAACTGGAACTTCCGCATGGTGGCCTATGACCCGACCACCGACACGCTGTATGGAGCTCGCGACAGCATCCTCTTCACGCTCGATCGCAGCACCGGAGTGGCAACGCTCGTCGGCAGCCTCTCGGCTCCCAATCTGGACCAGCTCACGGGCTTTGCCATCGATGCCGACGGCGTCGGCTGGGGGACCGACATCGACGCCGCTTCGCTGTTCAGGATCGATCTGGCGACGGCGGGGGCCGAGTTCATCGGCAACGCCACCTCTCCGGGGGTGCGCAACTGGTTCAACGATCTGTCCTTCGATAGCAGCGGCACCCTGTGGGCCGCTCGCGAGCAGGGTGGCGGCCTGTACACCATCGATACGGCAACGGGAGCGGCTACGTTGGAGTTTTCGACGGTCACGTTCCGCAGCATCGCCTTCCTCGGCGGCGAGGCCGATTGCTACGCCGACTTCGATAGCGACGGTGAGCTGACCATCTTCGACTTCCTGGGCTTCCAGAACGCGTTCGATGCGGGCGATGCCGCGGCGGACTGCGATGGGGATGGCGACCTGACGATCTTCGACTTCCTTTGCTTCCAGAACGCGTTCGACGCGGGCTGCGAGTAAGGAAGCGGTCAGGACAGATCCGGGTCCTGGTCGTTCGGGGGATCCGCGTCGCTTGGCGCGGGTCCCCCATTTTTGCGCGCGATGCCGAGGAGCGCGACGCGGGCGAGCCAGTCGGCAAGGGCGTACGCGGTGATGCCCAGGGCGATCAGGACGACCGCCCAGAGCAGGTCGCGGTCGGCCAGGTACTGCTCGGTCACCGAGGGCGTGAACAGCATGAACTTGCTCACGCCGAGCAGGGCGAAGCGGCCGATGCCGTAGAAACCGATGGCGATGCCGGCGATGCGCACGGCGGTGGCCACGAAGCTGCGCGTAAGCAGCAGTCGATCGATCGAGTCCATCGGGCCGTCGCGCGCGGGCGTCAGCTCGTACTCGCACTCGGTGCAGCGGCCGTCGTCGAGCGTGGTCAGTTCGTAGCCGCAGGCGGGGCACTTCGGCCTGGGCACGCGCGTGGGCACGAGGTGGCGAGCGAGCGTGCCGGCCATGATGATCGCGCCCAGGCCGGCGACGATCTTGATCGCCGGTTCGCCAAAGAGCGCGAGAAGCTCGAGCGTCGAGGGCCCGCCCCACCCCGGTTGCAGGGCGTACCCCGTAATCATGACCATCTGGGCGACAGCGATCACGCAGAGCAGGGCTCCGATCACGCGCAGCGCCACGGCGAGCACCAGGCGGACGAGCACGAGGTCCTCGCTTCGCAGCTCGATCGAGCGCAGGCGGCGGCGGGAGTCGCGATCGGTGGGCATGGGGGATGGTATGCGGGGGCTCCCTAGCATCGATGATGCGGCGGATTGTGGCTATGGTCGTGTTGCTCTTGCTGCTTGGCCTGGTTTCGAGCGTGGGCGTGGCGTGGGCCGGGGCGACGATGTTCCGCGGTGGCGTCCCCGACAATGTTCTTACAAACACGTGGTTTAACGAGCCGACCGTCGAGATGGGCGAGGTGAACGACTGGCGCATCGCGCAGTGGACCGATGCGACGCTGACGCGTCGGTGGGGCTGGGGCTGGCGGCCCGAGTGGATGGCCGATCCGTGCATCTCTGAATTGCGTCGGATGTCGAGTGGGAAGTGGGACGGCGGTCGCACGATTGAGGGTCTGGTGCTCCCCGCGTTTACCCGCGCGATGGAATCACCCGAGGAAGTGGCCCCGCATTACGCGATTTATGTAGACGCTCTCCCGAGCTTCGAGGAACGCGAGGCCGGCTGGCCGGCGCGATGCCTGCGCGTGTGGTGGGTGGCCGGTGATGACCGCCTCGACACGCCCGGCGAACGCATCCGAGGCGGCATGCTGGCGTCGTACTGGGCCTATCGCTGGGGTGGCATATTGCATCACTCCATGATCGGATGGGATACCGAGGGAGAGCACGCGTTGCCGCTCACGCCAATGTGGGGCGGCTTGCTCATCAATACCATCGCGTGGGCGGCGATCTGGTTTGTCGTGCTGCAACTTGTGATGCTGCCGGTGTGGCTGTGGTTGCGGTGGCGATGGAAGCGACGCGAGCGCACGGGCCGCTGTGCGGGGTGCGGATACGTACTGGGGGCCGCTCGTGATCCGATCGTAACGTGCCCTGAGTGCGGCATGGCCATGGAGTGCCGGCCCCGGTGGGCGTGGCGGGGCATGGTGGCATTGCCGGCGCTCGCGCTGGTGCTTGCTATGGTGTGGGCTGCTGGCGTCGCCGCGCAGCGGGTGGTGACGGCCGAACACCTGCCACCGCTATACCAGGCCGCCGCCGACGGCGATGCCGATCTCGTGCGATCCCTGCTCGCGGCGGGAACGCCGGTGGACGACCCCGCGCCGGAGCTTCGGTCGCTGAATACCAGCCCGATGCAGGGGGCCCGGGCGATCGAGTGGGCGGCCATGCGCGGGCACGCCGGCGTGGTCGACGCGTTGCTGAACGCCGGAGCGGACCCGAGCATGGTGGGCATGGTGGGCGATGATCGCTCGCCGCTGGCCCTGGCGATCGCCTGCGGGCACGGTGACGTCGTGGACCGCCTGCTGGCCGCGCGGGCGTCCGTGTTCGACCAACCCAAGACGACGCCGTCGCCGATTGCCATCGCGGCGTGGCACGACGATGCGGCGCTCCTGGAGCGGCTGTTCGACGAGGCCGACGCGGCGGGCGCGGGACCGGTGCCGCTGGGGCTGTTCGACATCGTGCTGGCGGGCCGGTCGGACGCGGTGCAGCGGATGGTGCTCGGCCGCGCTTCGGCTTCGCAGCAGGCGACCGCGGACATCGCCATCGGCGCATCGCGGTGGGGGGACCTCGGCCTGCTCGATGCGCTGATCGCGCGGGGGTTCGATCCCGCGCCCGTCTCGGGCGGGCTCTTCTGGGGCGTGGTCCGGACGGACGACTCGCCGCTGTCGATCGACGACCTCGTGTCGCGCGGCGCCGACCCGATGGTCACCGACCGACTCGGCAACACGCTGCTGCACACGGTCGCCTCGTACGGCGAGCGTCCCTCGGTCGTGCGGCGGCTGGTCGAGCTGGGCGTGCCCCTGGAAGCGACCAACAACAACCAGCGCACGGCGTTGCATCGGGCCGCGATCGAGGGACACGACGAGAACGTCCGCGTCCTGCTCGACGCCGGCGCGGACGCGGCGGCAGTGGATGCCGAAGGCCGGACGCCACGGGACCTCTGGTGGCACGCCCGCCGGGGCACCGAGGGCTACGAGGAAGTCCGCGAGCTGCTCGAAGCGGCGGGGGGTGCTCCGTGAGGCGGTATGTGTTCATGCTGGCCCTGCTGCTCGTCCTCGGCCTGGCGACGAGCCTGCTGGTTGCCTGGGCCGGCGCCTTGGTCGATCGCGATGGGTGGCCCGACACGCCCCTCACGAGCAACCCAACCGGCGCGCGGACCGAGATGCGCGGGTGGCTGGTCGAGCAGGGGCGCGATCGCACGCTGACGTGGCGGACCTTCGACGCGCTGGACCTGTGGGACGGGCCGCCGGATCTCGAATCGCCCACCGAGCTGCCGGCGTGGAGCGTGGGCCGCGACCTTCCCGACCAGCCCGGGCCGTTCGTTCCGGCGCGGGAGCGGACGCGGGACGTGGCGTGGGACGTCAGCGCCGGGTGGCCGATGCGGTGCGTGCGGGCGACACGCGGGGCGGGGCCGGAAGAGTTCGCGCTGCCGGGCGAGTTCGTGCGTGGGGGCGTGGCGGCGATGGCGGTGGAATGGCCGATCTCGCACGATGCCATCGCCGAGGCGGATCGTCCCGGTGTCGATGCCTGGCCGGCCGGCGGGCTCGCGGCGGTGGTTCCCGTGCGCCCGATGCTCGGCGGGCTGGTCGTGAACACGATCGTGTTCGCTCTGGCATGGGGCGTGGCACTGTCGCCGCTGGTTGCGCTGCGCGTGCTGCGTCGATGGCGGCGGCGGAAGAAGGACCGCTGCGTCCGGTGCGGGCACTCCGTGCAGGGTCTTCCGGACGGAGCGCCTTGCACGGAGTGCGGACGCTCCCTCCAACATCGCACGACCATCGCCGAGCTGCTCACCGCCCGCGCCCCGATGCTCGGCGCTTCGCTCGCGCTGGTGCTGGTGATTAGCGCGAGCGCCGGGC
Source organism: Phycisphaera sp. (assembly GCA_025916675.1). Classification (NCBI taxonomy): domain Bacteria; kingdom Pseudomonadati; phylum Planctomycetota; class Phycisphaerae; order Phycisphaerales; family Phycisphaeraceae; genus Phycisphaera; species Phycisphaera sp. The sequence continues at coordinate 1,337,478 of CP098402.1, forward strand.
TGCTCATGCACCGGTGGATGGCGGTCGATCGGTTGCCCCCGCTCCATCATGCGGCGGCGGTGGGGGATGTGGAGCGGATCGAGCGGCTGCTCGTGGGCGGCGCGGATATTGAGGGGCAGTTCATCCCCATGGTCGGTTCGCACGAGGCGGTGGAGTTCTCAACCGCCCTGCATTGGGCGGCGGCCCGCGGGCACGCACACGTCGTCGCGACGCTGCTCGATGCGGGCGCGTCCCCGTGGGGCTACAGCCCGTTCGACGCCCCGCTGCACGAGGCGATGCTCGGCCGGCACGAGGACATCGTCGAGAGGTTGCTGCCATTCTCGCATGGTGGCGGAAACTCCTGGCCGGAGGTCGAGTTCATTTCTCGCACGAGTCTGTCGATCGCCGAGCGTGTCCTTGACGGCGAGCCTCGGTCGCAGCGGGACCTGTATGACGCCGCGACGTTCGCGGTTCGGGCTGGCGACATCGCCCTGTTCGACCTGCTGCTGCGGACGGGGCTGTCGCTGGACAGCTGGGAGTCCACGTCGCTGCTCCAGATGGCGATCGACACCGACGCGCTGGCCTGGGCATGGGAACCGTCGCACGATCTGGGCATGACGCGAGCCCTGGTTGAGCGGCACGCCGAGCCGATGCGCGCGGTCCACGACTACGAGGTTGCACGGGCGATCCGGGGCGGTTGCCTGCCGTGCCTGGACGCGCTGCTCGAATTCGGCGCCGTCCCGGAGGCGTACACGATGTACGAGGCCGTGCGCGAGGAAGAGCCGGCCATCCTGCAGCGCCTGATCGACGCGGGCGCCCCGGTCGAAGCGCCCGACGAGTCGGGGCGGTCGGTGCTCTGGTACGCGGCGTGCCTGCTGAACGCCGACCTCGTGCGCATCCTCCTGGACGCCGGGGCCGACCCTGCGCAAGAGGTCGACGGCCTGACGGTCCGCACGGTGCTCGCCAATGGTCAGGACGTTGATCTCGGCACGTTCCGAAGAGTGTCGTCCGAGCATCGCGCGGCCCGGCCGAGCGAGGTTCGGCGCATCTGTGATCTCCTCGAAGCCGCCGAAGCCCAATGGGATGCCCGTGGCGAATCGCCGCAAGACGCCGCCGCCCCCGACGGTGGCTGAGCGAGCCGGCCCGGGGCTTGGGCGAGACGGCCGGTTGCCGACGCGAGACCGCCCGGGGCTTGGACGATTCATCCCGTGGCTTGGGCAGGACGGCCGCGGGCCCGGGCGGGTCGGGCGGGCGATGTCGACCGGCCCGTGCCATGATGCAACCGCTCATGAACAGGTGTGAACACCCCATTGCGAAGCGTCAACGGGGCGTTGACGCTTGGGAATGGGGCGTAGACGCATGTCATGGGAGCGTTCACACCTGTCCTGGGACCATTGAAACCCGTTTACGGGCGCAGAACATGCCGGTTTGGGGCTTGCCGGGCCGCCGGTGGGGTATTCGAGTGAAGCGGGCGGCCATGCTGGTCGATGGATGGGGTCGCGGGGGCCGCCGGAGGCCCCGACCGGACCCAGACAGGACCGCCGCCATGCCCGAGAACATGCCCCGCAACCCGACCGACGCCCTCGACTGGATCGAGGCCCACACCCAGCAGTGGATCGACCACGCCGGGGCGATCGGGCTGAGCGAGGCCCTCGCCCAGGAAGTCGGCGATCTGGCCGAGGAGAGCCGCATCAAGCGGCTCGAGGCCGACAGCGCCGCCAATCGGGCCAGGAGCGCGACCCTCGCGTGGCGCATCAGCATCCGCCACACGATGAAGCGCACGCGCGCGGCGATCAGCGCCATGAAGACGCACGCGGCCGTCACCGATGACGAGAGCGTGTACGTGCTGGCGGGGCTCAGCCCCAGGGCCAAGGCCGGCGACGCCGGGCCGCCGGACACGCCGAACAGCCCCAGGTTCGTCGTGCGCCAGGGCGGGAGCGTCGAGCTCTCGTGGGACGGCGGCGGGCCGCAGGGGACGTTCTACATCGTCAAGCGGTCGCTGCCCGGCGAGAACGACTACACGATCCTTGGCACGACGACCAGCAAGCGGTTCAGCGATGAGACCTTGCACGTCGGGGTTGGGGAGGCCTGGTACGCCATTGACGCCCAGCACGGCCGGCACCGGGTGCCCGGCGACATCGTGTTGGTGCGGCTGGGCTCGGTCCGCGAGGCGAAGCAGGCGGGCACGGCGGCCGCGTAGAGGCTGCCCGTGGGCCCGGGATCGCGCGCGTCCATCGCCGCGCTTTGCTGGCACGCGGGCGGAACGTCCGGTATGGTGTTCGGAGGAGGCGAGCCCATGGAACGCACCGCAACGACCACGCTCTCGACCGCGGCCCTGCTGCTGGCCACCGGCGCGGCGAGCGCCCAGATCGCCAGCAACGGCATCACGATCATCGTGGACGACGACACGCTTATGCCGGGCGAGTCGACGACGATCCGGATGGAGGCGTATTTCGATCCGAGGGATTACGCCATGGCGGGCGTGGCGACCTCGCTGCTATCGTCGGCCGGGGCGCAGGGGCTGGGCGATCTGCGTCTGGTCCGGCCCATGGACGGGCCGGGCACGAGCGAGGGCACTATCAACGACAGAGGCGTGAATCTGATCCTCGCCGGGCAGTTGAACGGCCTAGCGGGCATCTATGCCGACGGGAGCAACCCGATCGCCTTCTGGGAGGCGACGTACACGGCTCCCAGCGACGTGGCCGCCCCGCTCGACGTCGGCCTGATGACCGAGACCATCAGGTTCGACGTGTACTTCGAGCTCTCCTCGCCCGAGTCCGAATCCCGCCTGGACGACTTTGCCGAGGCAGAAGCCACAATCCGCGTGGTGCCGGCGCCGGCGGGGGCGCTCGTGCTGGGCGGGTTGCTGCTGACGGCAAGACGCAGACGCTAATCCCGCCGCATCACCGCCGCGCCGGTCACGTACGTGTGGTGCTCGGCGGTGGACTTGTGCCACTCGAAGTAGGGGCCGATGTCCTGCGTGTTCCACGGGATCGCGCCGCTCGGGCGGGTCGCCGCGAACGCGGGGTGGTTCCAGAGGTCGGCCTCGAACTCGGCCATCGTGAGCGCGCGGCCGTTCCATTCGGGGAAGGCCATGCCCATGTCTTCTTCGCAGATATCGAAGCTCATGGCCAGCACCCCGCCGGGGACGAGCACGCGGGCGATCTCGTCCATGGCCTTGCGCTTGTTTGGTTGGTGCTCGATGACGCTGAGGCTGGTCAGCAGGTGGGCGTGGCCGTCGGGGCTGGGGATGGTCTCGTCGTCGGTGAAGGCCCAGTCGACCCGGACGTTGAGTTTCTCGCGGAGCTTCGCCCACGTGCCCTCCATGCCTCGTGTTGTTTCGACGAGCGTGACGCGAGCACCGAGGGTGGCGAGCCACCAGGGCATGGGGCTGAGCTCGCTGCCCATGTCGATGATGCGCAGGCCGGCCAGGGGCAGCGACTCGATGGCGTGCAGCCAGAGCCAGGGGTACTCCCAGATCTTGGACCATGAGTCGAACTCGCGCAGGCCGTGGAGCCTGGCGAAGGTGTTGAGCTGGGCCATGAAGCCGGTGAAGGGGGGGCTCTGGAGCTCTTCGAGCCTGGCGAGGATGGCGCGCGGCGCGGGGGTTGGGGTGCGCAGGCCGGTGGGGTCGCCGGTCGACGTGGTGATGGGTTTGGGCTTCGGCTCGGCGGTGCCGCTCGGCGCGATCGTGAGCGTGCCTTCAACATCCCAGCGCGCGGCGTGCTTGCGCAGAGCGTCGGCGTGCTCGCCGCTGGCGGGCGCGATCGCCGCCGGCAACCCCGCGAACGCCAACGCGAGCGCCGCCGGCGCGAGCGGGCTTGGGAGGGGTGGCGCGCCACCGTGATCGGCCGCCGGACCGAGCGCGGCGCGCTCCACGATCGCCTCGCCCAGCCTCGCGTGCCGTTCGGGGCTGCTGGCCTCGCGCGAGGGCAGCAGCTCGGCCGCCTGCTCGCCGATGAACTGGGCCGCCATGGCGTGCGCCGGCAGGCACGGGCGCGCATCGACCGGCCCGGGCCGCCCCGGCGGGCTCCACAGCGACGCGACCGCCGCCAGCCCGTCGCGCAGCGGCTCGTCGAAGTGCGTGATCCCCGCACCGATGCGGCCGGTGACGACCCTGCCGTGCTGGGCGACGTCGGTGCTGCCCCACTCCCACTTGGGCAGGTCGTGCTTGTCGGTGTCGTAGGCGAGCATCGCGGGATCGAATGGCTCGTCGATGAAGTCGCACAACCGACGCAGTTCTGCGTGTGGCGCGCAGACCAGGCCCTCGTAGGTGAGGTGGTGGAAGGGCTTGTCCTTGAGAAACCCGTCGATGCGGCGGTTCCAGTTGACCCATCGCAGGGTGGCGGCCAGGGGCGTCGAGGCAACCGATTGCTTCGAGGTCAGCCGCAGCGTGTTCTCGTAGACTGGGGCGATGCCCTGCCGGTGGGCGGCGACGGTCGTCGTGCTGTGGGCCACGTCGAGCGGGTCGCGTGTGATCCAGACCCACCTGGCGTCGGGGAGGAGTTCGTGCAGGGCTTCGAGGTGGAGGAGGTTGTTGGGCGTCTTCTCGGCCCAGCGGGTCTTGCCGCGTGCGGTCGCGTAGGCGAGCATGACCTCGTCGAGGAAGTGTCGTGCGGCGCGATGCACGATCTCGGGCGGTTGGTTGTAGCTCTTGCAGTAGCCGTGCATGGGGTCGCGCATGGCGCGGACGAGGCCCAGGAGGGAGGCGGGCTGGTGCTCGGCGAGCCAGGGCGTCTCGGGGCCGCAGGCGATGCTCGGGTGGGCATCGAGCATGGTGCGCAGCAGCGTGGTGCCGCTGCGCGGGACGCCCAGGATGATGATGGGCGGCTTGGTGTTCAGCGGGGCGTCCGAGGTCATGGGGCGACGGTAGGACGCCGGAGCATGCCGCCGGACGGGTTGTAGCCCATCGAACGCAGGGCATCGCCAGCGATGGCCTCGGCTTCGGGCGGCGGCGGCAGGTCGGTCGACGTGGGATTCTTGCGTTCGATGCGGCCCTGGGCCCAGGCTCGCATGGCGGCGCTGCCGCTGGAAAGCTCGAGATGATCGGCGATGCGGGTTGCCACGAGCGGTGCGTCGGCGATGAGGTCCTCGTAGCGCACCTGGAGCACGCGATCGTCGCCGATGGCCTCGATGTGCTCGCCGGCGACCTCGACGCTCATGCGCCACTCGAGCAAGCCACGGGCGACATGGTTGGTGCAGAGTGCCAGCTCGTTGTCGAGGCCGCGGCCGCGCGCGAGGTCCTCGAGCAGGTGCCATTTGCGGTCGCCCTCGCCGTACCACTGGCCGACCTCGACGCGTTTGGCGATGGAGCGGGCGACCTCGACGCCGTGGCGGACGATGTTGATCATCTTCGCTTCGGGTGCCAGGGTCGCTAGGAAGCGGAGGCGGAAGTTGTTGAGGGCGACCTTCTCTACGAGAAGGGGCTTGCTCTGGCGTTGCTGGCGGGTGATCTCCCAGAACTGTTCCTGTCCCTCGTCGGTCAGGTCGTCCTCGGTGAGCTCGATGCAGTTGTCCCGGCGGCGCGTGCCTTCACGCAGGCCCCAGGCGTCGCACTGCGGGAAGGGCTCGATCCAGATCGGGAAGAAGTCGTTCAGGTACCGTACATCCGGGCTGGCCCCGATCATGGTGCCCAGGATGCTCGTACCCGACCGGCCGCAGCCGGTCAGGAATGCGATGGGCTCGCTCACGACGAGGCCTCAACGGTGGTCGTTGTCTCACGACCGGCGGGCTCGCACGACACGGACAGCGGCAGGCGGGCGGTCCCAAAGAACGGGAGCGGCTGGTGGGCGGGGTGGTTGATGCGGATGGGTCCGAGTCCGTTGATGTGGTCGTGGAAGAGGGCGCCGTTTGGATCGCCGGAATCGTCTGGCTCGCTCGCCGAGAGGCCCAGGGTGTATTCGCCGGGTTTGAGCTGGAGTTCGAGCTGGAACGAGACCACGAGCCGATCGCCAGGGCCGAGGGCGGGCATCTCGGTGTCTTGCTGGAGTGTGCCCTGGCCGAAGACCTGGGTGCCGAAGCGGTCGATGAGGCGGATGCCCACGCGCGGGCTCTGGACAGCCTGGGTCGCCTCGACCAACACACGCACGTGGAGCGTGTCGCCAATGCCCAGGATGGTTGCGTCGCGTTCCTGATCGTCACAGATCTGGCAGGCGATGATGCGGAGGCCGCCCTCGCCGTAACGGCGTTCTTGATCCTCATTGTCGTCGAGAGTGTTGGCGTCGAGAATGCGCTGGGCCAGGCGGGTACCGCGTTGGGTGGCGACCTGCTGGGCTTGCTCGGGCGTTTCTTCGGGGCGTTCCCACTTGCCGTGGGTCTTCTGCACTCCACCCTGACGAAGCGCGGCGTGGTAGCGCGCGATGGCGTCCACCGGCTCGCCCTGAAACGAGACGGTGCCCTGCTCGAGCAGGATCGCACGGTCGCAGAGATTGGTGATCGCGCCGGCGTCGTGGCTGGCCAGCAGCAGGGTGGTGCCGTTTTCGAGGAGTTCGCGGATGCGTCGCGTGCACTTCTGGACAAAGAAGATATCGCCCACGCTGAGCGCTTCGTCAACGATGAGCACCTCGGGCTCGAAGGCGGCGAAGATGCTGAAGGTGACGCGGACGGTCATCCCGCTGCTGTAGCTTCGGACCGGCCGATCAAAGAACGCGCCGACGTCGGCGAACGCTTCGATTTCTTCCATCTTGGACTTCGCAAAGCCCGGGGGAAAGTTGAGCAGCCGCGCCATGTTGTGGACGTTCTGGCGGCCGGTGAGGTCCTTGTTGAGGCCCGCACCCAGTTCGATGAGGCTCAGCACCCTGCCGCTGAGGGTGGCCGTGCCCTCGGTGGGTATGCTGACGCCCGTGACCATCTTCAGCAGGGTGCTCTTGCCGCTGCCGTTGCGGCCGACAACGCCCAGGCACTCGCCCTTGCGGAGACCGAAGCTCACGTCCCGGACGGCCCAGAAGTCGCGGTGGAGATTCAGGCGGTTGAGCGTGGACCACTCGGCGATGCGGTGCCAGGGGTTGTTGTAGAGCTTGAATCGCTTGCCGATGCCATCGCAGCGCACGGCCCAGTTGTCGTCAGGGACGGATTCGGTCGTGCGTGTGAGAGTGGAGTCTTGCACTAGTCGATTGTAGTGGCTAGCCGAGCAGGCGGCGGCGCAGGTTGGACAACTTCTGTGCGAGCTTATAGGCCCGGCTGGTGTGCAACTCGGCCCGCTCGGCGTGGGCCTGCTCGAGGTCGCGTTCGGCCTGCCTCGCCCGATCGTCTGCGGCGGCGAGCATGGCCAGGGCCCGCTCGGCGTCGGTGAGTCGCTGTGGCGTGGGGATGCCGGGGCGGGCGAGGTTGTCGTCGCCGGTCGGTCCCGCGATGACCTCGGGCAGCGCGGCGACCTCGGCCCCCTGCTCGACCAAGGCTCGCAGCACGCTGGTGGCATCAAGGCCAACCCCCTTGGCCTCGAGTTGACGCCATCGCCGGGCATCGATCGCGATGGGGCCGGGGTGTTCGACCAGCAATTCGGGGTGCTCGGCCGACGGCGTGGAGAAGGGGAGCACCTCGCGGCCGTCCGGCCCGGTGCGCGCGAACCAGGGGGCGACGGCGTCGAACGCTCGATTGGCGCGCAACACGGCGGTGAGGATATCCCGGAGCTCATCGGAGATGCCCGGGAAGGCCAGGACGGCGACCTCGCGTTCTGGATCTGGTGTCGGCAGCGTGGGCACGATCGAGCCGGCGTGGTCGAGGCGTTGGGCAACGACAGTGGCGTCGTCACAGATCATGGCGATGCGCTGGCGGGCGGCGCGGCTCATGATCGTGCGTTGCTCACCCGTCATGGTGGAAGCGTGCTCGATCGCGCGGGCGAGATCCTTGGTGTCGTTCGGCGTGAACAGCAGGCCGCTCGCGCCATCTTCGACCATCTCGGCCATGCCCCCGGCGCGCGCGGCGATGGTGATCTGGCCGGCGGACATCGCTTCCATGCAGGTGTTCGGGTAGTTGTCGTTCGGGCTGGGAACGATTGCGATGGAGCAGTGGCGACGCTGCTGGGCAAGGGCGTCCGGCTCGAGTTCGCCCAGCAACTCCACCTTGCGTGTTGTAGGGTCGAGATGCCTGGCGAGCGCGGCCGCACCGAATTGCTCGTTCGAGATCCAATCGAACGTGTCTCGTCCGGCGACACGCAGGCTCGGTGCTCGATTATCGAGCATGCCCAAGGCCTCGGCGAGCGTGTCGAAGCCCTTGCGGCGTTCCATGCGACCGACAAAGAGTGCGGCAGGTTCGGATGGGTGTGGCGACTCCAGGTCGACGGTTTTGCCCAGTGGGTAGGGCGTCACACGCACCTTGCCGGCGATCGATGGTTCCCACTCCCGCGTCCAGTCGGCCAGTGCCCGGCTCGGGCAGGCGACGCCGTCGGCCCAGCGCAACACGTCGCGCTCCATGGATCGCAGCTCGGCCATCGCCCGTCCGGGCTGGGGGCCGCCCTGGAGTTTCTCGATCCAGGCGGTCGGCGAATGCAAATGCACGATGACGGGCGGGCCTTGCTTACCGAGCTCGGCAAGCGGGCCGCGCCCCAGGCGGCGCTCGTTGAGGACGAACCAGAGCAAAGCGCCGGTGTCGGGGGCTTCGATGGCGGTGGGGCGGAACGTGTCGAGCAGCCACGGCAGATGCTCGCGGAGCTGCATCGCCAGCACGCTCTCGCGGTGGAAAGCCCAGAACGCGGCATGGCAGGCCGGGCCTGATGGGGATGCCAGGATGCTCGGACGCGGACCGGCCCAGTCTGGCTCGAGTTCAACATAAGCCAGGAAGGGCAGGCGGACGACGCGGACGCCGTCGGCTTGCTCGATGGTTGGCGAATCGGTGTCACCGACCGTGACGACTGTGGGCTGGTGGCCCTGAGCGGCCAGGGCCCGGGCCATGCGGACGGTGTATGTGCCGATGCCGCCGCCGACGAATGGTGGGTATTCGCGTGAGATCAGCAGCACAGGCGGGCTCCCCGGCCGATCGGGCCGTGCGGGCCACAGTAGCCGTTGTTGGCAGGGCAGAACCTAGCATGGTTCCGTGAGCAGCACAAGATCAAAGGCCGGCCGTCTCGCGTTCCTGGGTAGCGTGCTGCTGGCGGTGCTGACAGCAACGATCGTGTGCGTCTTGGCGCTGGCCCTGCCGATCGAGGACAGCAGGCCGATCTTCGAGGAGACCGGGCCGTTCGAACAGGCTTCGCCCTGGCTATGGCTGGCCTTTGCGCTGTGGATCCCGCTGGTGTTCCGCAAGCCCACGCTGGAAGTGGCCGCGGGCATGATCGTGGCGATCGCGGCGGCCGGCCGAGAGTGGGACTGGCACATCAAGTTCACCGAATACAGCATGCTCAAGCCGCCGTTCTATTACCGCGAGGGCACCATGCCCGAGCGGATCATCGCCGGCGGCATCATGATCGCCGTTATCGCCAGCATCGTGATTCTGATCGCCAGGCTGATCCACCTCCGGCCGTGGAAGCGGCCCTGGGCGTGGTGGGTGTTCGCGCTCGGGTTCGCGTTCTTCATGCTGGTGTTCACAAAGGTGGTTGACCGGGCACCGGCCATCATGGACGAGGACTTCGGCCTGACGCTCGGGCCGCGAATGCGAGTGATGTTTTCGGCGATCGAAGAGGGACTCGAGATGCTGCTGCCGGTCTTCTTCGGTGCCCACGCGCTCGCGTTGGCACGCCGGCACGCTGGGCGCAGGGCCGCGGGGCAACCGCCAAAACACTAGGAACTTCCCGGCTCCCAGTAGTGTCGGATACCTCAAACAGTCTGCGCGGGGATCATCGCCCATGACCAACTCTGGTGACTCTCGCGGCTGGGCGTTCTGGTGGCTCTGGGCCGCGGGCGTGTACAACATCCTCTGGGGCGCGGCGGTCGTCCTGTTTCCCAGCCTGCTCTTTGATCTGGTGGAGATGGAGCGCCCCGTCTATCCCCAGCTTTGGCAGTGCATCGGGATGATCGTTGGTGTGTACGGCGTGGGCTACATCATCGCCGCGAGGGACCATCGCCGACACTGGCCCATCGTGCTGGTGGGTTTGCTGGGGAAGGTGTTCGGGCCCATCGGTTTCGCGCAGGCCGTCTTGGCCGGCGATCTTCCGGTAGGTTTTGGTGCGACCATCCTCACGAACGATCTGGTCTGGTGGATCCCATTCTCGCTCATGCTGCGTGACGCGTGGAAGCGGTCCGGGCGGTCGGCATGACCGAACACGTCGCGTTGGGCCACGCGGCCGCCACGTGGTTCATGGTGGGCCTGATCTGGTTCGTGCAGGTGGTCCACTATCCGCTGTTTGTTGGCGTGGGCGAGCGCGGATGGGCCCAATACAGTCGCCGGCACCAGTCGCTCACGACGCTCATCGTTGGGCCGATGATGCTCGTCGAGCTTGCCGCAGCCGGATGGCTGCTTGTGCTTGATCCCGGTGCCATGACCATCTCCGGCGCTGTCTTGCTTGCGATCGTCTGGCTTTCGACGTTTTTTGTGCAGGTCCCCTTGCATGGACAACTCGGCAAGGGCCACGACGCCGCCATCATTCGGAAGCTCGTCGCCACGAACTGGCTGCGCACCGCACTCTGGACCGTACGAGGCGTGATCGCGCTCGCGATGGTCTAACTGTCCTTCATCATCGCTTCCACGCCCTTGCGATCGAGCGGAAGCTTGGCGCTCATGTTCTTGGGGCCGTCGCTGGTGACGTGGATGTCGTCCTCGATGCGGATGCCGATGTTCTCGTCGGGCAGGTAGAGGCCGGGCTCGATGGTAACGATCGAGTCCTTGCCCAGCGGGGTCTTGGGGTCGACGTCGTGGACCGAGATGCCCATGTGGTGGCCGATGCCGTGGTAGAAGGCGTGGCCGTAGCCGGCCTTGTCGATGATCTCGCGAGCTGCCATGTCGACGTCGTGCATCCAGGTGCCGGGTTTGCACGCCTTGATCGACGCCTTCATGGCCTTGAGCACCAGCTCGTACGCGTCGGCCTGGGTGCTGCTGAAGGTGCCGTTGACCGGGAAGGTACGGGTGATGTCGGCGCAGTAACCACCCATTTTCGTGCCGCTGTCGAGCACGAGCATGTCGCCGTCTTCCATGGTGCGGTTGTTGGCGCCGTAGTGCAGCACGGTGGCGTTGACGCCCGACCCGGCGATGGGGTTGAAGGCGTTGCCGTCGCCGCCGTTGTCGGCGAACGTCGCGACGAGCGTGCGGATGACGGTGCCCTCGTTGGCACCGGGCTTGATCTCTTGGGCCGCGGCGCGAACACCGGCCATCGTGGCGTCGACGGCGCCCTGGATGAGCTTCCGTTCGGCGGGGCTCTTGGCGGCGATGAGCTGGTAGAACGGCTGCCACATCGATTCGATCGACACTCCCGGCACCCGCTCGGCGGCCTTGCGGAAGGTGGCCAGATCCTGGTTGATGCCCGCCGGCGCGGGGCGGGGCTCGTGCAGGGTGGCGAGCTTGCCCGTGCGGCTGGCGGCCTCGGTGACGAGCCAATTCAGGCGGCTCGTGCGAAACACGGTGCCCACGCTCAGGCGATCGCGCAGCTCGGGGCTCAGCCCCTCGCGGATGCCGTGCCAGGCCTCGTCCTCGGGGTCACGGGTGCGGAACATGAGCACCTCGCGGCGGCGCGGGTTGGGGTGGCTGGGGTCGAGCAGCAGGGCGGCCCCGGGCTCGTCGGTGATGCCGGTGAGGTAGAGGAACTCGACGCTCGGCTCCCAGTCGCCGCGGAGCGAGGCCGAGTGCTCGCCGGCGAAGACCACGGCGGCGCGATCCTTCAGCAGCTTGGCGACCTTCTGGCGGCGCTTCTTGATCTCGGCGGTGGCGATGGGCGTGTAGGGCTGAGCGGGAGCGGCGGGTGGTTTCTTAGCCATGGGCCATGATTGGCGCGCCGGGAAGTCGGCGCGTCAGGCCCGCGACACGCCGACGCCATCATGGGTATGCTCGAAGCGCAGGCCCGCAGCCGTTCGTGAGCCCCGGCCGGCGACCATCCAGCCCGCGAGCGAGCGAGCCGTGATCGCCGAGAGGCGATCGTGGCCCTCATGGCCGAAGTAGGCGATGGCGCGACGCAGCAGGCCCTCGCGAACCGCGTGCGGGCACGCGGCGAGGGCGGCCCGATCGAACTCCAGACCGCTCCCGCGCACGGCCACCACCGTTGCCCACTGAGCATCCGTGGATTGCTCGACGACGCGAGAGGCCTCACGGATAGCATCGGCTGCCCGCGCCGCACGCGTGGCTGCGCCGGGTCGGAGATCCTCGAGGACCGGTAGCACGCGGGCGCGGAGGGCGGCGCGGAGGGGCGAGTCGGTTGTGCCCGGGTCCGCGTTGGTCGCATCCCGTGCCCACGACCAGTCGTGGGCCTGGCAGATCGCTTCGGCCTGGGTGCGTGTTGTGTGCAGCATGGGGCGCACGAGCGTGACCGCATCGCTCAGCTGGCGTCGGGGGGCCGGGCCTCGCAGCCCTCGTGGCCCAGCGCCGCGGATGAGATTGGCCAGCATCGTTTCGAGCACGTCGTCGGCGTGGTGCCCTGTGGCGACGTACCGGCATCCGGTGGCTTGGGCCATTGCGGCGAGCGCTTCGTATCGGACAGTTCGGGCGTTGCCCTCGGCGTTGCCCTTCGGCACGTGGACGCGCTCGACGTGGACCGGCAGCGAGAGCATCTGGCCGAGTTGCTCGACGAGCTCACGATCCGCCTCTGCTTGCTCGGGCGGCCGCAGGTCGTGGACGACGTGGCCGATGGCCTCGACGCCGGGCTTATCCGCGAGCGCGATCGCGAGCGCCGATGAGTCGGCACCACCCGAGACCGCCAGCAGCGTGGGGCGGGCATCGTCGCGCACGGCCGAGCCACCGGTGAGGGCTCGCCACGATCGGACGATGCGGCGTTGGGCTGTTGCGCAATCTCCGGACACGGATGATGATATCGAATGGTTCCGAACCAGCCGGACCGACACTACTGTTGCCCGATGGAGTATGCCGCGATCATCCTTGCCCAGACCGAGCCCCCCTCGGACGCCGATGCGGGAACCGGCGGCCGCAGCGCCGCCCAGCAGACCGCCTCGTGGGTGCTCATCGCCGCGGCCATCGTGCTGCTGACCTGGGTCATGATGCGGCTGCAATGGCGGCGGCAGCGACGCTCACCCGACGAGGAACCGGTCGCCGAGATGCGAGAGACGCTGGTCGATCGCCAGGCCGATATGGAGCGGGCCGCCGAGGTGGGGGAGATCGTGCGAGACCTTGCGTCCCGGCTGGAGACCCGGGCCGCGAGGCTCGAGGCGTTGCTGGACCAGGCCGACGAGCGGATCGAGAAGCTCGAAGCCCGATTGGCGGCGGGGGCGGTGTCGGGCAGTGTCGCCGCGTCGGATCGGCCGACCCCGACCATGCAGCTCAGCCAGAACGGGGCGGGCGATCCGTGGACGGACGATCAGGACGCCCCCACAACGCCGGCCAACGGCCACGATCCGCTCCACCAGGAGGTGTACGAACTGGCCGACGGCGGCCGGACGCCGCTGGACATCGCCCGCCGGTTGGATCAGCAGGTGGGGACGATCGAGCTGATCCTGGCGCTACGTCAATGAAGATTGGTTTGGAATTGATGGCGGTTTCTGGTATTCTGTGCTCCATGGAGTGAGATTGTTTACCAGGAGACAAGACATGGCCCGAACATTCGCGATCGCCGCTATCGTATCTGCCGCCGGACTCGCCACTGCCCAGACCGTGGACATCAACATCCTGGTCGACGAGCCGGTCCTCGCCCCGGGCGACAGCACGACGGTGATGCTCGAGGTAGCCTTCACCACGGCCGACTACGCCGTTGCGGGCGTGGCCACCGACTTGCTGGCCGATACGCTCCCGGGAAGCGACATCTCGGGTGCCTGGAGTGACTGGCAACTGGTGGCCCCCATGTCCGGCCCGGGCACCACCGCGGGCTTACCCGACGGCCTGGGCAGCTTCACGGGCATCCTGGCCGGCCAGCTCAATTTCCCGCCCGCGGGCATCTACAGCGACCCGAGCAACCCCATCGCGTTCTGGCAGGCCACCTTTACCGCTCCGTTGGATAGCGGTGGCTTCCGCGTGGACCTGACAACCGACACCAGCCGCCTGGACATGTACCCCAGCCGCGACTCGTCCCTCAGCGAGTCGCGGCTCGACCTAGTGGTCGAGGGTGAGGCGTCGCTGTTCCTGGTGCCCGCGCCGGCGGGTGCCCTCGTGCTTGGACTCGGGCTTGCACCGTTCGGGCGACGCCGCACTCGCAATTAGGAGGATTCCACGATGCTCAAGGCCATCACGCTCGTTTCGCTCGCCACGGCCACCGCCGCGGGTGCCCAGACCGCCAGCCTGAACTTCGACGTCATCGATCCCGGCCCGCTGAGCCCGGGCGACAGCACGATGGTCTTCCTCTCGGCCGGCTTCGATCCGGCCGACTACGCCATCGCCGGCGTGCTGACTGACGTCCTGGCCAGCGCTCCCAGGGACCTCACGGGTGCCTGGAGCGACATGGCCCTCATCGCCCCGATGGACGGGCCCGGCACGGCCGCGGGCGCGCCCAGCGGCATGGGCGGGGTCTCTGGCATTATCGCCGGCCAGCTCAACTTCCCACCGGCGGGCATCTACGCCGATTCCACCAACCCCATCGCGTTCTGGTCGGCCACGTTCACCGCGCCGGCCGACCAGCCGGGCGGCTACGTAGTCGATCTGTCGACCAGCACCAGCCGCTTCGACGTGTACACCGATCGCCGTTCGAGCCTCAGCGAGTCGCGCCTGGACGGCCTGGTCGAGGGGCGCGGCCAGATCTGGGTCATCCCGGCGCCCGCGAGCGCGCTGGTGCTGCTCGGGGGCCTTGGCGCGGCACTCTGTCGGCGTCGCTAGATGAAGGAAAACGCGATGCTGAACGCGTCCGGATCGTCTGCCGTGTTGTGCCTGGCCGGCACCGCCTGCGCCCAGGTCGTCGGCCTCACCATCGAGGTCGACCAGCCCGTGCTGATGCCCGGCCAGAGCAAAGCGTGCGCCTCGTGGCCGGCTTCGACCCGGCCGACTACGCCCTCGCGGGCGTGGCCACAAGCCTGCGCTTCGATGGCCTTGCCGGCGAGCCGCGCGACTCGTGAAGCCGCCTGCGGCTGCTGCCGCCCTTCGACGGGCCCGAGTTCCCGCCCACGCTCGAAGCCGACCGCATCGGCGGCATCATCGCCGGGCAGCTCAACTTCCCGCCCGCGGGCATCTATGCCGACCCGGTCAACCCAGCCCCCTTCTTCGAGGCGACGTTCACGGCCCCGATCGACGCCGGCGGGGGCTACCGCGTCGACCTGCTGACCGAGACCAGCCGCTTCGACGTGTACATCGACCGCGAGTCGTCGACCAGCGAGTCGCGCATGGACATCCTGGTCGAGGGCTCGGCCACTATCCTCGTCGTTCCCGCTCCCGCCAGCGCCGCCGTGCTCGCGCTGGGGCTGGCCGCCACGCGTCGCCGCCGATGATCGGCCGCCGCCCGCGCATGTCCGGACGTGGTGCCATGCGTTGTGGCCCCGGCCCACGCCCCGCGCAC
The DNA here is from genome assembly GCA_025916675.1 of Phycisphaera sp. Classification (NCBI taxonomy): domain Bacteria; kingdom Pseudomonadati; phylum Planctomycetota; class Phycisphaerae; order Phycisphaerales; family Phycisphaeraceae; genus Phycisphaera; species Phycisphaera sp. Next base: position 1,352,962 of record CP098402.1, read on the forward strand.
CGGAGCGCACTCCGTGGTGCCCGGTCCGGATCGCGTGGGGGCCAGGCCAACTCGCGTGTTGGCCGGCCAGCATCGAATAGTGGCCAGGCAAACTCGCGTGTTGACCGGTCAACATCGGATATTGGCCATCCAAACTCGCGTGCTGGCCGGGCACCCATCCGCCGTAGCGGCCTCCCAGAGCCGAAATCCCGATCATGATGCGAACGGGATCCGCCGGGGTCCCCCGCCCGGCGGTTCTCGCCCGCCCCGTGGTGGCCGGTGTGCGCCGACCGCCTTGCATCGGTGGGGATTCGCGGTATCTTGTTCCTATAAGGAGCACGCCATGCCGACACCCCGCCCCGACCGTGAGCGCCGTGCCACCGCGATCCTCGCCGCCGCCGCGGTCGCCATGGCCGCCGCCACCGCCCTCGGGCAGACCGATCCGCGGATCATCATCGACATCGAGAACCCCGACATCGCGACCGTGGGCGGGTCGACCGCCGTCCGCCTGTTCGCCCAGTTCGACGACGCGAGCGACTACGCGATCGCCGGCGTCGCCACGCGCCTGATCAGCGATCAGGGCGGAGCGGGCTGGTCGGACTTCCGGCTGGTCTCGCCGATGGACGGGCCCGGAACGAGCGCGGGATCGTCGTCGGCCACCGGCGTGGACGGCATCCTCGCGGGCCAACTCAACTTCCCGCCCGCGGGTATCTTCGCCGACCCGACCAACCCGATCGCCTTCTGGGAGGCCACCTACTCGGTGCCCGTTGGGGCCGGCCCCATGGTGCTCAACCTCTCGACGGTCACCAGCCGGTTCGACGTGTACATCGACCGCGACATGGCGGCCAGCGAGAGCCGCCTGGACGGCCTGACCGAGGGCTCGGGCCGCATCACCGTCACGCCCGCACCGGCGAGTGCGCTCGTGCTGCTGGGCCTGCTGGCGGTGCGGCGGCGACGCTGAGCGTTCGCCTGACGCAGCACCCTCCGCGGATCGGCTTGCATCGGCGGGTGTTCGTGGTAATCTGTCCCAAGAAGGAGCCCGAGATGCCGACCCAGACTGCCGGAAAGCCCCGCCCCGCCACGGCACTCCTCGTCGCTGCTGGGTTCGCCCTAGCCGCGGGCCGGGTGCTTGCCCAGGGGGGTGGGGATCCGCTGGCCGAGCCGTTCCCGGATGTGTTCGAGTTGTCGAGCCTGCTGCCGAGCGAGGGTGGGGATGGGTCGCTGGGGTTCGTGCTCGAAGGAACTCACGAGTCGGAACATGTCGGAATCGCTGTCGGCAGGGCGGGTGACATGAACGGCGACGGCGTCGACGATGTCGTCGTGTCGGCGTACTCGCTTGATCGGGTCGCTCGTGTCGCGGTGTACGTGATCTTTGGGCGATCTGGTCCCAGCGGTGCTGGCGTGCCGGCGCTCATCGATCTGGGGTCTCTCGATCCCGCCGTTGGTTTTCGCATAGTTGGCGACGTGATCTATCGCGCGTTTGCGCGCAGTGTGGCTGGTGTCGGTGACATCAACGGTGACGGATTCGACGACTTAATCATCGGGGCGAATCAGTTCACCGGCGTGACAAGCCCCTGGAGTGGTGCCGCGTACGTCGTGTTCGGCCGAGATACGGCAGTGAGCCCTGCGTTCCCATCCGAGTTGCATCTGGCTGATCTGGACGGCTCCAACGGCTTCCGGCTATCGGGCTGGAGCACATACGTTCCCGGGGTTGGGATGTACGCGGGCTACGAACTTGGGAGCGGGGCTGGTTGGAGCGTCAGCGGGGCGGGCGACATTAACGGTGATGGGTACGACGACCTGCTGGTCGGGGCGCCAGCGGCGGTGCTCGACGACAGCCCCTATGCCGGAGTGGCGTGCGTGGTGTTCGGCCGCGATGGGTCGACCGCGCCCTTCCCCGTGTCAATGGATCTGGAGTCTCTCGACGGATCCGATGGGTTTAGGATCCTGGGCCGCTCGGCCCGCGACGATGCGGGTCGGTCGGTCTCGGCGGCAGGCGACGTGAATGGCGACGGATTCGATGATCTGCTCGTGGGCGCGCCGGGTGAACTCTCAGAACTCACGTGCCCGATGCCCGGTTCGTGCTACACGGTCGAATCGGGACGGGCCTATGTGCTCTTTGGCCATGATTCGATCACTACCTCCCTGCTCGATGCGGTCCGCGGCGACGTGGGGTTCGAGATGCACACCGGCACGTTTCGGGCGAACCTTGGCTGGGCGGTAGCCGCAGCGGGTGATGTCAACGGTGACGGAGTCGGCGATTTGGCTACTGGCTCGCCGGGCGGATTTGGTGGACAGGACGGTGAGGCGCATGTCCTTTTTGGTCGCGAAACCCTTGGCGGGCCTTCGCCGTTTCCCGACGAATGGGATCTGAAGACGCTGGCTCCGGGCGATGGTTTTCGGTTCGGCGGTCTAGAGCGTGGAAACTGTGGTTCGAGCTTGAGTTCACTTGGCGATGTGAATGGCGATGGTTACGACGACGTACTCATTTCCTGCCCGAGAGAGTGGACGTCCGTCGTCATCTTTGGTCGTGGCGGGAGCGGGGCTGATCCATTTCCAACGGAACTGCGACCAGAAGACATCACCCAGCGCACCGGTGTGATCCTCATGGACGCAGGGAGCTTGACTCGTGACACTCGAACAGTGTCCGGCGGAGGCGATATCAACGGGGACGGTGTACAGGATCTCATACTTGGGAGCCCACGGTCTCGGGTGGGCAGCAAGAGCTACGTCGGGCGGGTCTATGTTCTATATGGTCGTCGCCAATGCCCGGCCGACCTCGACGGCGACGGCGACCTGACCATCTTCGACTACCTTGAATTCGGCTCCCTCTTCGACGCCGGCGACCCCGCCGCCGACTTCGACGGCGACGGAGAACTCACCATCTTCGACTTCCTGGCGTACCAGAACGCCTTCGATCTCGGCTGCCCGTGATCAGCCGCCAGGCAGGTGCTTCTCGATCCAGTCGTCCTGCCTCAACACGTGCCCGCGGTTCACGCGGTCGCGGTGCTCGGCCTTCTTCTGGGCCCGCGTGATCGCGATGCGAGCCAGGCGGTCGCTGGTGAGTTCTTCTCTGGCCGTCCGGCGGCGGATGAAGGCGGCCAGCTGTGGGGCGTTGTGGTCGACCAGCTCGTCCTCGAGGCTGGCGAAGATCTGGGCGCTGCCGGGGTCGCCCTGGCGGCCGGCGCGGCCGATGAACTGGCGATCGATGCGTTTCGAGGCATGCAATTCGGTCAGGATGACGTGCAGGCCGCCGGCTTCGCGCGCGGCCTTGTCCAGAATAATGTCGGTGCCGCGGCCGGCCATGTTGGTGGCCACCGTGATCGAGCCGCTCTGGCCGGCGTCGGCGATCAGCTCGGCCTCGGTGGCGTCGAAGTTGGCGTTGAGGACCTGGTGGGGCAGGCCGCGGGCTTCGAGCCGCTCACTAATCCTCTCGCTGACCTCGATGGAGCGCGTGCCCACGAGCACCGGCCGCCCCTGGGCGTGCTGGGCGACGACCGAGTCGACGATTGCCGCGAACTTGGCGCTGGCCGAGCGGAAGATGCGCGTGGGCATCTGCTCGCGGATGAGCGGCTCGTTGGTTGGCATGACGACGACCGGACGCGAGTAGACGGTCTCGATCTCGCCGCGGGCATCGATGGCCGTGCCGCTCATGCCGGCGAGGAACCTGTAACTTCTAAAAAACCTCTGGAAGCTGACCCGCGCGAGGGTCTCGCGGTCGGCGGTGACCTCGACGCCTTCCTTGGCCTCGACGGCTTGGTGCAGCCCGTGCTCCCAGGATCGGTCGGCCAGGTAGCGGCCGGTGTACTCATCAACGATGACCACGCGGCCGTCGACGATCTGGTAGTGGTGCCCTCGCAAGTAGCAATGCCGAGCGGCAAGGGCTTGCTTGATGAGTTCTTCGGCGCGGCGCGGCGCCTTCCAGATGGCGGCTTCTTCTTCGGCGAAGAGGTCCTTGAGTCGTTCGCGACCGCGACGCTTGAGCTCCGCCCGGCGGCGGACGTGCTCGACGGTGTAATCGGGGCCCTCGTCCAGGCGGTTGGCGAGCTTGGCGGCGGTTGCGTAGACCGGGCCCATCTCGTCCTCCTTGCGCGCTTGGGCGATGATGAGCGGGACAACGCCCTCGTCGATAAGCACGGCGTCGGCCTCGTCGACCAAGGCGGCGTGCAGCCCGGGCACGAGCGGAGCGAGCCCGGCGGCCTCGGGGCGGTTGCCCATGCGCGCCAGGGCCTGGCGGCCGGTCCACGGCGTCTTGAGCTTGCCGATGCGGAGCTGGTCTCGCAGCCAGTCTGCGGTGATCTGCTTAGGCGTGCCGTACACGATGTGCCGGGCGTAGATACCCGAGCGTTCCTGCGGCGAGAGCTCCTGCGTGATGGCGCCGACGGTCAGGCCGCAGCGGGTGTAGATGGGCTTGCGGCTGGTGGCGTCGCGGTCGGCCAGGTAGTCGTTGACCGTGAGCACATGCAGCCGCTTGCGGCTCCACGCGATGAGCGGGGCGGCGATGGAGCCGGTGAGGGTCTTGCCCTCGCCGGTGGCCATCTCGACGACGCGGCCGTGGTAGAGCCCCAGCGCGCCGGCGAGCTGGACGACGTAGGGCTCCTGGGCGGTCTCGCGACGGGCGACTTCGCGCATGAGGGCCATGGCGCTGCGGAGTTGATCGGGATCGACCCGGCCGCGCACGAACGCTTCACGCGCGGTTCGCACGGCCTCGTCGAGCTGCGATTCGCTCAGGTCAACCACGCCCGAGCGCAGGGCGTCGACGCGCTTGGCCTCGGCCAGCAAGTTGGTGCGCGTGGTGCGTAAACGATCGACGCGGGCGCGCGCCTTGACGGCGAGCGTATCGAGCCCGGTGTAGTGCTCGGGCTTGCGCTGGCGGGCGCGGAGGGCCTGGAACATGACCTCGTAGCGCGTCAGCTCGCTGACGGCCTGGCCGGGATTGGGCGCTGGCATGGAGGGCGTGGCGGTCATGGGTTAGATGTCGATGCGCCCCTGCACGAGCTGGCGGAGGCGATCGACCCATTGGCCCAGCAGCGGACGGGGGGGGAGCGAGAAGCGGACGGCCACGCGCTCGCCCGGCATGGGTGGGAGCGTGGTCGTCGCCCCATCGAAATTGGCTTCCATCTCGACGATGAATCGTGGACGCATGGCCTGGGGCGATTGTCCCTCCCGACGATCCGTCTGCACCTGGCCGCCGCCGATATCAGCCAGGGCGGGATGGGGCAGCGAGCGATCGCCCGCGTCGCGACGGACAAACTCGGTGACATCGAACGCGACCCCAGGCTGGGTGTGCCGGCGGATCTCGGCCGAGAAATCGTCCTCGAAATTCATGGTCTGGAGCCAGTCGGCCTGGCGCTGGTCCATGGAGGCGACCACGCGGATGTCGTTGCTGGCCACCACGGTGCAGATGGGCTGGCCCAACTGGACGTACTGCCCCGCGAGCTTGCGGGGATCGTCCGAGATGAACCCGTCGTGCGGCGCGCGCATCGTCAGTGACGCGACTCGTTCCTCAAGGAACGCCAGGCGTTCGAGCAGCACGGCCCGCCGCTCGGTCATGAGATCGGCGATGGGCACGCCCTGGGCCATGGCCGCCTTGAACCGGGCCTCGAGCTCACGGAATTGTCCCGAGGTCTGCGCCAACTGTGCGAGCAACTCGGGATTCTCGGCGATGGCGATGGTCTGATCTGCCGTGACGTATTCGCCCGGGCTCACGAGCACGTCGGCCACGAATCCGTCGGCACCCGCGAACACGCCGGTGAACCGCTCGCTCTCGACGACCGCGCTGGCGCGCCGGTGGTCGGGCATCGGCACGGCCCCCAGCAGCAATCCAGCGGCACCAACAGCCAGGATACTCGTGAGCACGGCGCGAGAGCGCTTGTCGGCGATCTGCGGGCTGGTCGCCAGCCAGTGCGTCCACTTGCCGAAGGGCATGATGAACCACACCGCGGCGGTCCAGATCGCCAGCACGAGCCCCAGCCCGAACATCTGGCCCATCACGAACAGCGTGATCGAGAAGAACAGGAACACGCGGTAGGCCATGGCTGCCCAGCCATAGGTGATGAGCCAGGGCTTCTCGCCGGGCTGGATGGTGGGGGGCTTGGCGTTCTTGATGCGGTACATGTGCTTCTGAAACTGGTACTTGATGAGGTTCTGGGCCCGCTGCATGAGGTTCGGGGCCTCGAGCAGGTCGCTAAGGATGTAGTAGCCATCGAAACGCATGAGCGGGTTGGCGTTGAAGAGGATCGTGCTGATGCTGGCTGTCAGCATCGCGCTGTAGGCGAACTGGTTGACCACGCCGCCGGTGTCGAGGGTGGCCAGCCACACGAACCCCGCGATGGAGGCCGCGGCCAGCTCGAAGATCATGCCCGCCGCGCCGACGGACATCCGCTGCCACTTGCTGGCGAAGGCCCAGGTGCTCGACGCGTCGACAAATGGTGCCGGGAACATGACGAGCATCATGATGCCGAGTTCGGGCACTTGGCCGCCGAATCGCTTGCACACCAGGCCGTGGCCGCTCTCGTGGATGATCTTGCTAATCACGAACACGACCATGAGCCAGGGCCAGTTGGCCGGGGCGATGGCGCCCTGGAAGCGGGTCGAGTCGAACAGCGCACCCGCCTCGCTCGCCAGGGCGAGCAGGGCGCTGAACAGCAGCACGCACCAGGCGATGAAGCCCCAGCGGTTGAGCAGCGGCCGCACGATGGGCTCGAGGGCCGTGAAGATCGAATCCGGATTGAACAGCCGGATGCGGAAGTACATGATGCCCATGGCCTGGCCGATGGCCTTCTTCTTCACGCGCTCGCGGCCGCGGCGCAGGAGCTGGTCGGTCTCGGGCGTGTCGTCGGCCTTCAGCAGGTTGGCGTTGTAGAGCTGGCTGATGAGCTCGACCGTCTCCACCTGCGTCGGCGCCGCGTCGCCGTGGGTTTCCAGGCACAGGTGCCAGGTTTCTTCGACCGTGCGCTTGCCGTCGAGCAGGCACACGAACTCGTAGGCCATGGGCGTGAGGCGGTAGAACTGGTTGCTGGCCGGGTCGTGCACCACGTGCCATCGCCGGCCGCGGTAGTGCTGGCGGGTGATCTGCGTGTGCGAGCGCAGGCGCGGCTTCATCGCACGCACGCGGCTCCACATCGGGCTGAAGGTCGGGCGTTCGCTCATGTTCGCGGGCCCCCTAGTACCACAGCCACAGGCGGGCGGTATCGAGCAGGCGCCGGCTGAGCACCCAGATGATGCGCTTGTCGCCCGTGTCGATGTACGCGATGCCCTCCATGCCCGGGCGCAGCCAGCCAGGCGGGTTGGTCAGCGTGCCGCGGAGCTCGAAGACGTTGCTGCCCTCGTCGGGCTGGCCCAAGGGCACGAGGCTGGTGGCGTTGAACTCGAACCGCTCGCCGGGTCGGGCTCGGGTCGCGAAGCCGCCGATGCTCTCGGGCGAGACGTAGCCGATGTCGTTGTCCGGAACGCGGGCGATGACTTCGAGCTCGTCGAGGTTGGCGATGCGGAACACCGGCTCACCCACGTTGATGGCCGAGCCGATCATGCGCCTGGGGTCGCCCGAGACGATGGTGCCATCAATGGGCGCGACCATCACGGCGCGTTCGATCTGCACGTCGATGTACCGCAGGCGCGCTTGTTCCTGCTCGAGCCGGCCGAGCGCCTGGTCCGCGGCGTTGAGGTCGCCCTCCTTGCGGGCCTCGTCGGCTTCTCGCCTGGCCGCGGAAACCGAGGCTTGCGAGTCGATGCGGCTCTCGCGGAGTTCGGTCGTGTCCAGCATCATGAGAACGTCGCCCTTGGCCACCTGGACGCCCGGCCTGATGCGCTCGGGCACGCTGGCGATGATGCCCGCGAAGGGCGCCGCCACCGCACGCTCGTGGACGGCCGACAACTCGGCCTGCGCGTCGATGCGGTAGGGAATCTTGACAAACGTGACAATTAATAGCGTTACGAGCGCGACGAGCGCGGCAACCTTCCACGCCGTGTGCCGCGGGCCAACGAGCCAGGTGCCGCTCTTGAGCACGCTGTGCCAGGCGCGCTGGGGGATCGGCCGATCGTCGCTGCGGCGCAGTTCGATGACCGGACCCACGAGGTCGAGCGTGGCCTGGAGCAGTTCGAGCTTGGCGGGTTCAAGCTGGTCTTCTTCGGAAAGCTCGATGGTGACCACACCGACGACGCGCTCACCCGCCCGGATGGGCAGCGAGGCGACCTTGAGGCGGGCGTCCGACGACGCGAGCTGCCGGTGGGCGTGCGTGACGGCTCCCGAGAGCGTGGGATCGACCGCGGGCTCCAGATCACTCTCGGGATTTCCGCTGGCAACCTGCGGGATCGGATAGACCACCGCGTGGGCCTGGTCGTAGCACTCTTCCATCGCGGCTTGCAGCATGCGCACCATGTGCAGGCGGCGGTCGACGTGCTCGGTATCGCTGAGCGCCTGGACGCGGACGACACCCGAGTCGCCGAGTCCCTTGATCCAGCCGATGGCCGCGCGGTCGGCCGTGGCGGCGCGGGCTAGATCGTTGACAAGCTGGAGGCATGCGCCCTTGAAGCCGCTGGCCTCGTTGATTGACGCGATAAGCCGGCCGGCCAGGTCGAGTGCGGCCGAGGCCTGCCACGCGCCCTTGGCTTCTTGCCGTGCCGCATGCAGCTTGGCGTAGCCGCAGAGCACCTCGACGAGCGCCATGGTGGTTTGGGTTGCTTCGCGCGAGCGTTGCTCGATGGTCAGGCAGATGGCGGCCTTGTGCCCGCCGCCCAGCGGCAGGTCGATTGGGCCGGCGATGACCGCCCCGCCCTCACTGCCTGCCCCGTACATGGGCGTTTCGGACGCGCTGAGCGCGAACACCCGGGCCTCGCCCTCGCGCGTTGCTTCGGCGGCAGCCGAGCGCACCCACGAGCCGTGCTCGATCTGGCTTGGGTCGATGCGCCTCGGCTCGCCGGCCTTGCCCGATTGCGGTTCGCCAGCGGTAACGGCGTAGGCAATGGACGGCTCTTCGGTGCCCTGCCCCTCGGCGTCGGCGGCCGAAACGATGACCACCGAGCCCTGCCGGGCGTTGGCCACGCGTGTGAGCACGCCGCACAGGCGGGCGAGGAAGGTGGTTGCGTTGGGCGATTCGGCCGAGAGTTCCTCGACGATGCGCTTCCACGCTGGTGTTCTCAGATTCGAGATATCCGTCACGGTCGCTCCTGTGTGGGGCAACGGGCCAATCGCGTAGCCCGCCGGCTCGCGACGGCCGGGCACGCTCGATTCGTTCTGGTTGGGCCGCCGGGCTGGTTAGCCGGCGTCGGCGGCCAGGGCGGGCTCGCCCTCGTGCTCCCCATCGTTATTGGGTGCCCGCTCGTCATGCTCCGCAAGGATGCGCATGAACGCCTCGGTCGGCTCGGTAAATCGGACCCACGCGGGCAGGCCCGACAGCAGCCGGTCGGGGTTATCCATCTCGACCTTCACCCAGACCTTGTCCGAGCCAAAGTCGGCCACGGGGCTCACCTCGGTCACGGTAGCCTCGAAGAGCTTGGGTTGGCCCGCCACGCTGACGGCCACCCACGCCTTGTCGCCGCGCTCCACCCCGGTGCTCAGCACGGTGCTGGTGGGCGTAGGCACCCGGACCTGGAGGGGGTCGATCGACACCAGACGCACGGCGGGCTCGCTGTCTTGCATGGCTTGGCCCGGCGTGACCTCGATGGCCGCCACGGTGCCGTCGAACTGGGCGGTCACCGCGAAACGCTCGAGTTCGGCCTTCTGACGCTCTAACACGATGCCCTGCTCGATGAATCGTTCTTCGGCCGTGTCGCGTTCGATCTTCGCGTTCTCCAGGGAAGCCTTGGCACGCTCGAACTCCAGGCTGCTCCCGCCGCCCTGCTCTCGGGCCGAATTCTGGTTGTCGAACTCGATCTGGGCGAGTTTCACACGGTTCTCTGCGGCCAGAATCTCGAAGCGGTTCTTGGCCCGGCGTTGCTGGAGGCGGTAGGCGGCTTGGATATCGCCGTCGCGGGCCCGCACGAGCACGTCGCCCTTCTTGACGTGGTCGCCCACGTCGACCAGCACCGCACGGACCTCGCTGGGCTGGTTGAAACCCATCAGGGCATCCTTGCTGGGCTGGGTAAAGTGGTAGATGCCCCCGAACTCGGCCGCCCACGAGGGCTCGTAGGCGTAGCTTCGCGACTGCTCGGTGCCCTGCTGGGCGTTCGCCGAGGGCAGCAGGGCCGCCCCGGCAATTGCGGGCAGGGCGAGGATCAGGAGGAGGACGCGGGCGGTTTTGTGATTGGCATTGGCCATGGTGACCCAGTATACGGGTCGTGCGTAGGTCTTTGTTCCCCTGTTCATGCCAAATCGGAGCCGATAGCATGCCTCGGTGGTAGAAACCCTACCATTTTCCTGCCGGATCTGGCTCACGTGTCAAGGGGCCGCGCGTGTAAAGGAGGACACTCCAATGCGTCCGAACCACACCAATCGTGGATTCACCATTCTCGAACTCGTCGCGATCATCGCAAGCCTTGTGATCGGCTACGTGGCGGCCGTGCCGCAGTTGGGGCAGGCCCGCGATCAGGCCCGCGAGTTGAAGGACTCGACGCAGCTTCGCGGCATCACCCAGGCGTGCGCGATCTGGGCGCAGAACAATCGGGAGCGATATCCGATGCCGAGCCGCATCGATCTCAACGGCTCGACCATCGCTAGGCCGGATGGCCTCGTCGGCCGTGACCTGCGTCTCGACACCACCGGTAACACGCTTTGCCTGCTGATTTGGAACGGGTTCTTGCCGCCCGAATTAGCGGTGAGCCCCAACGAAGTGGGCAACGTCGAGGTCATGGCGAATTTCAACTCTGCCGCGCCACAGTCGGCGATGAGGCCGCGCGACGCCTTCTGGGATCCCGCCTTCCGCGGCACACCGCTCGACGAATGGGGCGGCAAGGTGCCCGGTGCCGTGGGCGACGCGAGCCACAACTCGTATGCGCAGATGGCCTATCACGGTGCCCGCGAGGCGGTGTGGAGCAACACGTTCTCGTCGGCCGAAGTCTGCTGGGGCAACCGCGGCCCGGCCTACACGCTCGACCGCGGCGTCTGGACGCCGCTGGCGGGCAGCTCCTTCGGCGACGGGTCGACGACGCTGCGAATCCACGGCGCGCCCGAGACGTGGGAGGGCAACATCGCCTTCAACGATCAGCACGTCGAATTCCTGGATCGGCCTGATCCCATGCACCTGACCTGGGTGTTCCCCGGCCTCGAGGACCAGTTGAACCGCAGGCACCCCGACAATGTGTTCCACTCCGAGAATGACCACGATCGCACGGTCATCGACGAGAACATCGCGCTCGTCGCCGGAAGCGACGGCCGGGGATCGCTGAAGGCCACCGGCAAGCCCGGCGGAAAGGGCGCTCTTGACCAGAAGAACAACTATCTCCGTCCGATCTCGAAGGTCGTGCCCGGCGAGAACGGCACGATCGAGACCCAGTTCTGGATCGATTAGGCCCCATCTCGGTCTGGTCGCTGCGGGCAACGGGGCAGCGACGCTCGCCAGAGTTGGCGCGTGGGCTGCTCAGACGCGCCGTGGCCGATTACGCAGGGCAAGAGGTCCACGTCGAGAACCGGCCCGGCCGGGCACCGGTTGCCGAGGGCTTGGCAATTTCATTGTCACGAACCGATGACGTGGCGATGTGCGCGGTGGCCCGGTGCGCGGCGATCGGTATCGATGTCGAGCGGCTCAGGCCTTGGCATGAACTTGCCGACATGGCGTCGCTGGTCGGCGAGTCATCGCCCGGTGACGCCCAAGGATTGCTGGCGTTGTGGACTCGCAAGGAGGCGATCGCCAAGGCGTTGGGCACCGGGTTGCCAGACGACGTGCGCACGCTCAAGACGCCGAAAAACCCACCCGAAACTGGTGAATGGGTGCGCGAGCGTGAGCGGCTCTGGATCGGGTGCCCATGCGTGGAAGGTTGTGTGGCATCGCTCGTGCTCGGGCAACCTGGGCCGGACGCACGCGGCATGGTTGGCATCACCGAAACTCGCTCCGATGAACCCGGTTTGCGCGGGTGGTCGATCGCGCTGCGGCACTAGCCCAGATCGATGCCAAGCCGCTTAGCGGCGTCGTGGGCGTGGGTCGGGTCGAGGCCCAGCAGGTTGACGTGGCCAACCTTGCGGCCTGGGCGGGCGGGCTTGCGGTAGTCGTGCAACTTGGCCGAGGGTTCGGCGAGGAGTCCGGCTGGGTCGGGCATCGCGCCCACGCAATTCAACATAACCGTCGGCGTACGCACGGTCGTGGGGCCCAGGGGCATGCCCAGCACGGCGCGAATGTGGTTTTCGAACTGGCTGGTTTGCGCGCCATCGATCGTCCAGTGGCCGCTGTTATGGACGCGCGGGGCGAACTCGTTGGCAATCAGTTGGCCCTGGATCTCGAAGAACTCGATGGTGAGCATGCCAACATGGTCGAGGCTCGACATGAGTCGCTCGGCCATCGCTTCGGCCTGGCGTTGCAGGCCGGCGTCGACGCCGGGGGCGGGGGCGATCGTGACACGGAGGATGCCCTGGCGGTGCTCGTTCTCGACCAGTGGGTAGAAGGCCATCGAGCCGTCCAAGCCGCGAGCGGCGACGAGTGAGAGTTCCCGGTTGAACTTCAGCATGGATTCAAGGATGGCCGGCCGGCCTTCGATCGAGGCCCAGGCGCGCGCTGCGTCGGCGTTCTCGGCGATGATGGCCTGGCCCTTGCCGTCATAGCCGCCTCGGCGGGTCTTGAGGATTGCGGGGGCCCCGATGGCGAGGATGGAGCCATGGAGATCGTCTTCGGTGTCGATCTGTCGCCAGGGTGCGACCTCGAAACCGGCGTCGGTCAGGGCCCGCTTTTCGAGCACGCGATCTTGCGAGAGGCGGAGGCTCTCGGTGCCGGGACGGACCGGAGCGAGTGAGGCAAGCAGGTCCGCGGCGCCGGTGGGCACATTCTCGAACTCGTAGGTCATGGTGTCGAGGCCATCGGCGAATTCGCGCAGCGTGGCGTGATCGTCATAGCGGCCAACCACCAATTCGCACACGTCGCCCGCGCAGGCGTCGGGGCTCGGGTCGTACGCACGAACGCGCACGCCCAGCGGTGCGGCGGCCAGGGCCAGCATTCGCGCGAGTTGCCCGCCGCCGAGAACCCCCAGCCTCACGCGCCGTCCTCGGCCTGGGGCAGGGTCGCGTCGAGCACGGTCTGGGTCTGGTTCTCGCGGAAGCGTTCGAGCGATTCAGCGACCTGGGGATCCGAGAGCGCGACGATCTGGGCGGCGAGAAGGCCGGCGTTGCGCGCGCCGGCGACGCCGATAGCAAGCGTGCCGACCGGCACACCGGCGGGCATCTGGGCGATCGAGAGCAGCGAGTCGATGCCGCTGAGTGCTTTGCTCTGTACCGGCACGCCCAACACCGGCAGTGGTGTCTTGCTGGCGCACATGCCGGGCAGGTGGGCGGCACCACCGGCCCCCGCGATGATGACGCGGATCCCACGATCCCTGGCGGCCGCGGCATACTCGAAGAGCAGGTCTGGCGTGCGATGGGCCGAGACCACCTTGCACTCGTGGGGCACCCCCAGGTCGGTCAGTGCGGCCGAGGCGTGGGCCATGGTGTCCCAGTCGCTCGTCGAGCCCATGATGACGCCAACTAGTGGCGGGCCGGGCGGGGACTTCGGGTGGCGGTTGGTGCCTGGGTCTGGCATCGGGCAGGGTAGGGTGTCGCGGCTTCGATGGCGTGGTTTAGCTGGCCTGGGATCGTGACTGGGGGCGTTTCGCCGGCCGGCTGGTGTCCTCGTCGTCCTCGTCGGCCATGACCTCGCGCGAGGTGCGGCCGGCGAGCATCGACGGGCGTGGGTCGCCGTTCCCGCTGGGTGCCCCCAGCGGGCAGTGATGGAGCACGTGGGAATCGGCGTCGTAGCAGCCGCGCATCTCGTCGTGGGCTGTGCCGTCCCAGAGCGGGCTGCCCACAAAATACGCGGCCCTGGCGATGAGGTGGCTGGCAATGGGGGCGGTAATGAACAGCATGCCGATGACCAGCACCGACTCGAGCACGACATGGAGGCTCGCAAAGTGGGTGGCAACGGCCAGCACCATGCACCCCACGCCGAGCGTGCCCGCCTTGGTGGCCGCCTGCATGCGGCAATACACATCGGGCATGCGAAGCAGCCCGACGGCGGCCAGCACGCAGAAGAACCCGCCTGTCAGCACAAGGGCGACGGTGAGGGCGTAATTGAGCCAGGCAACGGCTTGTGCGGCGAACTCGTTCAAGGCCGGGCCCTCCGCTCGAGGTACAGCGCGAAGGCGGCGGTGCCCAGGAACAGGATGAGTCCCATGATCAGGCACACGCTGAGCAACACGGGCTTGCCGATGAGGATCGCGAAGATGGCGATCACGGCGACCGCAAACATGCCCATCAGGTCGAGGGCAACGACGCGGTCGGGCAATGTGGGACCGATGAGCAGCCGGACGAGGCAGCCGATCATGGCCAGCGCGATCATGCCCAGCACGATGAGGACAACGCCCTCGATGAAGTCGGGCCCTTCGTTCAGCGCGGGGGCGATGGTCTGGGCCAGCGGGAGGGCGTGGAGCACGGCGTTCATCGCGTCACCTCCAGCAGGCGACGCTCGAAGCCGTCCTTGATCTCGCGCCGCATCTCGTCGGGGTCGGTCACGTGCATGAAGTGGATGAACAGGATCGAGCGGTCGGCCGAGACGTCGAGGCTCAGCGTGCCGGGCGTGAGCGTGATGAGGTTGGCCAGGATGGTGAGCTCGGTGTCGGTCAGATCTTCGACCAGCGGGACCGCCAGCACACCCGGCTTGAGCTTGCGCAGCGGGCTGAGGGTGTAGTAGGCCATCTTGATATTGGCGATGACCAGTTCGACAACCACATAGAAGCAGAAGTACGCGGTGCGGCCGACCTTGTGGTAGTACGACCCGCGCATCTCTCTGGGGATGCACAGCCGCAGCGTCACGAACGCGATGACGAAGCCTACAAAGAAATTGGCCGGCGAGAATGGCCCGATGGCCATGGCCCACACGAGCGCGAGAACAAGATTGAGAACGAGCGCGCCTATGGCTGGTCCTCCTCAGGAGTGTGACCGCTATCTTGAACGGTAGCCAGTTCGCGGAGGGTCCCGTCGACGGCCCGCTGGTAGTTTTCGCCCAGCACGGCCCGCTGGTACTTTTCGGTATCGAGGAGCTGTTCACCCGCACGCTCGGCCATGCGGTACAGCGGGTCGACGAACACGCCCAGGCCGATGGTCGCCACAGCGAGCGCGATGATCGGCGCAGCCATGAGGCCGATCCGGACGCGATCGTCCTTGCCCACCACAGGTGGCGGTTCGGGCATGTTCTCGGGCGGTTCCTTCCAGAAGGCCTCGGCCCAGATCTTGGTCATCGAGTAGAGCGTCAGGATGCTCACGCACAGCGAGGCGGCCACGAGCGCGAACGCTCCGGCGGCCAGACCGCTCTTGATGAGCACGAACTTGCCCCAGAAGCCGGTCGAGATCGGGATGCCCGCCAGCGACAGGGCCGAGGCCATGAACAGTACGCCGGTCCACGGGTGGGTCTTGATGAGCCCGCCCAGGTTCTTGAGTTCGCTTGTGCCAGCCAGACGCTGGATGAGCCCGCTGATGAGGAACAGGTTGCCCTTCACGATGCCGTGATGCAGCAGGAACATGGCCGAACCGGCGAGCGCCACGGTGGCGGTCTCGCGCGCAACGATGCTGTCGGGCTGGGCATTGGCGAGCGCGTACAGCGCGACAGCCAGGCCCATGAGCATGTAGCCGATCTGGCTGACGCTGTGGAAGGCCAGGATGCGGCGGATCTCGAACTGGCACGCCGCCCCGAGCACGCCGGTGACCATCGTCAATCCGCTGATCCACATCAGGATGAACGCCGTGATGTCCAATTGTTGGTCGAACAACAGCGTGAACGTGCGCATGATGGAGTACACGCCCACCTTCGTGAGCAGGCCCGCGAAGAGCGCGGTGATGGCAACGGGCGGCGTGTGGTAGCTGGCCGGCAGCCAGAAGAACAGCGGGAACACCGCCGCCTTGATGCCAAAGGCGACCAGGAACAACATGGACAGGGCCGTGATGGCACCCGGGTTCTCGGCCCGGTCCAGCACGATCGACAAGTGGGCCATGTTCAGCGTGCCGGTCATGCCATAGAGCAGGCCGATGGCGGCCAGGAACATGCCGCTCGAGAGCAGGTTGAGCGTGACGTACTTGATGGCTCCCTCGAGCTGCCCCCGCTCGCCGCCCAGGGTGAGCAGCACGAAGCTGGCCAGCAGCATGATCTCGAACCAGACGTACATGTTGAAGATGTCACCGGTCAGGAACGCGCCAGAGCAGGCCGCCAGCACGGCGTGGACGAGCGGGTGGTAGCCGAAGCTCTCGCGCTTGCTGTCGATCGCACCCAGGCTATAGATCGTCAGCGCCACCGCGACCACGCCCGTGAGCACCACCAGCATGGCGCTGAGCGTGTCGGCCACGAGGGTGATACCGAAGGGTGCCGGCCAGCCGGCAGCGTTGGACGTGACCAGTTGCCCATCGCTAGTCGCGTAGAGCAAGGAGATCGAGGCGGCCAACAGGCTCACCGAGCCGGCCACACTGGCCCACCGCTGCATGGTTCGATCCTTCCACAGCCCGATGCACAGCACCGTGGTTGCAAGAGGGATCAGGATGGGTGCCACAACGGTCAGGTTCATCGGTCGGTGGTCCGCATCGCGTCGAGGTCGTCGGTGCCAACCTCCTGGTAGGTCCGCTTCACGAGCACGATCGTGAACGCGAGGATGGCAAAGCTGATGACGACCGCCGTCAGGATCAGCGCTGGGGGCAGCGGGTCGCTGAAATCGCCAACCAGTTGCTCCTCGCCCTCGGGGATGAGCGAGGGCTTGCCCCGCCGAAGCCCACCGGCGGCGAAGATGAGCAGGTTGGCCCCGTGGCTGATGAGCGCGAGCCCGATGATCAGCTTCACGAAGCTGCGGCGGAGGATCATGTAGATGCCCGTGGCGTACAAGAACCCAACGGCGATGGCGAGTAGTAATTCCATGTGGCGATCCTCCTTTCTCTTAAGACTCTTCGGCCAATGTCAGGAGCATGAGCAAACAAACACCCAGCACGGTGATGTACACGCCGATATCGAACAAGAACGGCGTGCCCACTTTGAGCGTACCGAAGCCCGCTAGATCGAAGCTGGTCCACATGCCGTACAGGAACGGCTCGCCCTCAATTAGGCCCGGCATGCCGCTGGCCAGGGCAATACCCAGGCCGACGGCGATGTAGGTGGTCAACGGGACGCGGAGGATCCGTTGCATCGCCGGCACCCCGAAGGCCATGGCGTACAGGGCGAACGCCGAGGTGGCCAACAGCCCACCGACAAATCCGCCGCCTGGCTGGTTATGCCCGCGAAGCAGCACGACGATGCTGAACAGGATCAGTAGCGGCAGCATGAAGCGGGTGGCCGTGCGGAGGATGATGGAGTTCATGCCACCTCTCCCGTTCTTGGGCGTTCTTGACGCAGCTTCAGCAGCGTGTACACGCCTACGGCGGCCAACCCCAGCACGGCAATCTCGCCCATCGTGTCCAGGGCACGGAAGTCAACGAGGATGACGTTGATCAGGTTGCGGCCATACGCGGCGTGCTCGCCGGGCGCATTGGGCATGGCGTGGTGGTTGTAGAACCACGAAATCCCGTCATCGGCGCTGATCGCAAACGAGGAGACGACGAACGCGGCCATCATGAGGCCAAAGGCCGCGCCAACGCTGGCGTCGAGCAGCTTGCCCATCCGTGTGCTATACACGGCGAACCGCGGCAGGTGGTACACGACCAGGACGAAGATGATGACCGTGAGTGTCTCGACGGCGAACTGGGTCATGGCGACGTCGGGAGCGCCGAAGAGCACGAAGATGATCGCAGAGCAATAGCCCACTACGCCGAGCACGGCGATCGTGGACAGGCGGCCGCGCATCTGCGTCGAAGCGACTGCCGCCACGCAGATCATGCCGACGAGAACGGCCTCAAAAAGCAATTCGGTCCAAGGAATGTCACCAAATTGTGGTATGGCCTGTGAGACCGAATCGGTCAGGTCGCCCTGCCACAGCAGCAGCCCGCCGGCGAGAGCGAGCGCAGTAAGCACGGTGATTTGCACGTACACGCGCAGGTACCCACTCTGGAGCACCTTGGTCTGCACGGTGGCCAGCGAGACCGGACCCACCGTGCCGCCGAAGAGCAGGTGATAGATGCGTTCGCAGCCAATGGCCGTGGTGACACGATCGAGGGGCGCGGTTATGGCGCGCCATGGCCTACGCAACGCAAACAGGGCCGCCGCGCCGACAAGGGCTACGCCGCTCAGTAACAAGGCCGTGCTTGGGTGCGTGGTCAAGTAGATCGCGCTGAGCTTGACGAGTTCGACATCATGGCCGCCAGCGATCGACGCTGCCGTGCCGTTGATGAGCTGGTTGGCGAAGAGAGCCGGGAACAAACCACCGACGAGCGTCAGACCCGTCAGCACGACCGGGCCCAGCAGCATGGGTGGCGGTGCTTCGTGCGGGGTCTTCGGATATTTGCCCTCGGCCGTGCGAGCCATGAAGAACGGGCGCAGGCCGGCCTGCAAGCCCGCGACGCCCATGAAGGCGCCGGCGATGGTCGAGATCGTCGGCCAGAGCCACGCGATCTCGTGCGGGCCGCCGTGGGCGTGCAGGCTGCCCTTGAGCAGCAGTTCCTTCGCGACAAAGCCCAGCAGCGGCACCATGCCGGCCATCGACAGGCCCGAGATGATCGCCACCATCGCGGTCACAGGCATCTTGCCGAAGAGCCCGCCCATCTGCTCGGTATCCTTGACGCCGGCCTCGTGGTCGACGATGCCGGCCACCAGGAACAGGGCCCCCTTAAACAGGGCGTGGGCCAGGATGTACGCCGCAGCGGCCTGGGGCGCGCCCAAGCCGATGAGCATGACCATGATGCCCAGCGAACTCACGGTCGTGTAGGCCAGGACCTTCTTGAAGTACGTTTGCCGTGTGGCCAGGTAGGCACCGATGAGCATGGTCGCCCCGCCGAAACAGGACAGGGCCCACTGCCAGGCGGGGGCGTCCATGAACGCGGGGTTGAGGCGCGCGACGAGATAGACGCCGGCCTTGACCATCGTCGACGAGTGCAGGTAGGCACTGACCGGCGAGGGGGCTTCCATCGCGTTGGGCAGCCAGAAGTGGAACGGGAACTGGGCGCTCTTGGTGAACGCGCCGCCCAGCACCAGGATCATGGCCGCCAGCGTGAGCGGGCTCTCGGTCAGGGTGTGGTGGTTCTCGATGATGCCCGAGACTGAGAACGTGCCGGCGATCTGCCCCAGCAGGATCATGCCCGCGAGCATCGAAAGCCCGCCCAAACCTGTCACGACCAACGCCTGGAGCGCGCTCTTGCGGGCCTTCTCGCGCTCGTGATCGAAGCCGATAAGCAGGTAGCTCGTGATGCTGGTCAGCTCCCAGAAGATGAACAGCAGGATCAGGTCGTCCGCCAGCACCAAGCCCAGCATCGAGCCCATGAACCCCATGAGGTAGCCGAAGAAGCGGCCGCGCTTGGGATGACCGTCGAGGTAGCTGTTGGCGTACAGCACGATGGCCGTGCCCACCCCGGTCACCAGCAACGCAAACAGCGTGCTGAGCGAGTCGACGCGGAACGAGAACTCGACGCCCAGCGATTCGGCCCACGTCCAGGCCACAGATGTGGTCTCGCCGGAAGCGGTCGCCGTCATTTGGGTCAGGTAGTAGATGAATCCGACAAGCGGCCCGAGCGCCAGCACGTACCCGGTGGCCCTGCCCAGCACGCGGTGCAAGGAGGGGGCCAGCATGGCCAGTGCGAAGATGGCAGCAAGGGTGCCGACGATCACGGGCGGGGCTCCGTTCTATCGGACCTTAGACGCGACCATCGCGGCGTAGGGTTCGATAACCGGGCGATGGTATCCGAAGATGCCGCTCCGCCGGCTCCTAGGAATCGGTTGTATGGGTTATCCGCTTGAAATGAATGCCGCCGAATTGGACGAAGCTCAGGCCGCGACCTCGGCCACCGAGTCGGCGATCAGGATCTCCGCCTCGGTCTTTTGCTTCACCTCGTCGACGGTGACGCCCGGGGCGACCTCGGTGAGCACGAAGCGGTGCTTGTTGACGTCCATCACCAGCACGCACAGGTCGGTGATGACCATGTTGACGCACCGCTGGCCGGTCAGCGGCAGCGAACACTGCTTGACGATCTTGGACTGGCCGTGCTTGTTGCAGTGCTCCATGGCCACGACGACCTTGCGGACGCCGGCGACCAGGTCCATGGCACCGCCCATGCCCTTGACCATCTTGCCGGGGATCATCCAGTTGGCAATGTCGCCCTCCTGGCTGACCTCCATGGCGCCCAGGATGCACATGTCGATGTGCCCGCCGCGGATCATGCCGAAGCTGTCGGCGCTGCTGAAGAAGCTGGCGCCGGTGCGGGCGGTCACGGTCTGCTTGCCGGCGTTGATGAGGTCGGCGTCGACCTCGGCGTCGGTGGGGAAGGGGCCGATGCCCAGCAGCCCGTTCTCGGACTGGAGCCACACGTCCATGCCGTCGGGGATGTGGTTGGCCACGAGGGTCGGCATGCCGATGCCTAAGTTCACGACGTAGCCGTCACGCAGTTCCTGGGCCGCCCGCTTGGTGATCTGGTCTCGGGTAAGCATGGGCAAGTGTACCCCGGAGCACCCCCCTAGCGGCGGGCTTGGTTCCTCGCCTTGATGCGGTCGATCCGGGCCTTCATCGCGAGGAACGCGCCGACCGCGGCAATGGGGGCACCTGCTATGCCCACGATCGCCCACTTGAGCATTGCCTTGGCCGCATCCTTCTCGGGCTCGGCGCTCGTGGCATGCTCGCCCAGCGGGTCGCTGGTGGCGTCGTAGTAAATCCCCGCGAACGTCTTGAAGGCCATGCCCAGACCGATCAGCATGACGACCAACCCGATGAGCAAGAGCAAGCGGCCCAGATTGCGCTTCATGACTGGGTTTCCTTCGGCTTGCCGCTCATCAGCAGGCCGGCGATGCCCAGGATCAGCACGGCCAGCCCCACGACGCTCGCTAGCGTGCAGACGGATAGCGTCACGATCGCCAGCGGGCGGATCTCGTCGAGAGGCAAACGCGCCGCCCGGGCCGCGGTGATGCCAGCCGAGATCAGGCCCACAAACCCGAGAAACATCCAAGGCGTGCAAGTGACGATGATGCCCAGCTTGATGCGCTGGGTATGTTTTCGGCGTACCGGATCGATGGAATGCGTGTGAGTATCAGACACGGCCAAGCCACTCCGTTTCCAGGGCATCGAGTTCCTCTTTCAACTCATCCCGCCGGGCGTTGATCTCGGCGGCCTTGATGGCGTTCTTCCAGACATCGGGATCGTCGAGCTTGGTATCGATGCGCGAGACCTCGCCCTCGAGTTCGTGGATCTTCTCTTCGATGGCCTCGACGGGCATCCAAGAGAACTTGCTCTTGGTCGCCTTGGGCTTTGGAGCTGCGGCTGTCGGTGGGGGAGGGGGTGGGGCGCGCTTGACGGGCTCCGGAACCGCGGGCGACCGCGCCCCGCCCGCCAGCCAATCGCTCCAGCCGCCCATGTGCAGGCTCACGCCGCCCTTGCCGTCAAAGACGATCAGGTGGTCGCACACCGCGTCGATGAGCGTTCGGTCGTGGCTGACCACGATGAGCGTGCCGTCGAAGGTTCCGGACTTCTTCGTTTCACCGCGTTCGAGCATGGCTTCGAGCCGTTCGGCACTTGGGATGTCCAAGTGGTTGGTCGGTTCGTCGAGCACGAGCACGTTGCGCGCACACGCGAGCAGCGCCGCGAGGGCCGCCCGGGCGCGCTCACCACCGGACATGTCGCCCAGCAGCGCCTCCTGCTGGTCTCCCGAGAACAGGAACGCGCCGGCCAGATCGCGGGCCTCCTGCTCGTTGAGTGTCTTGGGCTTGTCGGGGCCTTCTTCCGTGTCGGCCAGACGCGCGACGACGCGCTGGATGTGGCGCGGCACGGTGGTCATGGGGTCCATGTCGCCGCGGCTCTGGCTAAAGTAGCCGACCTTAAGCCCCGCGCCGTGCTTGATCTGGCCGGCCGTGGCCTCGCGCTTGCCGAGCAGGCACTCGACCAGCGTGCTCTTGCCCGCGCCGTTGGGGCCCACGACGCCCCAGCGCTCGCCGCGGGAGATTACGATGTCCAGTCCCTCGAAGAGCGTGAGCGTCGAACCATCATCGCGAGGGAATCGCATGGTCAGGCCGGTGGCCTTGGCCACGATGTCCCCCGTGCGTGGCGCGGGCGGCAGGCTGGGCTGGAAGACCGCCATCTCGACGGGCCGTTCGAGGGTCGACGTGTCGCGGGCCCGGTCGAGGCGGCTCTCGCGGCCCTTGGCCTGTTTCGAGCGCTGGCCGGCCCGGTACTTGTCGATGAACGCCTGCTCCTGCTTGAACTTGGTCTGCTGGCGTTCCCAGGCTTCCATCTGCGTGCGCAGGCGGTCGACGCGCAGGGTCCGGAAGGCGGTATAGCCGCCGGGATAGCTGATCACCCGGCCGCGCTCCAACTCGACCACGCGCTGGGCCACGCGGGTGAGCACCGAGCGGTCGTGCGCGATGAGCACCACGGCGCCCTTGAAGGTATCGACCAGGAAGTCCTCGAGCCAGATCCGGCCATGCACATCGAGGTGGTTGGTCGGCTCGTCCATGAGTAGGACATCGGGCTCGGTGAGCAGCGCGCGCGCGAGGGCCAAGCGAGCCTTCTGCCCGCCACTGAGCTTCTCGACGGGCAGGGAGAACTGGGCGTCGGTGAAGCCCAGCCCATGCAGCACGCTATCGATGAGATGGTCGACGTTGTACCCACCCGCGGCCTGGATCTGGGCCTCGATGCGAGACTGCTCGTCCATCACCTTCTTAAGGTCATCGTCCTTCGCGTCGGCCAGCTTGTGGAAGACGGCTTCGAGCTTGTCGTGGAGGTTGCTGAGCTCCTCGAACGCGCTCGCGGCGTGCTGGCGGAGGGTGACACCCAGCTCGACCTGCGGATCCTGGGCCAGGTAGGCGATCTTGGTGCCGCGCTGGAGCGAGACCTCGCCCGCATCGTGCTTGAGCACGCCGGCCATGATCTTGAGCAGGCTGCTCTTGCCGGTTCCGTTCGCGCCCACGATGGCCACGCGCTCGCGGGCCTCGACCGACAGCGAGCAGCCCCGGAGGATCACGTCGTCGCCGTACGAGAGGTCGAGATTGGCTACGGCGAGGACTGGCACTGGGAATCGTATGAGACGATCGGCGGGCGATTGGCCTCAGCCGGCCTTTTCCTGATCTTGCAGCAATTGGTAGATTTCTTCCGAGGTGCTGGCCGCGTAGATGCGGTCGCGGAAGTCGTCCATGGTCATCAGGCGGCTGATGCGGGCCAGGGCCTGGATGTGGTCGCTGGTTCGGTCGGGCGGGCTGGCGAGCAGGACGATTAGGCGGACGGGCTGGCCGTCGATGGCCTCGAACTCGATGGGGCTGGCGGGCTTGCCGATGGCCATCGCCAGGCCGGACAAACCCTCGCACTTGCCGTGGGGGATGGCCAGGCCGTGGCCGATGCCGGTGGTGCGGGTCTGCTCGCGGGCCCAGACGGCGTCCTTGAGGGCCTGCGGGTTATTCACGCGGTCGAGACCGGCCAGGAGGTCGACCATCTCGTCGATGACCGCGCGTTTGTCGGTCGACTCCAGGGGCGCTTTCACGCACTCGGGGGTCAGGATTTCCAGCAACTTCATGGGTGCCCCGCTCCGCCGCTTGCCCGCCCGGCGGCCCTCACGCGGCCCCGAACATCGATCGTGGGGCCACTGTAGACCCCCTGGCGCTCGCCTATCGGCCGGCCTATCGGTTCTACGAAGGCTCAGCGACCAGCAAGGCGGCGTACCCGCCGTCGCGATAGCCGGTCGGCGGCTGTCCTGGAAGGCCCGCGGGCGTTGTCGACGCTTCCTTGAGGACGCGGAAGTTCGCCGACTCGCACGCCCAGGCAGTGATGTGCTGGTTCTCTTCCTCGTCCATGCTGCATGTGGCGTAGACGACGTGGCCGCCAGGGGCGAGCATGGCGCGGCTCTGGGCCAGAAGGTCTCGTTGGATGGACACCAGTCGCTCGAGTTGCTCGGATGCCTTCTCGGTGCCCAGGCGATACCTGGCCTCGGGGCGCCGCGGGAGAACACCGGAATTCGAGCAGGGCACGTCGAGCAGCACGAGGTCGGCCTTGCCAGCCGCCTCGTAGCGCACGTCCTCGATATCCAGAACCTTGGTTAGGTCGTCCTTGGCGAACACGCGGCGCAGGCCCTTGGCCCGCGCGTCGTTGGTATCGCAGGCCAGGATGGTCGCCTCGGGATACATCGCGCGCAACTGGCGGGTCTTGGTGCCCAAACCGGCGCAAAGATCGACAATCAGGCCCGGCTTCAGGTCCAGGCCATCGAGCACGTCGAGCGCCGCGGCCGAGGTCGCGTCCTGCACCCAGATGTCCCTTCGCCCCTTGAGCATGTCTCGCGGGCTGGCGCCGGGGGGGCCCAGCACGCTCAGGCCCTCGCGCTCGTGGGGCGTGAGCGTGTGGCCCTCGCGCATGCTCACGGACCAGTTGTCGGGATCATCGGCCTCGCTCGCGGCGTGGGCGTGGTTGATGACCACCGGTGGTTGCACGAGCGTGTGCAAGGCCTGCTCGACGACGCCCGCATCTCCCAATCGCGAGTGCCAGCGCTCGATGAGCCAGCGGGGAGTACCCGTCGCGGCTTCGAGCCAGAGCAGGGTCTCGGTCGGGAAGATGTCCGTGGTGAGCTGGATCGCCCGGCCGTCGTGCAGCGGCAGGCGGTCGGCCTTGCCAACGTGCTCGGTCGCGGGACCGTCGATGATAACCGGCCAGCCTTCTTCCGCTCGGGCCACGCTCTCGGTGACGCGGCGGAGCAGGGCGTTGACCAGGCCGGTGGCCTTGGGCTTGCCCGCGCTGCGGGTCCAGTTGACGGCCTCGTTGATGGCCGCGTGGGGCGGGATGCGGTCGAGCAACAGCAACTGGGCGGCCCCGGCCAGCAGGGCGGCCCTCACGGTGCTGTCCATTTCATGGAGTGGTCGGGCTTTGGGGCCGGTGGTGTGGGGGGCGAACATCGCCTCAAGGGTGATCCATCGACGCATGACGGCGTCGTAGATCGCGTGGGCGAGGGCGGCTTCCCGACCGGCACCGGGGCCCTGGAGTTCGCTCGTGTCCAGCGGCTCGAGGCCCAGGTCGGGGTAGCGGTGGGCCTCCTCGCGCAGGCGGAAGTGGACCACCGAGCGGGCGCTGATGGCGTCGGGGAAGCGGTTCGGACGGCGGCTTTGGGAGGTTGTGCGTGCCAAGGGGGATGGTAGGGAGGGCGTACGATCAGATCGTGCCCGACCCGGCCATCGACAGCCCGCCCGCGGAACGCCCCCGCCGCATGCCACCCAAGCTGCTGGGCACGATGCGCATCCGCAAGAAGCTCATCCTCTTGCACACGGCGTTCTCGGCGGGGCTGGCGGCCCTCATGTTCTTCATTCTGAGGCCCGAGATCCAGGCCCTGGTCCGCCAGGCCGAGGCCGAGGACGCCGCGTATGTGCTGGCCACGCTCGACGTGCTCGAACTGGCCGACGGGCGGGCGCAGGGCCGGGAGCGCCTGGCGGCGGGCGTCACGCTGCGGTGGGGGGGTGCCGAGGCGCTCGGCCTGGGCCCGGGTGCCATCGCCGCCATGCAGCGGGCCGCGACCGCGCCGGTCGTGCTGCCCGACGATGCCGGAGGCCAGACCGCCTCCGGGTCGCGCGTTGGCTCTGCTGGGCTGTACAGGCCCCACGCCGCGGGCGGGGGGTACTACATCATCGACCGCCAGCTTGACGGCGTGCGTGCCTCGGTCGCCCGGCTCGACCTGGTGCTGCTGCTGAGCATGCTGGGCGTGTACTTCCTGATCGCCGCCGCGCTCGAGGTCTTCGTGCTGCCCCGGCACGTCTACCAGCCCATCCGCCGGATGCTGCACGCCGACCTGGCGGTGCAGCAGGGCGACCGCACGGGCGAGCTGATCGACCCCCGATTCATGCCGCAAGACGAGCTGGGCGAGATCATGCGCAGCCGCAACCGGTCTGTTTCCGCCCTACGTCGCAACGAGGCCGAGCTGGCGCGCACGCTCGCGGAGCTCGAACGCGTCGCGGGCGACCTGAAGCGTAAGAACCACCTCTTAGAGAACGCCCGCCGCAACCTGGCCGACGCCGACCGGCTCGCGTCGCTGGGCATGCTCAGCGCCGGCATCGCCCACGAGATCAACACGCCGCTGGCGGTCTTGAAGGGCCTAGTCTCGGAAATCAACGACGCGCCCGGCGAGCCTGTGGCCGGGAGCAAGGCCAAGCTCATGCGCCGGGTGGTTGATCGCCTGGAACGCCTGGGCGAGGGCCTGCTCGACTTCGCGCGTGTGCGCTCGCCGCGCGTGGCGACGGTCGCGGTGTCCACGCTCGTGCGCCAGGCACTCGAGCTGCTGAGCCTGGACGACCCCGTCCGCCGCGTGCGTGTGGAAGATCGTGTGGCCGATGGCCTGAGCGTGCCCTGCGATGGCGACCGCATGGTGCAGGTGCTCGTCAACCTCGTGCGCAACGCCGCCGAGGCGCTCGTCGAGAGCGACTCCACGAACGCGGCCATCACGATCACCGCCGAGTCGCTGACACGCGAGGGATCGGGCTGGGTTTCGATCACCATTGCCGACAACGGCCCGGGCATCCCAGCCGAGCTGCTGCCGAGCTTATTAGAACCCTTTGTGAGCTCGAGGCTCGACGCGAAGGGCACCGGCCTGGGCCTAGCGGTCGCCGATGGCATCGTCCGCGAGCATGGTGGGGTGCTGATCGCTCGCAACAGCGAGGAGGGCGGGGCCGAGTTCGAGGTGCTGCTGCCGGCGTTCGAGAGCGCGGGGTCGTGAGCACGCTTCCATCCGCCACTCAGCCACCGCCCCGCATCGCGTCCAACTCGGCCCACCGCGCATAGAGCTCGGTCACGCGCTGCTGGCCATCCTTGAGCTTGGAATACACCGTCGCGGCCTTCGTGTGGTCGGCGGTCAGCGCCGGGTCGGCGGCGTCGGCTTCGAGCCGCTCGACGTCGGCCTCGGCCTCGAGGATCGCCTCTTCCATGCTGTCGTATTCGCGTTGCAGCTTGTACGAGAGCTTCCCGGGCTTGGGCTGGTTCGACTTCTTCTGGGCGGGTTGGCCCGGTTCTGGCTTGGCTTCGGCGGTCTGGAGCTTCTCGGCCTTGAGAACCGCCGACTTCCACTGCTCCATCGACGCAAACAACTTCGCGTCACCCCGGCCATCGAGCGCGATGTACTCCGTCGCGACGCGCTCGAGTAGGAAGCGGTCGTGGGTGACCAGGACGATCGCACCGGGAAAATCGAAGAGGGCCTGCTCGAGGACTTCCAGCGAGGGGATGTCCAGGTCGTTGGTCGGCTCGTCCAGCAGCAGCACCTCGGCCGGCGAGAGCATCAAGTTCGCAATCAGCACCCGGGCCTGCTCGCCGCCCGAGAGGTCGGCGATGCGCATCGGCAGTTGCTCGGGCTCGAACAGGAACCGCGCCGCCCACCCCGCGATGTGGACCTTGTTGCCCCGGTAGTGGATCGTATCGCCGATCGCGCCCAGGGCCTCACGCAATGAGTGGTCCTGCGACAGCGAATCGCGGTGCTGGCTGAAGGTGATGATCTTGAGGTTGTCGGCCCGCTGGATCGTTCCGGTGTCGGGTTCGAGGTCGCCCGACATGAGCCGCATCAGCGTCGTCTTGCCCGAGCCATTGACGCCCATGAGCCCGATCCGCTGGCCGGGAGTGAGTGTCAGATCGAGCCCCTCGAACAGCCGCTTGCTTCCCAGGAATTTCGAGACGCCGCGGAGGGCCACGAGCTTGTTGGTCTTGCGCTCGGTCGCCTGGAAGGCGATCTGCGTGGTCTTCGTGGGCGCGAGATTCCGGTCGGTGGTGTCCTTGAGCTCTTCGCGGCGCGACGCCGCAGCCTGAACCTGGCTCTTGTTGCGAGTGCCGCGGCCCTTGACGCCCTGGTGCAGCCAGGCCGTATCGCGCCGCACTTTGCCCGCGACGGCCGACTGGGCCGCCCGCTGTGCGTCCAGGAACGCTTCCTTGCGCCGCACGAACTCGCTGTAGTTGCCCGCGGCCTCGAAGGCCCCGCCCGGGTACGCGGCCGAGAGCTCGACGATGCGCGTGGCCGTGTTCTCGAGGAAGCGCCGGTCGTGGGTCACGAAGACCATCGCGATGGGCGACTGCCGCACGAAGCCCTCGAGCCACAGCACGCCCTCGAGGTCGAGGTGGTTCGTTGGCTCGTCAAGCAGGAGGACTTCCGGGTCGCCGGCGAGCGCCTTGGCAATAGACAGCCGCTTGCGCCACCCGCCCGAGAGCGTACCGACTGGTTGATTCAGGTCCACGAAGCCCAGCTTCGTCAGCGCGATCGACGCCCGCGTGGTCGCGTCGGTCTCGTGCGCGCCATCATCTGCCTGGTCATCGTCGTGGCCCTGAAGGCCGCCGCGCACCACCAACAGCGGCGTGGCGTCGCCATCGAAGCGGTCGTCCTGATCGACATACGCCGCGCGCAGGCCGCGCCGCCGCACGATCTCGCCCGCATCGGGCTCGAGCACGCCCGCGAGGATCTTCATGAGCGTCGACTTGCCCCCGCCGTTGGGCCCGATGAGCCCGATGCGCTCGCCGTCTTCGACATGCACCGACACGCCCTCGAACAGGGCCTTGGAGGGGTACATCTTGGTCAGGTTGCGGGCGGTCAGGAGCGTGGGCATGGGGGTGGGGCGATCTGGAGCGTAGTGGTAGGCAGTGTGAGCATCCGTACTGAGGGATCCGTATTTTGGTTCAATACGATATCCGGTTCGCCTCCGAGGCGATCGGGCCGCAAGCACGAAGCCCGGCGTGTTGTGGTGGTCGAGATGCGTTTCACAGTCAACTCGGGTTTGCCAGCCGACGCCGCAGGTGCGCGGCCAAGCGAGTACCGGTGATGGCTTCCTCATCAACCAACTCGTGTGCGCCACTCGCACGGATCTCCTCGACGAAACGATGGTATCGCGCGCGAGCGATGATGTATGCGTCCGGTGCGGTCACGCGAACCAAGCGGACGATCCGCTCTGCCATCGCCGGATCGGGAATGGTCACCACGACCGTGTCGGCGGCCCTCACACCGGCGTGGTGCAGCACGTCCTCGTGTGTCGCATCGCCCACGTGGCCGACGAGCCCCATCGCCTGGGCGGCCTTGATCGCCTGGAAGTTCAAATCCAGCACAACCACCTCGCGGTCGTGGCCGGCGAGCATGCGGCCCACAGCCTGGCCCGCCGGGCCGAAGCCAACCACGAGGATGCGCCCGGCCGACTCGGTCGCGGGCGTGCCCACCGGCGGGGCGGGCGCGGACACCAACCGGATGCGGCGCAGCGAGGCGATGATCCGAGGGGCCAGCCACGGCGCGGTCGAGACGAGATACGGCGTCAGAAAGAGCGAGATGATCGTCGCCGACACGAGCAGCCGCAAGGTGTCATCGCTAATCAGGGTCCCGCGGGCCGACATCGCCAGTATGAACGAGAACTCGCCCACCTGGGCCAGGCAGAGTCCGGCCATCAGTGCGCTCTCGTGGGCGAGGCCCAAGCCCCGCAGGACGGCCCAGACGATGACGGCCTTGCCCACGATGATGGCCGCCACGACCCCGACCACCATGCCGAGGTTTTCGATTAACCAGGCGGGATCCCCGAGCATGCCGATGGAACCGAAGAATAGCGTCACCAAGAGCGTCTGGAGCGAGGCGACATCGGCACGGACCTGTGTCGCGAAGGGGGAGGCGGCCAGGAGCATGCCCGCCACGAAGGCCCCAAGCGCGGGCGACAGGCCGAATTCGTGCGAGGCCCATGCCGCGCCCAGGCCGACAACGACCGCCACCAGGATCGGAAGGTCGCGGCTGTGTCGCATGGCGTCCAGGCGGAGCAACCAGGGCATGCCGTACCGCAGGATCACGTACAGGCCCCCGACCAGCACCGCCGCGCCGCCGATCACGCGGGCCAGGGCCCATCCGGCATCGACCAGACCGCCCTCGCCGCCAAGCAGAGCCACCAGGAGCACCAGCGGCACCACGGCTGCGTCTTGCACAAGCAGGATGCCCAGAGCGTGCCGGCCGTGGTGCGACTCGATCTCGGCGCGCGAGACCAGCAGTCGCAGCACGCACGCCGTGCTGCTCAGGGCGATGATCGCGCCGAGCGCCCAGGCCGAACGCACGGGCACGCCCACGAGCAGGCACACTGAGGCCACCAGCAACAAGGTCACAAGCACTTGCAAGAATCCGCCGCCGATGGCGACGCGTCCGAGCCCGATCAGCCGCCGCCAGGAGAATTCCAGGCCGATAGTAAAGAGCAAGAGCGCGATGCCCAACTCGGCGAGGATCTCTACTTCATCCCCCGAGCCGACGAACCCGAGCACGTTGGGCCCCATCAGCGTACCCGCGGCGAGATATCCGATGATCGGGCTCTGCTTAAGGCACGCGCAGGCGATACCCAGTGCCGTAGCGGTCGACAGCAGGAGGAGGACGTCCAGGAGCACGGACCACGATCCCATCACGCGAGTCTACGGTGGGCGCGAGCGCGGGGTGATCGCCACCCGACCGGCCGGCGTGCTCCAGCCGAGCATCCCTCCGTTCGAGCCGGAGGTAGAGCAACTGGCGTTGAGAGAGGTTGAACGCGAAGGGAGTGGGGATCGGAAGGGCTCCATCCGAATGAGGAAGCACGACCAGAGGGCCATCCGTAGGCGGTGACGGTTCGAATCCTGCTGGCTCATTTTTTTTGAGTCCTTCGGCGAGCACGCCGAGGGGATTCCTGTCGTGGGAACAAGATTTACGCGATGCAGGGTGCGTTCAAATGCAGGATCAGGGTAAAGTCGGTGATGTAGCCGGGTTGGCGAGCGAGATGGTGATCAACTCGGTGCCGCGCAGGATGGCTCTGTCGCGACAATCTTGCAGATCACTCGAAGTACCTCGCGATGGAGCACACGGGTGTGCTTGGATGAACTTAGCAGCCGAGCAATACCTAGTCATAAAACAGACGAGCCGCATCCCATGGGATGCGGCTCTTTCGAGACTTGAGTTTTACGATCGGTTTAGCAGCCGGCGTCGAACTCGTTCTGGAAGGCCAGGAAGTCGAACAGGGTCAGGCTGCCATCGCCGTCGAAGTCGGCCAGCAGGTCGCCCGAGTCGAAGGCGTTCTGGAAGGCCAGGAAGTCGAACAGCGTCAGCACGCCATCACCATCAAGATCGGCCCGGCAGCCGGTGCCACCCAGGATGGCGTCGATCGCGTCCAGGTCGTCCTGGTTGACGATCAGGTCGCCCGTCACGTCGGCCGAGAGATCGAAGAGGACCGCCTCGGAGATGTCGTCCCAGTTGGCCTCGCCGTCATCGACGGCAGAGATCTGGGCGGCGATGTAGGCCCGGTCGAAGGCATCGACGATGCCGTCGGCACCGGCGCTCGGGCTCCAGCCTGGGGTGGTCAGGCCATCGATGTTCGAGACATCAAAGCGTGACCAGCCGGCTTCGTACGAGATCGAACCATCGCCGATCATGGTGTTGAAGAAGTTGCCGGTGGTCGACGCAACGTCGACCATCTCGAAGCCGGCGACGCGGTCGAGCATGCCGGTGCCGGTGTCCAGAGCCAGGCCGTCGGCGAAGTAGCGGGCGTCCTCGGCATCGAAGTTGCCATCACCGTTGAAGTCGCCGATGATCTCGAGCACGGCGTCGCTGCCGGGCTCAAAGGAGGCGCGATCTTCCAGGGCACCGATCATGGCGGCGGTGTCGCCGATGTTGCGCACGCCGTCGTTGTTGAAATCGCCGGCCAGGCTGTTGCGATCTGTTACTCGATCGCCGTAGAAGACCGTGTTCCCGGCCTGATCGACGTAGTTGCCGCCACCGGCCACGCCATCGCTGTAGGTGACGCCCGTGGTGCGGGTGGGGACGAGGCCGGTGGTGAAGCCCGAGCCGCCAAAGGTCGCGAAGCGCGGGTCGCCCAGGACGATGCTGTTGGCACGGATGAAGTCCTGGAGGCTCTGGTTAAAGTCGGGGTTGGCGATCTGGTTCAACGGGTCGAGGGTGTCCTGGATGAAGTCCGTCGCCGCGATCAGCGTGAAGTTGCGGGCCAGGAACTCGGCGGGCGTGAACTCGACCTCGGGGACGCTGGGGTCGTCCTCGAATGCCGAGATGCTCGCCGTGATGTTGTTGAGGTACGCCGCGGCCTGCTCGTTCTCCATCGGGGGCAAGCCGGTGCCGTTCTGACCACCCACCGAAGGGCTCACCGCGCGGGGGCTTCCGATCGACGTGAATGTCTCGGGACCACCGATGGTCCAGCCATCGGCGTTGTTGTCCAGCACGTTATCGATCGTCGGACGGCTGAAGGCCGTGCCGCCCTGGAGGTCGTTGCGGACGGCCAGCACGTCGGCGCGGCCGTTGAAGAACCACCGGCTGGCACGCTCGGCACCGGTGTGGCCGATCGCCAGGCGGTGGTTGATGACCGTCGAATCAAGCGAGCCGGATCCGCCCTTGTTGCCGGGCAGGAAGTCGGGACCGAGCAGGTTGAACTCGGCGCGGTTGTTGCGCTCGCCAACGTTCTCGCCGCGGCCCCAGCTGGGGTCCAGGCCGATCGAGTTCTGGAAGCCGTTGCGGGTGCCCGAGCCGGAATCGCGGGTGACGAAGACCAGGTTCTCGCCATTGCTGCGGCGGCCGGTGGCGTTGCCGTAACGCAGGTCGCTCTGGTCGATCTGCTCGAGGCCGACGCCGTAGTTGACGATCGGAGCGATCGGCACGAAGGCGATGGGCGTATCGAAGATGGTGTCGCTGGCGGTCACGGCCGGGGGGTTGGCCGGGTCGAAGAGCTTCAGGCCGCCAAGATCGGCCAGGCTGTTGCCCTGCGAGATAATGTTACCGTCCTTGTCGCGAGCGAGGATGCCCGAATCGCCGTAGCCAACCGTGCCGGGGTTGGCGTCGAGCGCGCCCGTGCCCGAGATGGTCACGGCCCAGCTGGCGGGCACGTCGAGGACGCCCAGGTCGATCCGCACGCCGCCGATAGCCGACGTGCTGGGGAACGTGAACGGGCTGGCACGGAAGGTGCCGTCGGTCAGCGAGCGGAAGGGGCTGCCGCCGGGGTTGCCGGCATTGAAGACGCCCGCCACCGGGCCGCTCACCTCGTCGATGTAGACCTCGCGGTTGGCGAAGGCGTTTTCGGCAACGCTTCCCTCAAGACCGATCGCGGGGTTGTCGTCGTCGCGTGTGGTGTCGTAGAAGCCCGTCGCCGCGAACGGGCCATCGGGGTCGTTGGTTAGCACGAACTCGCGGAAGCCTTGCACCGAGCCCGTCGAACGATCGGTCACGATCCAGTGGGCGTCGGCGTCGTAGGTGGACTTGCGCTGGCCGCCGGGGGCGAGCTGGTCGATGCCCGGGCCGATGCGACGGGCAAAGCCGTCCAGGTCGGGATCAAGGTAGTCGTTGGTCGAGGCGGGGGCCTCAAAGAAGCTCGCGAACAGCGTGGCGCCCGAGATGTTGATCAGGAAGGGGCCCTGGAGGGCCGTGTCGGCCGGCGTGGTGCCGGGGCTGCCAACGCTCGTGTCCGGGCCAGCGCCGGCGGGTGCGCTCACGTAGCCGCCGTCGACACCATCTGTGCTCAGGGCCCAGTTCGTGCCGACGTTGCCGTCGACGAAGGGGTTGCCGAGGTAGATCGAGGCGACACCGTCATCGGCGGGCCAATCGCCGCCGTCGTCGTAGGTGATCGCGACGACTGCGGCGCCGAAGTCACGGCCGGCGTGGCTGGTGATGCTGTCCCACAGGCCGAACGTGTCGCCGCCGTTATTGAGGGCCTGCCAGTCGTCCACGGCAATGAAGTTGATGCCCGTGCCCCAAGCGGCCTCGACCGTGGCCAGCGTGAGTGCGCTGTTGTACAGCACGGCGGTACCACCGGCGGGGATCATGCCGCCGGGGATGTTCGCGGCCGTGATCGGTGCTCCGCCCTCGTCATCGAGGACCCAACCGGTCAGGTCGATGGCCGATCCGCCGGTGTTCATGATCTCGACATACTCCCACTCGTTGTTCGAATCGAACGCGGGGTTGTACATAATCTCGGTGACAGCGATGCTCTGGGCGCTGGCGCTCGCCGCCACGCCCGCCAGGCCGCAGGCGGCCAGCAAGGTCGAAATCCGGTTGCTCGTCTTCATGGGAACTTTCTCCGCAAGTGTTCGGGAAGCGTGCTTGCTCGTGGTCCTGCCGGTCGGCACCAACCGCCCGGCGTCCTCTCTCACGGGGGGATGGACCTCGTCTCCCCCTGCGCCCGCGTGTGGCGGGACGTATTCTGTTGTGGGCCAGCAATGCGAACGGCCGCGGTTTCCCGCGGCCGTGGCAGTCATTCAGTCATCGATCAGTACGCTGATATTGCGGCCGGTAAGGCTGTAGAACTGGTCGCCCCACAACCGCTGGCGGATGGTGTCACGAACGTCGTAGAGCGCCACATGCCCGTCGGCGAACACGAAGTTGGCCTTGCCCCCGTGCTTGCGGCTGACCGCATTCAGGTTCGTACGGGGATCCTCGATCACGCCCGGGCCGACTTCCTTCTCGTCGACAATGTCCCGGTCCGGATCGGGGTAGGCAAATCTGGGTTCGCTGCTGCTACCGGGGGCCTCGCGGTAGACGTCCTGGCCCGCACTGCGGCCCAGGAAGGGCGTGATGGGCCTGTGGCTCTTGATCACCTGGCCAACCCGTAGCGTTTCCCAGTTCTTGCCCTCCTGGAACTCGGTCCCCAGGATGGTCGTGCTGTGGCTGTTGATCCAATCAGGATTCACCAGTCGATTCCTGCGGGGCGTGCTCGTCGCGAACTTGTTCCGCGGGAAGATCGCCGCGTTGCCCGTGAACGCCATGCGCTTCAACTGGCGGTCCTCGGGCTCGGGTGAGCCGGCCGAGCCCCCAAGGTCGTTCACCTGGCCGAGTTCCCAGTGATCCTCATTGCGGCCCGGATTGGTGGCGGGCGCACCGCCGTTGAGCGCGGCGGGCGAAGCGAACGCATCCAGCGGGACGTTGCCACCCTCGAACAACGCCCACGACCAATGGATGTATCCATTGGCAGGAGTGGGGTTCGAGTCGAGTTGATCGCCAACGCGCCATTGCTCCCCGTCCCTGTCCTTGCCGTAGACATACGACGGTGGGAACACGAGATTGTCGACGGTGTAGGTCGTCACGCCCTGGCCAACGGAGCGGAGCTGGGCGGCGGCCTTGATCTGCTGTGCTGCGGCACGAGCCTTACCCAAACTGGGTAGCAGAATGCCGATGAGAAGCGCGATGATGGCGATAACTACCAGCAGTTCGATGAGTGTGAACCCGCTCTTGCTCGCCAGTCCTTGGCGGGTTTGCAATGTCGTCCGATCCATGGGCGTCAATCCCCCAGCGTTTACTGTCTTTGTCTGATTCCGTTGGCCGACTCTGGCCACGGAACAACTTCAAGACAATGGTCCGCAGGAATATGGGGAGATCAATAAAGCCGATGAGGACGGGAATCAGGCCGATTGTCAGAATGCCTGTCGTTCTTTAAGCATGCTTAATATGGACGGCCGCCACTGTACTCCTACATGGCAGTTGTTGGCGAAGCGCTAATTGTGATCGTGCGAGCGAGCAACGCAATCTTCATAGTATTTGCACGAAATCTTGAGAGATTATTGAACAAATTGACAATGCGCCAGCACGCCACCGTGTAGGCCGCCCGCCAGAGCGCGCCGCCCAAGCCGGTCGAGCTCGACCTGGTGAGCTTCCCCGATGGCACGCTGCGGCTGGGCTTCAAGGTCACCGCTGCCGGCTCGATCTTCGAGATCCAGCGCATCACTACCGACACCGAGGGCCAGGAGGGCGGGCCGATGGCGGCCGCCGAAGCGGCGTGCGAGAAGCCTCGTTCTTGCGCGCTCGAGTGGCAGGGCGCGTTGCTCGGAATAGTGGAAGACAACAACCGATTGGCGGTATAGGGGATTGGCCGAAACAAAGATTGGGTGCCAGCTCTTTTCCGTGCTCTTGGCCAAACCGCCCCGGCTGCCGTCTACTAACGTTGCTCGCCATGAACATGATCCAGCTCAGGAATCTCGCGATGGTGCTGCTGGGGGCCTCGAACGTGCGCGTGCTCTCGGCCGGCGAGGCCGCGTCGCGCAAGAAGAACCCCCAGACGGCGACCGACCCGCGGAAGGTTGTGGTTGTGCCCGATCAGAACTCGCGGGCGGAATCCGACGCGACAGGGCCGTAACCCGCCCCCGACCCGTATGAAACCCCATCCTTGCCTGGAACCCCCCGGGGAGCCGGGCCGTACCGACCGCCGGACACCAACGGGTGGCCATCCGGATCGGGCACCAGCAATTGGGGCTCCTGTCCTGACCAACCTTCAAGGGGTGTGGGCATGACAATCCGGGTCGGCACCAATAGACTTGCGGCCCGAGGGAGCCCGGAACGTCCGGGACACACACGGGCCGAACGCCTGACAGATCCCGATTTTAGCCGTTGGGCCTCATTGGCCCACGAGGCGGCTCCGTCCGGAGCGCGGCACGAGAGACCTTTCGAAAGGAAACGACTTCCATGGCCGAGAATCAACAACAGCAGGTCCAGCTCCGCATCGACGAGAGCAAGATGCAGACCACCTACGCCAACACCATCCGCAGCAGCACCACCCAGGACGAGGTCGTGCTGGACTTCGGCATGAACCTGCCCATGCAGGGCAACGACGGCAAGCCCGTGCTCAACTTCAGCGTCGGCAGCCGCATCGTGACCAACTGGGCCGGTGCCAAGCGCCTGGCGATCTCGATGGGCCAGATGGTCCGCCAGTACGAGGAGCGCAACGGCGAGATCGAGATCCAGCGTGGCCAGCAGGCTCCCCAGCCCGGTGCCGAGGGCGGCGATGGCCCCCGCCTGAGCGAGTAAGCGGGGCGAACCCCGTTCCCCTTATGAGCGGCCCCCGACCCATTGGTGATGGGGGCCCCGGAGGCCCGGCGACCGCATGAGCGCCTCAACGTCCGCTTCATCCAACCCGTCACTGCCCGGCAGATCTTCTCCCGGTGGCACACCCGCCGCCCAGGGCGCCGGGTCGGGTGCGCCCAGCGCGCAGCAGGCCCTGGGTGAGTACCTCCAGGGCTTGCTCGAACGGCTGTGCGCGCTGTCGCGTGCTCAGGCTGGGTTGGCGTTCATCCGCCCCGGTCAGCAGCGTGCGGGCGGGCTCGCGGCGCTGCATGCCCCCGGTGGTGAACAACTCGCCGAGCAACTGCGTGCAGACGCGCAATTGTTGTCGCGGTTGTCGACACTTGCGGATCGCGCTGCGGCGCAGGCCGAGCAGAACGGCGTGATGGGGACCATCAGCGAGAGCGTGACACTGGGCGGCGGAGCGCTCTACCACGCGCAGGCCACGCATCGGGCGACCGCCGTGCCGCTCGTCGCGCTGGGGCAGGCCGAGGGCGCGTGCGTGGTGCTTACGCCGATGGGCGAGAAGGGCACCGAGCTGACCGAGCGGTCGCTGCTCGTCGCCGCCGAGGGCTTCGAGGGATTTCTCTGGAGCCAGCGGGCGATGGCCGAGGCCGAGCGCACGGCCCGGCTGCGCGAGACTCTTGAGATGCTCGACGCCGCCCAGCGCGGCGCGTCAGCGTCGTCAATGGCCAGCCTCTTCTGCGATGAACTCCGCCGACGGTTCGGCTGTTCGCGTGTCTCGGTCGGACTGGTCCAAGGCCACGACATCAAGGCCGTCGCGATCAGCGGTGCCGATATCATCGATCGCCGCAATCCGGCTGTTGAAGCGCTCGAAGCGGCCATGGAGGAGTGTGCCGATCAGGATATCGAGGTGGTGTTCCCTCAGAGCGAGGAGTTGGCACCGGCCGAGCGTCGTGTCGTCCGGGCGCATGGCGAGTTGTCGCGGAGCTTCGGGCCGTCGAGCATCGTGAGCCTGCCGCTACGTGTGGATGGTGATCTTGTCGGGGTCGCCGTGCTTGAGCGCGATGCCGACGATCCGTTCCCGGCTGGTTCGCTGGGTTTGTTGCGATTGGTCGCCGAGTTCATCGGGCCGGCGGTGTGGACGCGGCGGCTGGCCGACCGGGGCATCCTGGCCGTCTCGCGGGATCGGGTGCTCGACTTCGGTTCGGCCATCGTCGGTCCGCGGCACACGCTACTGAAGCTCGTGGGTGTGCTTGCGCTCCTGGTGTTCGTGGCGTTGGCCGCGACGCCGATTCCTGATGTTGTCAGCGCCCAGGCCGAGACCAAACCGGCGGCCCAGCGTGCGCTGACGCCGCCGTACCAGGGCTATCTGGCGTGGGTGGGCGTGAAGCCCGGCGATGCCGTCACCGCGGGCCAGGTGATCGCACGCATGGACACGACCGAGCGTGAGGCCCGCCTCACATCGCTCGAAGCGCAGTATGCGGCCAGACGCTCGGAGCGCGAGGCGGAGCTGTCTCGCGGCCGAATGGAGCAGGCCGATGTGCTGGACTTCCAGCTGGGCGAGTTGGACGCGCAGATCGGTCTGCTGCGATACGAGATCGAGCGTGCGCAGATGCGTGCGCCGATCGATGGCCGTGTGGCGGGTGCCGATCTCGAGCCGTGGCTCGACGCCTCTGTTGCACCGGACACACCGCTCGTGCGCATCGTGGGCGACCAGAGCGTGATCGTGCTGCGCGTGCCCGAGCGTGACATCGCGGCGGCCCAGAAGCGTTTGACAAATGAGGATGCCGAGGAAACGGACGGCACGTTCGCGCCGCGGGCCCGTCCCGAGGAACGCCTGCCGTTGCGATTGGTCCGCGTGAACCCGCAAGCCGAGGCGGTCTCTGGCGGCAATGTATATCTGGTTGAGGCGGAGTTGGTCGGTGAGGAGCCCTCGTGGCTGAAGCCGGGCATGACCGGCCGGGCCCGCGTGCGCTCGGGCTGGACAACACCGCTGGTTCGTCTTGCTCGACCGCTGATCGACCGGGCCCAGATGGCCTGGTGGTGGTAGGAGTCCGCGATGGCCCAGCCACCGATCAAGCGGCGCGGCCGCGACATCGCCTCGACCTTCAGCGACATGTGGTATCGCGTCGGGCCGACCACGCCCAGGCTGAGCGCACACGCCCGCGTGGTGCGGCAGCACTATGGGCCGACGATCGCCTACGTCGTCGAGGATCCCGCGAGCGGGCAGTTCTACCGCATGAGCGAGAGCGCCCACTTCTTCCTGGGCATGCTCGACGGGCGGACCACGGTCGACCAGGCCTGGGAGGCCTGCAACGACCAGCTCGGCGACGCCGCCCCCACGCAGCGCGAGGTCATCGACCTGCTCAGCCGGCTGCAGCTCTTTGGCCTCGTGCTGGGTGAGAGCGCGCTCGACGCCGAGATGCTCGAGCAGCGGCTCACCAAAGCCAAACGCCAGCGCACGCAGAAGCGCACCGGCAAGTGGATGTTCCCGCACGTCCCGATCGTGAATCCCGAGCCATTCCTTCGCCGGCACGAGAAGCTCTGCCGGGTATTGTTCGGCCGCACGGCCGGCGTGCTCTGGATCATCCTGGTCTCGATCGCGTTGGTCCTGGTCTTTGCCAACGTCCACCGCTTCGGTGACGAGCTCAACAAGGTCGCCCAGCTCTCGGCCTCGACGATCGCCACGCTCGGCGTGATCTTCCTGGTCTTGCGCGTCGTCCACGAGTTGGGCCACGCGATGGCGTGTAAAGCGTTCGGCGGCCGGAGTACCGAGATCGGCGTGATCCTGATCGCGTACGTCATGCCGCTGCCCTACTGCGACGCGAGCAGCGCGTGGCGGTTCGCGAGGGTGTGGCCGCGCGTGTGCGTATCGCTGGCGGGGATACTGGCCGAGACGGTGCTCGCGGCACTCGCGGTGGTCTATTGGGCCTTCGGCAGCGACCCGGTGTGGACGAGCATCGCCTACCAGGTCATGCTCGTCTCGGGCGTGAGCACGCTGGTGTTCAATCTCAACCCGCTGCTGCGTTATGACGGATACTACATCCTGAGCGACCTGACCGGTACGCCTAACCTGGCCCAACGCTCACGCGAGATGCTCAAGTACCTGATCCAGTACTACGCGTATGGCGTCAAGGGCTCGCGCGGGCCCAGCCTGCGTTCGCTCGGTGAGGGCTGGTTGCTCGCGGTGTATGGGTTACTCGCCACACCCTATCGCGTGT
The DNA here is from genome assembly GCA_025916675.1 of Phycisphaera sp. NCBI lineage: Bacteria > Pseudomonadati > Planctomycetota > Phycisphaerae > Phycisphaerales > Phycisphaeraceae > Phycisphaera > Phycisphaera sp. The sequence continues at coordinate 1,393,081 of CP098402.1, forward strand.
TCATCGCGATCGCGATCCTGCTCATTATCGCCAGCAAGTATCTGACGCTGGGCGTCGCGCTCGCGGTAGCGATGGGCGCGATCTGGCTGGTGTATCCGATCTTCAAGACCGCTGGATTCCTGTTGAGCGACCCGAAGCTGGAGGGGCACCGGGCGCGAGCTCTCAGCGTGACCCTCGCGGCGCTGGCCGTGGTGATCGGGCCCATCATGCTCGCGCCGCTACCCACGCCGACGTACGCCGTGGCCACGATCGAGCCCGCGCGCATGGACGGCCTTCGCACGCTCGAGGGCGGCATCCTCGCCGAACTCCTCGTCGATCCCGGTGACGCGGTCGAAGAAGGCCAGATCGTCGCGCGGCTCGAAAACCGTGGACTGCAGGCCGAGTTGGAAGCCACACGCGCCCGGCTGGCCCAGGCGCAGACGCAATACCGGACTTCGCTCAAGGGTCCGGCGGCCGAGCAGGAAGAGTTCCGCCAGGCGGTGCGCGTCGTGGAAGAACAACTGGCCCGTGCCGAGCGGCGCGTTGCGAACCTACGCGTGCTGGCCCCAGTCTCCGGCGTGGTCTCGCCACTCAGCGAGCAGACCTCGGCGGACCTCCGATCCCGCATCGGCGCATGGGTGCCGCGCGGCACGGCCCTGGGCATGGTCGTCAGCGAGGGCGATCTGGTCGTGCGTGCGATGGTGCCCGATCGCGACCATGCGTTCGTATTCCGCGGCCAGGACGAGAGCGAGATCAACGCGAGGGTGCGGCTGGCCAGCGCGCCCGGCGACGTGATCAAGGCGGGGGTGCTGCGCACCGCCCCGCTGGGATCGAAAGAGCTCACCAGCCCGTCGCTCGCGTCCCAATCGGGCGGCGGCATCACCACCGATCCACGGACAACGGACCGAGCCATCGCGCTGACACCGAGCTTCGTCGTCGATCTTCGGCTCGCCAAGTTGACCCCCGGAACAGTTCCCGGCGTGCGGGCGTCGGTGCGGCTCGAAGGCCCGAACCGGCCGCTCGGCGTGCGCTGGTGGCGGCGGGCGAGCCAGTTCTTCGAGGGGCGAGCGTGGTGGTAGGTGGCACGCCGAGCGTGACGACGGCACCAGGAGCCGATCGGCTGTGGCCCGCGCTGTCGCGCGAGGAGCGTCGTGAGGAGCCGCTCGAGGGTGTCGACCGCGTGGCGGCGAACCTCCAGGGACGGGTCATCCGCCGCCGCGTGAGCACGCACGAGCGGGACCTGGCCGGGGCGATCCTCGATACGGCTCGGGCCTGCCAGGACCTCACCGAAGCGTCCCTTGGCGAGCGGATCGATGCCGTGCGCCAGCACGCCCACCGGATCGCGCGGCAGGACTCGAAGCTGGACAGCGACGCGCTCCGCGAGGCCTACGCCGTGGGCGTCGAGGCCGTCCGGCGGACGACCGGGCTGACGCTGTACCCCGAGCAGGTGATGGGCGCGCTCGTGCTCCGCGGTGGGGCCGTCGCCGAGATGGCAACGGGCGAGGGCAAGACGGTGACGGCCATCCTGCCCGCCGCGCTCGCGGGGTGGACCGGGCGCGGCGTGCATGTCGCCACGGTCAACGATTACCTGGCCAAACGCGACGCGCAGTTGTGCGAGAGCGCGTACGCCCGGCTCGGCTTGCGCGTTGGCGTGCTGGAAGAGGGCATGAAGAAGGCCGACCGCCGCGCGCAGTACGATCTTGATATTACCTACGGGGCCGACAAGCAGTTCATCTTCGATTTTCTGCGCGACCGGCTCAGCCAGCCGCTCTCGCCGAGCGTCGCCGGCAGCGTGCTCGACGCCGTGACGCACGAGGACGACCGCCAGGCCTGGACGAACGATGTTGTCCAGCGCGGCCTGCACGCGGCGATCGTCGACGAGGCCGACAGCGTACTCATCGACGAAGCCGCCACGCCGGCGATCATCGCGCTGCCCGCCGGTGATGGCATCGGGGCCGATTCCGCCGAGCGGTACGCGGCGGGCATCGAGCTCGCCCGGGAACTCGAGCCCGATCGCCACTACAAGGCCGACGCCCGCACCCACCGCGTCAGCCTCACACGCGCGGGGCACGAGAAGCTCGGCGAACTGGCGGCCGACCCCAATCGTAATCTGCCCGCGTTCTGGGCCGGCCCGCGTCGGCGCGAAGAACTCGTCAGCCAGGCCCTCAGTGCCATCGTGCTGCACCGGCGTGACGACGACTACATCGTGCGACCCAACAAAGAAGGCAAGCGCGAGGTCGTGATCGTCGACCGCTCGACCGGCCGCGTGCTCGAGGGCCGCCAGTGGCAGCTCGGGCTGCACCAGGCCGTCGAGGTCAAGGAGGGCCTAGACCCGAGCGAGCGCCGCCACACCGCCGCGCGCGTGAGCTACCAGCGCTACTTCGCGCGGTATAGGTCACTCGCCGGCATGACGGGCACCGGCTGGGAGGTCGCGCCCGAGCTGTGGCGGACGTACAACCTCCGCGTCGTCCGCGTGCCAACGCACCGCCCGATCGCGAGGGTGGAGCGGGCCGACCGCACGTTCGCCACAGAGGACGAGAAGTTCGCCGCCGTCGCCAAAGCGACGCGTCGCGCCCACGACAAGTCGCAGCCCGTGCTCGTGGGCTCGCGATCGGTGCACGACTCCGAGCGTCTGGCGGGCCTGCTCGCCGAACAGGGCCTCGAATGCAAGGTCCTGAACGCCCGGCACGAGGCCGAGGAGGCCGCGATCATCGAGGGCGCGGGGCGGGCCGGGGCGATCACGGTGGCCACGAGCATGGCCGGCCGCGGCACCGATATCAAGCTCGACGACGACGCGCGCGAGGCGGGCGGCCTGCTCGTCCTCGCCGTCGAACGCAACCACGAGCGGCGCGTCGACCGCCAGCTCTTCGGCCGCAGCGGCCGCCAGGGGGATGTGGGCGAGGCCGTCGCGTTCGTGTCGCTCGACGACGAGATGGTCGTGCGCTACGGCCTGCCGCCCCTGCGCTGGCTCACCCGCGTGAGCCCAGACCCCGTGCGGAGCACCCTCACCCGCCTGCTCGTCCGCCAGGCCCAGCGCGCCGCCACGCGCCGCTGGATGCTGATCCGCGAGGAGGCCGGGCGGATCGACGCGTGGGTGGACCTGGCGTTCCATCAGCGCAGCCGGTGATCGCGGAGAGGCATGAACGCAGAGGTCGCCGAGGGCTCGGAGGGGATCCGTCCGAGCCGCGTGCGTGAGCACGCGGACCAACGAATGCAAGCAAGAGCGTTGAACGGGAAGGCCGCGAAGGGCTCGAAGCAAGACCCAACGAGCCCCTCGCGCGAGCGAGGGGAATGGACGCAAGAAGAGAATTGAACGCAGAGGTCGCAGAGGGCGCGGAGGTATTCTTCAACGAGCCGCTGGCGTGAGCCAGCAGACAGTATGCTGCATTCGTTTTGCTACGAGTCGAATAGTAACGGGGGAGGCTCGCACTGCCGAATCAGAGCGTTGTCATTGAGGGTTGTGCGTCCGTCCTTCGAAGCGAGATGCCCAGTTCGCAGCAACTCCTGGATCCGACTGCGAATTTCCTTCCGCAGCAAGTAGCCAAACCAGCATTCGATCACATGTTGGATCAGTGTGCCTCGTTCGGTCCATTCTCGTGCACCCGCGAGGATCGTTGCATCAATGTCGGCACCATGTCTTGTCTTCTCCAGTTGCACAATATCAAATAAGCCAGAATCTCTTGGGTATTCGTTGGCCAAGAATTCTCGACGAGCATTGACTGCCTCGTCATTCATCAGGCTAAGTGCGGTATCACTGCGTGAGGCAAACACTAAAAAGTACTTGGGAATACGGTGGCTATCAGAGGCGAACACTTTGTAGAACTGTACATGTTTAAACCGGGTTTCAAGCGTTTTGCGAAAACCAAGGATGGTGTTGTCAACCTGATCTACAAAGCTCACATCTGGTGCCACAAACTCCTGCCACCAATCTCCACCAGCAATGGTATTGAGAACGGCTGGGCTCAGCGTTGGTACGGGTGCCGCCTCCTCATCGATCTCTAGAGGCGCTTTAAGTGAGGCCCTAGCGCATCGGCAGAATGCGAACGCGTTGAAGTTCAGTAGCAACTCGATGCTGCTGCCGGCCTCAAGTAGCCGAAACACATGGTCCAATGAAGCTAAATCAAGACCCTTCAACGCGAAAGGATCAAGAAACAAGAAGACGGAATGCGTTTTGGATGCTTGCAGTATGTCGCCCAAATGCTCTTCGAAGCTGCCGTGCTTTGCCGTGGCGAACGAGAATGGGCCGAGAGTGTCGCATAGCTGTTTGTGTAAGGATGCATTAGCTTCTATTGCTATGAGTTTAGCACTGAATCGACTTCGTGCGATACATCTCGCGATCAATAATGGGGAGCCATCCGAGTTGTCGCTGAACTTGCCTGGGCCGACAAAGCCATCAACAACAAGTATGGGTCTGCCAATCGCTTGCGAGACCTTGGGAAGATAATTGGACAGATAGCCTTCGAGGATACGATCTTTCTGCTTTGACCACGATCGCTTAGCGACGAAGAACTGCTCATCTGCTTGATGCGTCAATTCATCACCTCCCGTTCACGTAGCCGGCATCCCATCCCACGTCCTCCCTTCCAATTCCCTTCCCGTCTCCTTCTTCCTCACCCCACCCCATTGCTTGAAGAAGAACGGCACGCGCTTCTCCTCGCACTGGTTCTTGATCTGCAGCGCCCACGAGCCCTGCATGGGGCGGGCACCCGGGCCGCTCTCGCCGCCGACGATGACCCAGTGGATGTTCTTCAGGGGCATGCGTGCGAGCGGGCCGAGAAGCGGCTCGCACGAGAGGAAGCGGACGTGCGCGGGGGTCTTCTGCAAGAGGCGGATGCGCTCGTAGTACCGGGCGCTCTCCACGCTCGTGCCCAGCCAGATGTTCTCCGGCCATGGGAGGCGGGCGGCCAGTTCGAGTGCGCGATGCGGGCGTTTGGTCAAGACCTGGAAGCTGTGCTGGGGGCACTCGGCCATCACTCGGAACACGCGCGCGACGAACGCCTCGGGCACGGCCTCGTGGAACAGGTCGCTCATGGAGTTGACGAAGATCGTGCGGCCGAGCTTCCACGAGCGCGGCAGGTCGAGGGCGCCCTCGTCCAGGTTCACCCGGCCGGTGAAGACGGGGCGGCCATCCCTCGCCTTGCCCGCCGTGCCGACATATTTGCCGGTGCCCTTCTGCATCTTTTCCAACCGCAATGCCATGCGGGCGGCATAGCAATTGAGGCACCCCGGGCTGACCGGCGTACACCCGGCGATGGGGTTCCACGTCGCGCTCGTCCACTCGATGGTCGATCCCTGGGCCATGTCCGTTCCCTCCCTTTTGACGCTCGGCACGCATCCATGCGGCTATACGAACATACGCCTATCGGCCTGAGGCTGTTTCGCGCTTGACACGGATTGCTGCGATCACGATCCCCAGCAGATCCTCATCGACGAGAACGTGGGGCGGATCTGCGGGCGACGCGAGCGCATCCATCGGTTCCGGCAAACTCCCAACCTGCCACGGCGAGTTCCTTCCTTGCCACCGTGAACTCCTCACATGCCACCGTGAACTCCTCACCTGCCACGGCGGGCTCCTTCCTTGCCATCGTGGGGAACCTCGGATCTCCCCTCACGGGCTTTGAGTGGCGTTTTTTTGCCTCTCGGACCCATCTCGCCGTGCCACCAAGAGAGAAACTTTGCGGATCATTCGGATTGGGCTGGATCGCCGGCCCGATGCGTCCGATGCCAGGGGTGTGCCGGGCCACTCGGGCCCGGGAAGACTCGAACCGTGGCCCGCCGCTGGCGTCGTTCGCTTCGCTGCCCGCCGCACGGAGGCTTGCGTGATGCAGGTCCTTCTTCTGAAGCCGTCGGCGGCTCGGCGCGTTCTGCCCGCCAAACGTACTTTGACCAAGGCCCGGAATACCTTCCGCGCCGCGCCCGCGGCGCATGGCCCCGCTGGCGAAGCGACAGGACAACGCTCATGAGCACCATCCCTCCGAACCCCGACGACGCCATCCTCTGGCTCACCGACCACCTGGCCACCTGGGGCGCCGACCCCGCGGCCGTAGGCCTGGCCGAGGCGGACATCACGGAAATGCAGGCCGCTCTGGACGCCGCGATCGCGGCGCGCGGCCAGACGGTCGCGCTGCGCAGCCAGAGCAAGTCGGCCACGAGCGACTACCACACCAAGCTCAAGGACATGCGCTCGGACACGTCGCTGCGCGTGTCCAAGATCCGCACCTTCGCCCGCGGATCGGCGGACCCCGCCAGCGTGTACACGCTGGCCGAGATCCCCGCGCCGGCTACGCCTACCGAGGCGCCCGCCCCGGCGACGCCCTCGGACTTCCGCGTGTCGCTCGAGGAGAGCGGGGCGCTGCGCTTCACGTTCAAGTGCTCCAACCCGGCCCGCGTGAGCGGCGTGACCTACCGCGTCGAGCGGCAGGACACCCCTCCCCAGGGCGCCTTTACCTTCGTGACCAACGCGAAGGAGAAGGCCTTTGTCGACCAGAGCTTCCCCAACACCAGCACCGCCATCACGTACCGCGTGACGGCGCAGACGTCCACCAAGGACAGCGCCGCCACGTACTTCACCGTGCGCTATGGCGCGGGCAACCAGGCGGCGATCCTGAGCGAGGGTCCAATGATCGGTGGGCAGGCGGCGTAGCCGCAGTGCTTGTTTGATGTACCCAGTTTGATGCTCCTTGTTTGGGCGAGGGGGTCCGGTGCGAGCCGGGCCCCCTTGTTGTTTTGTTTCGCTACCGACGGTTCTTGCACGCTCGACGCTCTGGCGGAGCCGAAGACGGCTGCGCCAGAGCTGCCCCAACGGGGTTGTTCTTGAGCGGTCGCTTCGCTCCCTTGGCGGCCGCATGAGCGGCCGGGCCCTTGCGGGCCGCGCCGGGGACATGCGCCCTGCGCCCGAAGACGGGCTGGTTCGGATGCCCCGTCGCAAACGTCCAAGACCCAATCGTGCGCCAAGGGCTCTTGACGCCGAAGCATCCGCCGAGCGAGTCTTCGAGCGAAAGCGCATGCGGGAGGCGCGGCCGCTTCTGCAGCCCGGGCGGTAGCCCGCAAGCGAGCAACGCGAGCGCCCAAGAACAACCAAACGGAGCGCAGCGCAGGCGCAGCCGTCCTCGGCTCCGCCGCAGCGTCGAGCGTTCGGAACGCGCCGGAGCACCCTCCCGAACCCCCGCGACCGCCCAACACCACGAGCGCCCCACGCCGAAGCATCCGCCGAGCGAGTCTTCGAGCGACAGCGCATGCGAGAGGCGCGGCCGCTTCTGCGGCCCGGCCGGGTAGGCCGCAAGCGAGCAAAGCGAGCGCCCAAGAGCAACCCCGTTGGTCGAGCGCTGGCGCAGCGGTCTTCCGCTCCGCCGAGCGGCGAAGAACCAGAAACGTTTATTCGACACAATGGAACAGCCCGAGGCGCACGGATACTCGGCCGTTGGTCCGCGTGCTCACGCCCGCGGCTCGGAAAGAGCCGGCTATTCGGCCGTGTCAGGCTCGCGCGCCGGCACGCCGTCGCGGGGCCCGCGCCACAGGAACACAACTAATATCGCCACCCCGATGATCAGCCACAGGTCCGCAAGGTTGCTGACGTAGGGCCAGACCTCGCGGCCGCTCCAGGGGGTGCTGATGCCAAAGGGATACTCCATGCCCGGCAGCGGGTGCAGGAAGTCGCGCACGCAGGCGAAGCGGACGCGGTCGTAGAGGTTGCCCAGGCCACCGGCGATCACCAGGCCGATGGCCGCGTGCGCGACGCGGTCGCGGCGGCCGGTCCACTTGGCGAACATGAACAGCGCGAAGCCGATGGCGGCGGTGGTGGCGACGATGAAGAACACCCGCTTGCCCGCGCCGATGCCGAAGACGGCGCCGGGGTTGAGGACCAGCTGCAGTTCGAGCACGCGGGGGATGATCGTCGTGGGTTCGTGCCGGGGGATGAGGGCCTGGAGCTCGGTGGCGCCGACGACCGCTTCGCGATCGATGGCCACGGGCGCCTCGGCCAGCGTGTTGAAGGCGATGGTCTTGCTGGCCAGATCGATGGCGGTGCCGATGGCGACGACCATCAAGAGGAAGAGCCACGCCGCTCGGCCCGGTTTGTGGGCGGGTCGTGTGCTTGGCGTGCCCTTGGCGGGTTGTTGCTTCGCCGACGCTCTCTTCGTGGGGGTCACGGCTAACGCCGCCCCTCGATCTCGCGGGCCGCATCGATCGAGTAGCGGGCCCAGGGCAGCTCGGCGAGGCGTTCCTCGCGGATGGGCTTGCCGGTCTGGACGCACAGGCCGAAGACGCCGTCCTCGATGCGCTTGAGCGCGGCGTCGATCTCGCGGATGAGGTTGCGCTCGGCGGCGGCCAGGTCGAGCGAGAGCGTCTGGTCGGCGGCATCGCTGCCCGCGTCGGCCATGTGCTGGGGCGTGTGGCTGAGGTTGCCCGATCCGCCGCCGGTGAGCGCGTCGCCCTCGAGGCCGGCGACCTCGGCGAACACCTGGGCGCGCTTGGCCAGCAGCGTCTGGCGGAACTTGTCGAGCTCCCGCTTGCCGAAGGGGCTCTTGGTCGGGTATGCCTCGGCTTCGGCCTTGGCTTCGACCGCGCGGCGATCGGACGAAGAGATCAGCGGCTTGGGCGCCGGGCCACCCGGGCTCAGGAGCCCGCCGATGCCCTCGGGCATGACGGCCGCCGGCGGCTTGGGCCGCTTGGGCCGGCTCGGACGGCTGGGCGCGTCCTTGCCCTTGGCGTTCGCCGGCGGGGGTGGTGGAGGCGGTGGTGGTGGCGGAGGGGCGGCCTTCTTGGGCTTGCTCGACGAGGCGGCCTTGGTGGACGCGGGCTTGTTCGACGAGGCCTTCTTCTTGGTGGTCGTCGATTGGGTGGGCGTCGATGCCGGCTTGGCGAGCGCCTTCTTCGGAGCCGCCTTCTTGGTTGTCTTCTTCGAGGTCTTCGTTGTGGTCTTCTTTGTCGTCTTCGTTGCCGGGGGCTTCTTGGTTGTCTTCTTGGAGGTCTTCTTGGCCGCCGCGGCGCTCGGCTTCGGGGCCGTCGCCTTCTTCGTTGTGGTCTTCGCGGAGGGCTTCTTCTTCGTCTTCTTCGATGTGGCGGCGCGACCGCCCTTGGCCTTGGCCGCGGTTGAGGACTTGGAGGTGCTGGTCTTCTTCTTGGCCACCTGGGCTCCGGTAAGGGCCGGAGGAGAGGGAACTGGCGCAAGCCCGCGCGGGCCCGCCGGCCGAAGGACGCCAACAGTAGGAGGCCTCTCGCTCGGCGTCAAAATGGGTGGCGGGGGTAGGGCTGGCGGCTCGCTAGGCCTCCTGATCGGCCTCCTCGGGTCCCGCTGGGACCCGTTCGACCACGCCGTAGCTGCCCAGCTTGCGGTACCGCTGGTATCGCTGCTCGAGCAGGTCCTCGGTGCCCAATTCGGTCAGGGCCTCGAGCTGGGCCACGATCCACTGCTCGAGCCGGCGGGCGGCGTCGGCGGTGTCGCGGTGGGCCCCGCCGGCGGGCTCGTCGATCACGGCGTCGACCACGCCCAGTTCCAGGTTGTCGCGGGCGGTGAGCTTGAGGGCGGTGGCCGCCTGGCTGTTGGTCCGCTCGTTGGCCTGCTTCCACAAGATCGCCGCGCAGCCCTCGGGGCTGATGACCGAGTACCACGCGTGCTGGAGCATGGCCACGCGGTCGCCCACGGCGATGCCCAGGGCGCCGCCCGAGCCGCCCTCGCCGATGACGATCGACACGATGGGAACGGGCAGCAGGCTCATCTCGCGGAGGTTGTACGCGATGGCCTCGGCCTGGCCGCGCTGCTCGGCTTCCAGGCCCGGGAACGCGCCGGGCGTGTCGACGAACGTCACGATCGGCACGCCGAACTTGGCGGCCATCTGCATCTTCTGGATGGCCTTGCGATAGCCCTCGGGGTGCGGGCAGCCGAAGTGGCAGCGGAGCTTCTCCTGCGTGTCGCGGCCCTTGTGGTGGGCCACGATCATGCACTTGAAGTCGCCGATGCGGCCGAAGCCGGTGACGATGGCGGGATCTTCCCCGCTGCGCCGGTCCCCGTGGAGCTCGGCGAAGTCACGGCAGAATGCCTCGATGTAATCGCGCCCCTGGGGACGGTCGGGATGGCGGGCGACGCGGACGGTGTTCCACGGGCTGAGCTGCTTGTAGAGCTCGGCCATGGTCTGGCTGTGGCGGGCCAGGCGATCGGCCAGCGCGTGCTCGGCCTCGGCCAACTCGGCAGGGTCGCCCGAGCCCGACGGGCTGGCCCCGCTGGTCAGGGCGTCGACGCGGCTCTTGAGCTGGCCGATCTCGTCGTCCAGGGCGCGCAGGGGCTGCTCGAAGTCGAGGGTGTAGTAGCTGGCCATGTGGTCTCCGTGACTATTCGGCCAATCGTAGTGGCGGGCCGTACCGTGTGCCATGAGCCCAGCATCCAAACATGTCGACGTCTGCCCGCTCCTGGTCATCGGCGGGGGGGCCATGGCTGGGGCCATCTTGGCGGGCGCGGCGAAGGCCGACCTGCTGGACGGACCCTGTATCGTCGCCGAGCCAGATCAGACCAAGCGGAAGGCCCTGAGCGCCATGGCCCCCTCGATCGACGCGGTGGAGTCCATCGCCGCCGCCTTCGAGGCCTTGCCCTACGACGACGCCTCGGTACTCCTGGCCGTCAAGCCGCAGATGCTGCCGGGCGTCGCCGAAGAGATCGACGCGGCCGTCGGCGAGCGGATGCTGGAGGATCGCTGCATCATCAGCATCCTGGCGGGTGTGACCACGAGCAGGCTGTCAGGAGCACTCAAGGGCCGGGTCGTCCGGGCCATGCCCAACCTCCCGGCGAAGGTGGGCATGGGCGCGACGGCCATCAGCGGGAGCGAGAACGCCACCGGCGAAGACCTGGATCGCGCCCACCGGCTCTTCCGCGCCGCTGGCGAGGTCTACGACGTGCCCGAGAGCGCCATCGACGCGTTTACGGGCGTGGCGGGCAGCGGGCCGGCGTACGCGTTCCTGCTGGCCGAGGCGATGGCGGCCGGCGGGCTCGAGGCGGGTCAGGAAGCCGGACTCACCGGGGCCAGCATCCGCGCGATCGTCGCCCAGACCCTCCGCGGCGCGTCCGAGATGCTCCTTACTGAAGAGGACGGAAAACTCCCCGACCCCGCCGAGCTCCGCGCCGCCGTCACGAGCAAGGGCGGCACGACGGCGGCGGCGCTCGGCGTGCTTGAGGCCCGAGGAATGCGCGACGCGGTTCGAGACGCCGTGCTGGCGGCGGCGCGGCGGGCGGGGGAACTGGGGAACTGATCGCTCGCGGGCACGAATGGCTTGGCCCACACGAGGACACCGATATGCAGACTCTCAGACTCGCCCCCTTGGCGTTGACCACGATCTTTATGACCCTGGCCCTGGCCGCCTGCGGCGAATCCACGACGCCGCAAGCCCAACCCGCCGCGCCCGAAGCCGAAGCCACCCCCGCCGAGCCGCGCACCGACACGGCCGCGGTGGACGCCTTCAACGCCTACCGCCTCAACGCCAGTTCGGGCATGGGGGCGGAGGCGCTCGAGCACGTGCATCCGTCGTACTTCGATCTGGTCCAACGCCACATCGATCTGGCCCTGGACGCCGATCGCGCCACCATCGAGGCGTTGCCCTTCTTCGACCGCTTCATGGTCTTCGCCGTGCGCGTGCGCGTCGAGCCCGGGGTTCTGCGCACGATCACGCCACATGCCTTCGCCAAGATGGCCATCGATCATGGTTGGATCGAGAGCGAATTGATCGCCGCCGTGATGGTCGAGTCGGTCGAGTTGCTCCCCGAGGGCTTGGCCGAGCCAGAGCAAGCCGAGATCACCATGAGCCTGGGCGGGCGCACCAACCCGACGACCATGCCATTGCTTTACGAGGACGGCCGCTGGCTGGTCGACCTGGCCACCCTGACCGAGCGCGGCGCCGCCTCGGCCGAGCAGATGGCCGAGTTGATGGGCGACGATGCCGACGACATCGTGGTGCGCGGCCTGGCCGCCAAGGAGGGCAAGCCCGTGCCCGAGGACATCTACGCCCCGATCGGGCGGGAGTGAGCGCTCGTGGCCAACACCGATCGAGCCCGGACGAAGCGCATGGCTGTGATCGCAACATGTATGGCGTTCGTGAGTCTGACGCAGGCCGGCCTGCATGTGTTGGACGCAGCCGAAGCCGGTCGGAGAACGAGCGAAGCTCTCGGCCAAACTCTTGAGACCGCCATGGCCGACGGCTCGATTACGATCGAGTACGACGGGCTCAACACGGATCTATTGGCGATCGACCCCGGGCGGGCGGTCGCTCCGGGATCTGGTTCGAGTGTGTGATTCCAAGAGAACTGGATCAGGCCGCGTGTGCGGTTGCTTGGGATCTCCAAGACGCTCATGTCGGTCTGGTTCGCCCTAGTGTTCGTCGTGTTCGCCTGGCGGCCTAATCGGAATCTGGGTATTGACAACGGTTATTGGCACGCTCGAATGCCACATGCCCACGGCCCTCCGCCTCTACCGCCGTGGCTGGATGCGCCTGGGTCTGTGCCCGGCTGCGTGTACCGCCTCTCCAAGATCGAACTCGAGCACGATGGCCGCCGAGTCTGCCCCGAGTGCGGCGCGGCGTGGAGGCTTGACGACTCTGTTGAGGGATCCTCTTCATGACACTCGCAACCTTCGCGTCGGACGAAGGTCGCAAGTGGCTCCAAGGCCGAAAGGGCGGGCCGCGGATGCTCGCGGAGGCCGCCTCCCGGTCCGATTTGGGGCCCGGCAAATCACTCCCGGCCGTGGGAGCGTGCGATCCCGATAACGCATCAAGAGCCCGGCTGGGCAGGCCGATAGACGGGTATGTTCATCATCATCATCGATACCCACCTGATGCACCGCCGGATCGGCCACACGGCCATGGCCTGCCCGCTGCGCCGGCGCGCCATGGCCTTCGAGGTCTGGGAGGCCCGGCGGCAATCCAGGTTGTGGTTCCTGCCCATCGGCCGCGGCCAGCGCGTGGGGCTGGACCTCCGCGATGCCCGCGAGCGCAAGCCGGGCGTGCTGGCCCGAGTGTTCGCCCGCCCGCCCCGGCCGATGCACGCGCTGGGCGACAGGCCGCCGGAGATGGTCAAGCGTTGGAAGCCCCTCGACGAGCTTATCGAGGCCACGTGCCCCACAGCGCCGGAAGACGCCGAGGCGATGCGAGCCGAGGATGCCGAGGTCGGAGCGCTCCAGCCGGGATGCGACGAGCGGCTGGCGGCGCTGGTCGACCGCGTCCAGCTCGCCGACTATGCCGCCGAGCAAGCGCGGGCCCAGGGCCCCGGGCAGGCGGGCACCGCGCTGCTCGTGCTGGCGGGCATCGTCGCGACGGTGTTCGCGCTGGGCGGATTCGTGGGCGGGCAATGGTGGTGGCCGCTGGCCACGCTGGCGGCCGCGGCCCTGGTCGTGAAGACGATACACCGCGCGTGCGTGGGCGGGCGTGCCATGGCCCGCGCCGTGGTCGGCCCCGTGCTGAGCGAATCGCTCGCGCCGCTGGCACCGACCGACGCCGAGCTGGCCGAGGCCCTGTCCCTGGCCAAGGCCGACCGGAGCGACGCGGCTAAATCCCTGGGCGAGAAGGGCCCGATGCTGCTGCGACCGCCAGAGCATGCGATGGCCGCCTGACCCCATCGGCACGGCGCGCCAACGGCGTGGCGTGCGGCCATCCGATTGTGGAACTGGAAGCCCGGGCCGAAGGTCGCCACGGTTGCCCCGAGTGTGGGACGACGCCGCCACCCAACTAGGATGCCCGCGATGTCCCGGCGACCCCCTCGCATCCTGGGCTGGCGGCTCGTGCTGGTGAGCGTGGTGGTGGGGGTAGCGGCCAACGCGGCGAGCATCGGCATGGGGACGTGGCGAGCCAACCACGGTTCGACAACGACTTATTACGACGCCACGCGCTGGCCAGCCGGGCGGGCGAGTTGCGGCCGCGGGCATCAGGTCATGCAGACGCGGACGATCCTGTGGCGGGCATGGGCGTGCTCGTCTCTGGACAACGAGCTTTTCTTCGACGATGGATTCTCCGACATGCCCAGGCGAACGCCCAACGCGATGGTCCGCCGGGCGACCGGCGACCAAACGACCGTCGCGACCGTTATAGCTGTGGGTCTCCCGCTGCGCGCGACGTGGGCCTTCCAACGCATCACCGGCCCGCACGGAGTCGTCCAACCGTGGCGTGGCATCGAGCGTGTCACGTATCGCGGTCGCGAGTGGGGGATCCCGTTGCTGCCGCGTTGGAGCGGGCTCGTCGGCAACACGGTGGTGTACGCGGCCACCCTCCTTGGTGTCGTGTTGGCGATCCGTGGGCTGAGATTCTCGAGGCGACGCCACCAGAACCGGTGCATCGCCTGCGGGTATGACTTGGCGGGCGGAAATGGCATGTGCCCCGAGTGCGGAACCCTTGACCCCAAGGCCAACGGAGCCGTGGCGTGATCCATGGGCGTGTATGGGACGACTCGGGAGCCCGCGTTCAGCGGCGGGGCGACGAGCAGAGCCGAAAGGCTGTGTGGCGGTCGCGGCCCAAGGCGCAGCGGCGTGCCGCGGATACTCGACGTGGGCTGGCAGTCTACGCGGCTTTGGGAGTCGTTAGCGTTCCGGTGATCGTCGTGATGCAGGGCATGTCGTGGTTTCTCAAGCCAAACATCCCGCACTGGTCGTTCACCCCGGTGAGCCTGACCGTCATCGCGTCGCTCGTCGTTGCGCTGTGCCCGATCGCCTATCGATTACTTTGGCGCGGCGAGCGGGGCTGGTGCGTCGTGATGCGATGCTGCCCGGGGTGCAGCTACGACATGGACGGCCTCTCCCCGCGGGATGATGGTCTGACGATCTGCCCCGAATGCGGCGCGGCGTGGCATCTGGATGGGTGACGATCAGCCAAGACGCCGGGCGATGATCGTCGTCGCCTTCTGCCCCAGCTTTAAGATGAACACGACCAGCGGCTCGTCGCCCTTGCCACGCAGGGTCTTCTGCAACGCGTCGGGGTCGACCAGCTTGGCCCGGGTCTTGACCGCGACCACGCCCGCGCCCAATTCATGAAGCCGGGAGCGAACGGCCTTGGTTCGCCACGGCATCGTGTCGAGCACCTCGAATGTGGTTAGCCATGAGCTCTCGATCTTGTTCTCGCTCGTGAGCAGCCCAACAGCCGGGTGGATCGGGCGCACGCCGAGCGTGCCAGCGAAGGGGCCAAGCAGGCCGGGGCGTTCGAGCGTTGGATCGGCCTCGTAGAGGTAGTCCAGCACAGGGGTCGCCGGGCCGTTCGAGTCGTACCACTCGTCGGCGTCGATGAGCGGGCCTGGCTGGGCGCTGAACGACTCGCCCGAGGGCAGCAGCGTGGCGCGTCGGTGGCCTTCGGGCAAAGCCGCGGTCGCGGCAAGAACGCCCGTCCACAGCAACGCCTGCGTCAATCGACCGTGCTCGCTGACGAACTCGAGGTGCGAGCCCTCCGGCTCGGGCAACAGCGAGAGATCGACGCCCGGCCCGAGCTTCACGCATGTGCCGGCCGCCGCACCGATGATCGCCTCGATGATCGCCGGCCCGGGGCGGTATGCCTCGTAGTCGTGGCGACGCTTGGAACTGTCTCGGCGGCTGGGGTCAAGATGGACCAGGCCATCGGCGATGCGATCCAGCCATGCCGCCGAGCCCACGTCGCCAACCTCCGATGGGCAGCCCGCGTTGGCCTCAGCCATCCACGCCCTCACCGGGTCCCGATCCACAGCGAGTGTGTCCACGCCAGAACGTACGAATTCGCACGCGTCAGCCCCGATGCCGCAGCACAGGTCGAAAGCCGGAGCGTTGGTCTGGGCGAATCGTGCCGCCTTGTGCTTGGCAGCGAGCAAGGACGACGCGACCATGACGCCCTGCTCGTCCGCGAACAGCCGGCGGGCAAACGTGGCGTCGAACTTGCTCGCCGCCCGGTTCCGCGCCCGCGCGTTCTCCACAGCCACGGCCACCACGCCCTGGGGCCAGGTCTTGCGCAACGCCGCGAGGTCGGCCACGGTCGGCTGCAAGGGCACGGCCAACAGCTCGGGCGCTGGTCCGCTGCTCGCGTAGGTCTGCCAGTCTTCGAGGGGGAAGCTCACGGCCCGATCATTGCGCGTCCGAGCGGCCAAGGATGAGACATGGCCAAACCCCGTGTGCTCGTAACCGGCTTCATGCCCTTCGGCGGAAGCAACGACAACCCATCAAAGGTGGTGGCCGAGCGATTGGCCGCCGATCCCCCGTCGGGCATCAACCTGTTCACGGGGCTCCTTCCGGTCACTTGGTCGGGAAGCTGGCCAACGCTCCGCGGCCTCTTAGACCAGCACCGCCCCAGCCTCGTCCTGCTCATGGGCCAGAGCGGTAAGCGACCCCGTGTGACCGTGGAACGGTTCGCGCTCAATTTTGGCCAGGGCCGCATCCCCGACAACGACGGCGTGTCACGCGGGCCTTCGCCGCTCGTCGACGGGGCACCGCTCGCTCTCGCAGCGAGCATCGACGTCGACGCGACGGTGGAAGCAATGCAGGATGCAGATGCACCGGCGGGGTCCAGCCACGAGGCGGGCACGTTCTTGTGCAACGCCGTTCTCTTCCACGCCCTGCTGCACGCGGCTCCAGGCCAGCGGGCCGGTTTCATTCACGTGCCGATGCTGCCCAGCCAGAGCGGTGCGGGCGACCACGAGCCCACGCTCAACGCGGAGACCAGCGAACGATCCGTACGGGCCGCGATCGCGTCTGCCGTTGGGTAGATGGCCAAGATTCACACATTTTGCGTGATCCAGATCGCGGGTCTGCGCTCCTATCGGAGACGAACTCCGAACCGCTCAAGACAAAGGCGGCCATGTAGCCGCCGGCACGACCGGAGCCGTCACAACGCAGGAGCATCCCAATGAAACGCATCGTGAACACCAAGATCCTCTGTGGCGCTCTGGCCCTGTCGACACTCGCGGGCATCGCCACCACCGCCGTCGCCGAAGACTGTTGCCGGTGGGAGCTGAAGGTCAAGCGCAAGGCCATCCTGTCGGACAACTTCGAGGTGGAGCTGTGGGCCCACTTCCCCGATGACGGCCACGCCTTCGCCAGCGCACAGCTCGACCTGCTAACCAGCGGAGTCGATTGGATCGATATTGGCGGGGCGTGCATCATCGGTCCCGGCCTGAGTGACCCCGGCGACATCAACGGCGATGACGTCGAGAACATCGTTGTCGGCCAGATCCACTTTCCTCCCGGAGGTATCTTCGCGGACACGGCCAACCCGATCCGTGTCTGGTGCGGCGAGTTCGAGGCCTCGGGCGGCTTCCCGTATCGCAGCATCCTGACCGACACGGCCGAGTACAACTACTACGACGATGCGGGCACATCGACGACCGTCGAGTGCACCGCCAAGGAAGCGTTCCGCACCGTGTTTGTCGGTCCGATCGTCATCGGAGACTGGATCGCTACGCCCTTCGACGGCACCCTGGGCATTCCCCGCGGCGAAAGCCTCGTGCTCGAGGCCGAGAGCACGGCGGTGCCCGAGATCCGAGCAGCGCTGACCGTTGAAGATGCGGCCTGGGCGGCGGACACGCGGTTCGAGCACTCGATGGACGTCGACAGCCTGCCAACTGGCACCCCGGTCGATCTCGAGTGGTACCCGTGGTGGAACTGCGGGGGGTTCTTCCGCGAGACGCTATCGGCCACGATGGTCAAGACCTCGATTCCGGGCGGCCCGCCCGTCGTCGAGGTCACGCCAGACTTCGGTGACGTGGGCGTGCCGCGCATCCCCACGCGCCTCCTGCTGGGGGGGCGTGAAGTCGGGGATCCCATCCTCGGCTCGGGCGCTTCGCTAAGCCTGTTCAACCCGTGCTTCGAGCTGACCTGGTGCTACGTGCTCAACCAGTTCGATGAGCTCGTGCTCGTGCTCAAGTGCGATTCGCCATTCGACGTCGAGATCGGCGGACGCCGCTACACCGTCGACGCCATCGAGTTCGACCCGGGCCAGGGGTCAGGCGTCGTAGGCGGGATGGACCGCGTCGAGATCGCGTCCCGTGGCGCTCGGTCGATGACCATCGCCGGCGCCGGCTTCGTCGGTGAGACCGGCTGCCGCGCCGACTGCGACGGCGACGGCCGCCTGAGCATCTTCGACTTCCTGTGCTTCCAGAACCTGTTCGCCTCGGGCGACCTGGCGGCCGACTTCGACGGCGACGGCCGCCTGACCATCTTCGACTTCCTGGCCTTCCAGAACGAGTTCGTCGCCGGGTGCGCGTAGCCCCCACGCGCGACGCTCCGAGAACCCGACCCATGTAACGCCGCTACGGGATCGCCCGTAGCGGTTTTCGTTGGATGGTGCGCGCTCTGCCGCGATCCACGAACGAGATCTTACCAAGGAGAGTGAACATGCAAAACCAAACCCTTTCCTCCCTCGCCATTCTTGCCTCCGTCGCCGGCCTTGCTCCGATCGCCATGGCCCAGACCTTCGTCGAGGGCGTGAACCACGAGATCCCGCTGGAGACCACCTGGACAGCCACGCGCGGCCACGAGCAGGCCTTCCTGTGGACCGCCCAGAACGACTTCAACATGGCCCAGATGCTCTGGCACACCAGCGCGATCGCCGATGGCATCATCCGCCTGCGCGAGAACGACGGCGGCCAGCCCGGCGCCATCCTGCGCGAGGCCACGTTCTCGACCACGACCACCGGCTGGGGCGGCGATCTGTTCGATGTGCCCTACGGCGTGACCGCGGGCGAGCAGTACTTCGTGACCTTCTCCAGCGTCACCAACGACTACCGTGACTTCGTCGCCGTCGACCATCCCGACGCCGTCCAGATGACCTACTTCTGGCAGCCGGTCGACAGCGGCGGCGGCTGGAACGGCCCGTTCTTCGGCGACCCCGGCCGCCGGCCCATCATGTTCTATACCGGCGAGGCCTGCTACGCCGACCTGGACGGCGACGGCGACCTGACCATCTTCGACTTCCTCGAATTCCAGAACCTCTTTGATGCCGGCGATCCCGAAGCCGACTGCGACGGCGACGGCGACCTCACCATCTTCGACTTCCTGTGCTTCCAGAACGCGTTCGACGCGGGCTGCGCGTAAAGGTAACAACCGAATCCAGAACGTGGCCCGGGCGTGAGCCCGGGCTTTTCGTTCAATCACATATTTAGCAATACTCTTGTTCCAATATGGCCACGACAGGCCACTTGAATGGCCAGCACGAGCCAAATGCTAGATTCGCTGTGGCTTGACCAAGCCGCTGGCTCCACGGAGGCGCGGTCATGAACGTGTGACAATGGCACGTGTTTTGCCATATCCGCGGTAAAGTGAGGATCACGACCTTACCCGGAGGACGATACCAATGCATACTCGGTTACACAATCTGGCACTCGCAGCCCTGCTCACCCCGGCTGTGGCGGTGGCACAGGCCGACCCGCCGGTGTACCACGTTACAGACATGGCCGCCCCGCTCGAAGCGCTGTTTGATTATGAGTTCCTCACCAGCCAGAGCCGGGCGATCAACAAGAACGGCGACCTGATCGGTGAAGTGGGCGTGGAGGGCGGCCTCCAGCACTCCTTCATCTTCACGTTCGAGTACGGCCTGGTGGTTCTTCCGTTGCTCGACGGTGCGCCCGCGACGCAGGCCATGGACCTGACCGACCGAGACGAGAACGGCGACATCATCATCGTCGGAGGCAGCGTGCATGGCGTGCACGACTACGCGATCGACGCGGCCGTGTGGCGCTTCTCGACCGTCACCGGCGAAGTCATTGAGACGCGGAACGTGGGCAACCTGCCCGGCATGAACGAGGGCAAGCTAGTTGCCGTCAACAACAACGGCAAGGCGGTCGGCTACCAGGGCCAGGACGTGCACGAAGCGGCTACCAAGTACGACATCGTGACCGGTGTGCTCGAGCCATTGAGCTTCCCAGTCCGCGCGACCGACATCAACAACGCCGACCAGATCATCGGAGACCGCTACCAGGGCGATCTCTTTGGGGGCTTCTTTGAGCTGGTCCTCCCGCCAGACTGCATCAGCCTGACGCTGACAGGCATCTCCGACGACGGCTCGCTCGCGGGTCGCGCGGGGCGGCCATACTCTGACGGTGCCGGCCGAACGCTGGCGAGCTGGGTTCGCCTCACCGACGCGGGTTGGCTGGTGCCAGACCCTGGGAGCCCGTGGGACACTGGCTTTGCCATCAACAACAACGGCGACTTCACGATCGGCTACGGCCGCGGCTGGGACGGCGGCATTTACATCGATGGTCAGCGCGACGAGTATGCGATCAACACCCTTCTGCCGGAGACGATCCGGTTCCGCTACTCGACCGACGTCGCGTACGGCATCAACGACAACTTGCAGATCGCAGCTGCCTCTAACCACGCGGTCCTGCTCACGCCTATCGGGACCATGATCATCCCCGGCGACGTCAACGGCGACGTGGCCGTGAACCACGACGACCACTGCGCGTGGACCGCCAACCCCATCGACCTGGACGGCGACGGCCGGGTAGGCCCCGAGGACGAGCAGTGGCTGATCGATCGCCTGGCAGTCTTCGGATACGAGTACCGCGACTGCAACGGCAACGGCGTGAACGACCACTGCGACATCACCGGCGGCGTCAGCAACGACTGCAACGGCAACGACATCCCCGACGAGTGCGAGCCGGACTGCGACGGCGATGGCATCCCCGATTCCTGCGAGTCGGACTGCAATGGCAACGGCATCCCCGACGACTGTGACATCCGCAGCGGATTCAGCGAGGATTGCAACGAGAACGGCATCCCCGACGAGTGCGACGACGCGAACACCGTGGAAGGCCGCCTCGACTACGGCCCGGGCCTGTGGCTGTACGACGGCGTCCACTTCGTCGACTCGCTGACCGTCACCGAGGTGGGCACGATCGCCGACGTCGACTTCACGATCCACGACGACTTCCGGATCGGGCAGACCACGGTGCGCCTCTCGCACGCAGGCGTCACAGTCACGCTGATCGACCAGCCCGGGCACCCGGCCAGCCGCGACGGCTTCGTCAACCTCGGCTACGACATCACCCTCGACGACGAGGGCGCGGGCCCGGGCATCGAGACGGTGGGTGACACGTGCTGCCGCTTCGGCCCCATCGTCTCACCGCCCTCGTACCGGCCGCACGAGCCGCTGAGCGCCTTCGACGGCCTACCGCGCGAGGGCGTTTGGACCGTCGAGTTCATCGGCGGCTTCGCGCAGGCCGCCGACCCGAGGCTCTATTCTTGGAGCGTGCTCGTCACCGACCAGGCCGCCGATCCGGGCGAGTGCTGTGCTGCGGACTTCGACGGCGATGGCGAGCTAACCATCTTCGACTTCCTGGCGTTCCAGAACGCCTTCGACTCTGGATGCGCGTAGGGAAAACAAGACGGGAGACGACAGCGTGCTGGGTGGGGTGAGGCGGGTGTGGACCAGTACCCGGTGCCCAGTCCCCGGCGGTCCGCTCCTATCCTCTGGCTATGTCCCCCCGCCCCTCCCGCTCGACCCGCCCAAGACGCGTCCTCCACGATGAGTACTTCAAGAAGGCCAAGGCCGAGGGATACCTCGCCCGCTCGGCGTACAAGCTGCTGGAGATCCAGGAGCGGCGGGGCATCCTCAAGCCCGGCATGGCCGTGCTCGACCTGGGGTGCGCCCCGGGGAGCTGGCTGCAGGTGGCCGCCGAGATTGTCGGTGAGGACGGGCTGGTCGCCGGCGTCGACCTGAGCGACGTGCGGCACCCGATGCCGCCCTGCGTGGTCACGATGCGCGGCGACATGACCAAGCTGCCCGCCCAGACGCTGCTCGAGCCCGTGGTGGCGATGCGGGGCCATGATCCGGACAAGCCCGCGCTCTACGACGCGGTCATCAGCGACATGGCCCCCAACACCAGCGGCGCGGGCGACCACTACCGGTCGGTCCGCCTGTGCGAGGCCATCCTCGAGATCCTGCCCGGCGTGCTGCGGCCGGGCGGGGCACTCGTGTACAAGGTGTTCGAGGGCGAGGTGTACCCCGACCTGGTGAAGCGGACGCACGACATGTTCGCGTGGTGCCGGGGCCTCAAGCCCCGGGCGACGCGCGAGGTCTCGACCGAGATGTACGTGATGGCGACGGGCTACGAGCCGGCGCTCAAGCAGGTGACGCGGCCCAAGGGTGTGGCGCCGCCCGCACCAGAGCCGGGCAAGGGATGGGGTGGGGGATGGGACTCGTGACCCTTCTCGCGCCCTGGGCCGCGCTTTTCGCCGCGGGGCTGACCGTGCCGCCCATCATCGCGTTCTACTTATTAAAACTCCGCCGCCGCCCGGTGCGCGTGGGCAGCGTGATGTTCTGGGAGCGGGCCGTCCGCGATGCGCAGGGCAACACGCCCTGGCGCATGGTGCGGCCGCACACCCAGCTGCTCCTGCAACTGCTCGGCCTGGCGCTCCTGCTCCTGGCCTTCGGCCGCCCCGCGATCCCCAGCGAGCTGGGCGGCCGCGTCATGCTCGTGCTCGACCGCTCGGCCTCGATGAACTCGACCGATGGCCCCGCGGGCATCACACGATTCGAGCAGGCACGCGAACGGCTGCGCGAGCTCGCGTCCGATCTCGCCTCGGCGAACAACACGCGCGTCATGGTGGTCGCGCTCGGGTCCGAGGCGCTCCCCCTGACACCGTGGACGAGCGACCGATCCGTTCTACTTGGCGCCATCGATGCCGCCGAGCCAACCGATGAGGAAGGCTCGGCCAACGCGCTCGCCGGGCTCGTCCGGCTCGCGGCGGCCGGTGACGACGCAGCGGACGTAGCAGGTACCGAGATGGAACCGCCGTCGCTTATGGGCCTGACGGTCGTCCTGGCTTCCGACGGCGGGCTTGCTCCGCCGAGCGAACCGCTTGCAGCCAACATCGAACTCCGCCTCGAACCGGTTGGGGGCGCGATCGAAGACCCGCCGGGGAACGCCGGCATCGTGGCCATCGCCGCCCAGCGGTCGTACGAGGACCCCGCGATGGTCCGCGTCTTTGCCCGCGTGCTCGCGACGGGCGAGATGCGCCGCGATTTGCCCGTGCGCCTGGCCTTGGATGGCCAGGTTATCGCCGAGGGAATCGCGAAGCTCTCATCAACGGACGATACCGATGGCCCGATAGAAGCAACCGTCGGGCTATCCACGGTGACCGTTGACGGGGGCGTTCTCAGCGTGCTCTTGCCCGGTCAGGACGTTCTATCCGCCGATGATTCCGCCTCGCTCTGGCTCCGGCCGGCCGGCCGCCCGCGCGTGCTCCAGGTGATCCCCGAGACCGAGATCGTCGATCCCGATCGCCCGGGTCCGGTGCTGCTCATCGCCGCCGTGCTGGAAGCGATGGACCTGGGCACCCTGCGGATCGTGCGACTCAGCCGCTACGAGCAACTCGCCGCCGCGGGCGACCTGCCCTTCGATGCGATCGTGTTCGATCGTGTCAGCCCCAGCGTCCCGCCGCGCGTGCCCAGCTTGCACTTCGGGCCGCCACCACCGGCACCCGACGGAACAGCATGGCCCACCGCCGATCCCGGCACCCTCCCAGGAACAAGAGTCATTGCCTGGCGTCGCACGCACCCGGTCATGCGTGATCTCACGCTCGGCCAGCTCTCGGTTGCCGAACCAATCATTGCCGCCGACCTCCAGGATGGCGGGGGAGCGATGCAACACACCATCCTGGCCAGCGGCGAGCGAGCGCCGCTCATCATCGGGTTCGAGGACCAGCAACAGCGACGGATCTGGGTTGGTTTCGAGCCGGCGATGAGCAACTGGCCCAAGCTGGTGAGTTTTCCGCTCTTCATCGCCGAGGCCATCGATTACCTCTCGATGCGCGGCGCGCGGGACGCGGCCGACAGCATCCGAGCGGGTGATCTCGCGACGCCCATGCTCGCACAGGCGCGTAGCACGATCCGCCTGATCGGCCAGAATGGTGATTTCGAGCTTTCCGCTTCGTCACCAACGACCCGTCCTGCCATCGGACCGATCGAACGCGCGGGCGTCTACCTGCTCGAGGAGGCCTCAACCGGTGACCAGCGTGCCGTCGCCGTCAATGTGACGAGCGAACTCGAGAGCGAGGCGAGCGTGCGACCCGAGCTACCGTCTGGATTTGGTGGGCTCGTGGGTGGCTTCTCACGCGACGCCCGGTCTGGCGGCGAGCAGGAACTCTGGCCTTGGTTCCTTCTGGCGGGGCTTGTGGTACTGACGCTCGAGTGGTTCCTTTCGGCAAGGACCCTGGGGCGCTAGTGACCGCCGCTCAGGACGTGCTTGGCAAATGCGCATACTTCCTATCTTGCCAGGTCGTATCAGAATCTGGTCCAAATAAGGTCTGTCCTCACACTGAGTGAGCCAACTCGCGACGCTTTTGTACCGGATCGTGTAACATGAGCCAGGGTTGCTGTTGGCTTGGCCAAGAGCCCCGGTCTCGTGGAAGCATCACACCGGGAGAGATCAGGATGAACAACACGTCGAGCGTCGTGGTAGCCATTCTTGCCGCCGTCGGAACCATCGCCACCGCCTCAGCCCAAGATATCAACTGGGACAATGCCGCTGGCGGGTTCTGGAACGATACCGCGAACTGGAACCCGATGGAGGTGCCCAACGTGCCGGGTGAATCGGCGATCATTGGCCTGCCGGGCAGTTATGCGGCTCTTATCCGATCGCTCAATGTCAACATCGATGGGCTCTTCATCACGAACCCAACCGCGACGGTTGGCATCGGGGGCACCCGCGATCTTCGTATTAGTGGGCCAACGGCAACGATCGATGGAACGCTCGTGATCAACGACACCGGCAGCGCTAGTGCAGCCCGGCTCCTTCCCGGCAACACGACGGTAGCGTTCGATGGCTCTGGTGAAATTGTCATGAACGACACGACAACGACGGCTGCGGGTCGTGCTCAGATCCTCGATGCCTTTGGGGGCTTGTCAACCATTTTCGGCTCGGATCTGACCGTGCGAGGCTCGGGCCAGTTCAATACGAACGCGACGATCAACGGCCTGCTGCTGGCCGATGCGCCGGGTTTTGAACTGGCCATCCTCGGTACGCCAAAGACCAACAACGGTGTGTTCCGTGTCGACAACGACGGAGTCATGCGTTTGTCGGTGCCAGTCATCCAGGGCCCCGGGGGCCGAATTGAGGTCGTCGACGGCCGGCTAAACCTACGCAGCACCATCTCCGGCGGCGAGATCGACAGCACCGGCGGTATCTTCGAGATCGCTACCGGGAACGGCGTGTTCGACAACATCGAACGCGTCACCGGCGACATCGCAATCGAGAACACACGCGATCTTCAGGTCGCCGGCGGTCTGACAATCGACGGCACCATCGTTGTGAATCGAGAAATGGGTGCGTCGGCCTCGCGTCTCCTGTTCACGACCAGCGGCACGCTGGACGGCGATGCAACGATCGTGATGAACGACACGTCAACAACGGCCGCCGGCCGAGCCCAGTTCATAGATGCAGCTGGCGGCCTCACGATCACGCTGGCCGATACCGTGCTCGTGCGCGGTTCCGGCCAGATGAACTCGAATCTGATCAACAACGGCGTCATCCGCGCCGACCGAGACGGCCTGGAGATGGCATTCGTTGGCACCCCCAAGACCAACAACAACCTGATCGAGATCAACGACGGTGGTGTGGTTCGCTTGTCCACCGTGATCAATCAGGGACCCGCCGGTCGCATTGTTGTGAACGATGGCAGGCTGAATCTACGCAGCACCATCTCCGGCGGCGAGATCGACAGCACCGGCGGTATCTTCGAGATCGCTACCGGGAACGGCGTGTTCGACAACATCGAACGCGTCACCGGCGACATCGCAATCGAGAACACACGCGATCTTCAGGTCGCCGGCGGTCTGACAATCGACGGCACCATCGTTGTGAATCGAGAAATGGGTGCGTCGGCCTCGCGTCTCCTGTTCACGACCAGCGGCACGCTGGACGGCGATGCAACGATCGTGATGAACGACACGTCAACAACGGCCGCCGGCCGAGCCCAGTTCATAGATGCAGCTGGCGGCCTCACGATCACGCTGGCCGATACCGTGCTCGTGCGCGGTTCCGGCCAGATGAACTCGAATCTGATCAACAACGGCGTCATCCGCGCCGACCGAGACGGCCTGGAGATGGCATTCGTTGGCACCCCCAAGACCAACAACAACCTGATCGAGATCAACGACGGTGGTGTGGTTCGCTTGTCCACCGTGATCAATCAGGGACCCGCCGGTCGCATTGTTGTGAACGATGGCAGGCTGAACCTTCGCAGTACCATCAACGGCGGTGAGATCGACAGCACCGGTGGTGTCTTTGAGATCGCCAACGGCAACGGTGTTCTCAATGGCGTCGATCAAGTGACGGGCGACATCGAGGTCGAGAACACACGCGATTTACGGATCGGAGATGGCCTCACCATCGATGGCACCATCGTCATCAACAGCAACGGAGGCTCGTCCGCATCACGCCTCCTGACGACGAACAGCTCCACAGTCAATGGCAATGGCGAATTGTTCTTGAACGGGACCGCACCTAGAGCCACGCCGGGGCGGGCCCAACTTATCCGCGCCTCCGGTGGCGTCCAGAACACGTTTGGCCCGGACTTTTCTATCACGGGGAACGGCCAGATCAATGGCGATTTCATCGTGCAGGGGACGATCGCTCCGGGCCGGTCGGGATCGGCGGTCGGCGAGACGGGCATCCTTACGGCATTCGTCGAACTGGCGATGGAAGACACGACCCGTGTCGAGATTCAGATCGGCGGCCGCGACGCTGGAGACTTCGATCACATCGCCGGAACGGCCACCATCACCGTCGACGGTACACTGGAAGCCTCGATCATCGACGGTTTTGAGGCGGGCGTCTGCGAGAACTTCGTCATTATCTCGGGAACATCCGTGACCGGCGAGTTCGATACTTTCATCCCGCCGGTGGCCACGAGCAACCGCAAGTGGCGACTCTTCTACACGGGGACGAGCGTCGACCTGCGCAACACATGCCTGGCCGACATCGACGGCGATTGCGAGCTGACGCTCTTCGACTTCCTCGGATTCCAGAACCTGTTCGATGCTGGCAGCCTCGAAGCCGACTTCGACGGCGATGGCTCACTGACCCTGTTCGACTTCCTGGCCTTCCAGAATGCGTTCAGCAGGGGTTGCGATTAATCCTCACAACCGGTCGGCCATCACGCCGGCCGTCCACTCCAATTCCTCGTCGAGCGTCCCGGGTTCAAATCCCAGGGTGCTCGCTGCGCGCGCACCATCGAGCGAAACATCCCTGGCTCGGGGCGCGGCCATTGGCACGTCGGCCTGCACACCCGGCCTCATCAGGCCCGCATCGAAACGCAGCGGCTCGGCCGCGAACCGGGCAAACCGCCGCCCCAGTTCCAGCCGATCGACCCGCTCGCCTCCAGGCACGTGGTACACCTCACCCGGTTCGCCCCGCTCCAAGCAGGCCAGCAAGCCGCGAGCCGCATCCCGTGCGCTCAGGGGCGTGCGCCATTCGTCGGTGAAAAGCACCAAGTCCTCACGCTTGCGCAAGTGCTCGACCCACGCCGATAGGAAGCATCCAGACGCGCCCTCGGCAGCGGGGGGGCCAAACAGCAACGGCAGCCGTGCGATAACGGCGTTCGATCCCATCTCGCGGAGCCGCCGTTCCATCGCCAGCTTGCTGCGCCCGTATGCGTTAATCGGGTGGGGCTCATCATCTTCGCGATACATGCCACCGGGCCTATGGCCATCGAACACGAGGTCGGTCGAGCACACCACCAGCGGGATGCCCTCGCACGCGAGCGCGAGCAACTCCGTCGCCAGCACGTTGTCACGCTGGGCGGCTTCGGGGAA
This sequence comes from Phycisphaera sp., assembly GCA_025916675.1. Classification (NCBI taxonomy): domain Bacteria; kingdom Pseudomonadati; phylum Planctomycetota; class Phycisphaerae; order Phycisphaerales; family Phycisphaeraceae; genus Phycisphaera; species Phycisphaera sp. Next base: position 1,420,792 of record CP098402.1, read on the forward strand.
ACGCTCACACTCGTTCGTTCGGGCGTTGGCGGCGCAGTGGATGATCGCGTCGGGCGAGAGCCGATCGATGGCATCCTGAGCCGCCCGCGGCTCGGCCAGATCCGCGCGCACAAAGTCGGTCATGTTCGGCGTGGAACACTCTGGCGTAAAACGCAGCACACCCGTGATCTCGTAGCCCGCATCGTGCGCCACGCACGCGAGGTGCCGGCCGAGGAAGCCGGCGACGCCTGTGATGAGCAGGCGTTTAGAGTCATGAAGGTGGTGGGGTCGGTCGGGCATGGCGGGGGCACGGTAGCCGTCAGTCCCGATCCTGGGCTGGTGGTCGCGATCGCCGAACGCCCCGTTGATTCGTTAAGCCGCGCATGGGATAACCACCGACTCGCCTCAGGCACGCCGTTCGGCCGCGCGGGCGTGGGCCTCGAGCCCCTCGAGCCGCGCCATCGCCGTGGCGTCGGGAGCCAGCGCGCCGGGGTCTTCCAGGCTGAGCCACGTGCGGGCCCGCAGGAATGTGAGCACGGAGAGGCCCGCGCTCGACCGGGCGGTACCGCCGGTGGGCAGCGTGTGGTTGGGGCCGGCGCCGTAATCGCCGAACACCTCGGCGCTGTGCGGGCCAAGGAATACCGCTCCGCCATGGCGCATTCCGGCGGCGAAGGCCTCCGCATCGCGCACAAGGACCTCAACGTGCTCGGCGGCGATCGTGTCGGCCGCGTCTCGAGCCTCGTCAAGGCTTCCCACGACGCACGTAAATCCATTGGCTAGTGCTAGCAGGGCGGTGTCGCGGGTCGGCAGCGCCCTGAGCTGGCGATCGAGCGCGGCCTCCACGGCGTCGGGCATCGATCGATCCGTGGTCACGAGCATGGCCGACGCGTCGGGATCGTGCTCGGCCTGGGCCAGCAGGTCCGCGGCGATGAGCTCGGGATCCGCCGACTCGTCGGCGATGACCAGGAGTTCCGATGGCCCGGCCAGCATGTCGATGGCCACGTCGGCGCTGACGGCGTGCTTGGCCGCGGTGACCCAGGCATTGCCGGGTCCGGCGATGATGTCTACCGGATCGAAACCGGCAAAGCCGTAGGCCAGGGCGGCGACGGCGTGGGCCCCGCCCAGCGGCAGATAGGCGTCGGCGCCCGACACGCCCGCCGCGGCGAGCATGAGCGGGTCGGTCGAGGGCGAGGCGACGACAACGCGCTCGCACCCGGCTGCGCGGGCCGTGACCGCCGTCATCAGCACCGAGGATGGCAGCGGGTACCGCCCCGCCGGCGCGTAGCACCCCGCCGCTTCGATCGGTACCAGCGTGTGCCCCGCGCGGCCGCCGGTGATAGATGTGTCCAGATCGGTGGTGGTCGCGCGCTGGGCTCGGGCGAAGGTCATGACGCGCTCGGCGGTGCGGTCCAGCACGCCGCGAGTTTCGGCGTCGAGCCCCGCCAGCGCCCGCTGCAGCGGTTCGGGCCCCAGCAGCAGGGGAGCGTCGGGCGCGACGCCATCAAACCGTTGGGCGTACCGCCGGACGGCCGGCTCGCCATCGCGGCGCACATCGCTCACGATCTCGGTGGCGCGGATCAGGACATCGGGATCCAGCGCGCCGCGACGGCGCGCGATGTCCCGGGCGTGCTTGAGTGGCAGCAGTCGTGTGGTGGTTTCCATGGGTCTATCTCGCGGGCTTGGCGTGGCCCGGCCGGCGGGTCACGCGTTGGGATCGGGCGTCGAGTTCGCCTTCGATGGTCTCGAGTGACGCACCTTGCGCCCGAGCAGCCACCATGGCGAAGTACAATAAATCGGCAGCCTCATGGGCGGCGTGGCCGGGATCGCGAGCGTCGGCAAGCTCGGCGGCCTCCTCGGCGAGCTTGGCCGCGAGCAAGCGGCGATCGCCCAGCAGCCGTGCCGTGTACGAGTCCGGCGGTGGGGATTGCAGGCGCTGGGCGAGGGTCTGATCCAGAGCGGCAAGGCCCGAAGCATCGCCGAAGCAGGTGCGTGTCCCGGTGTGGCAGAAGCCCGGCCCGTGCTGGCGCACGGTGAACCGCAGGGCGTCGCGGTCGCAATCGGCAGCAATACCCAGCAGGTCCTGGGTGTGGCCCGAGGCCTCGCCCTTGGTCCAGAGCCCGCCGCGCGAGCGAGAGTAGTAGATGCCGCGTTCTTGCTCGATGGCGGCCCGAACCGACTCGAGATTCGAGTACACCAGCCCGAGCGTGCGACCACCCGGATCGCACACTACCGTGGGCCACAGCCCATCGGGCCGATCGCTCCGCAGCGGGGCGCAGAAGCCCTCGGCAAGCCCGAACGCGCCCGTATAGAGCGCCATTCCCACCTGCACATCGGCACCCAGCCGGTCGAGCGCGGCGATGTCGGCGGGCGTGCGCACACCGCCGGCGACAGTGACGCGCGCGGGGGCGGCGAGGGTGACCAGATCCGCGACGCGAGCCAGGGTTTCCGGCGAGACTCCGCCCATCCGACCCTCGTGCTCGACGAACGTGATCAGAAAACCGCCAACATACTCGCGCAGGGCCTCGATGCGAGCCTCGATGGTGTGGCCAGTCCGTTGGGTCCAGCCGTGGCTGACAACCTCGCCATCCCGCGCGTCTACCGCGGCGATCACGCGCTCGCGGGGAAGCTCGCGCAGGATCTCGGGCCGGGCGGCCGTCCCGAGGATGACCTGGCGCGCACCCGCGTCGAGCCAACGCACCGCAGCAGCCGCGTCGCGGATGCCGCCGCCCACACGGCAGGGGCTGCGGCGCACGATGTCGGCGATGGCGTCCGAGTTGCTGCCGGTTCCCATCGCGGCGTCGAGGTCGATCACCGCGACCTCGCCCACGAGCCCGAACCGCCCGGCGATCGGGCGTGGGTCGCCCGCGTCGAGTGCCTGTTCGGCCCCGCCGATGAGCTGGACCGCGTGGCCCGCCCGGATATCGACCGAAGGGATGATCACAATCGCACCTCCACCCCCGCTTGACGCAGGGAGTCTTTGGCCTGGCCCACGGTGAGGACGCCATCATGGAAGATCGAGGCCGCCAGCACCGCATCGGCCCCGGCCGTGAGGGCATCGATCATGTGCGATGCCCCCGCCGCGCCGCCTGAGGCGATGATCGAGAGCTTGGTTGCGCGGGCAACACCCGAGATCAGGTCGAGGTCGTAGCCCACGCCTCGGCCGTCCTCGTCGAAGCTGGTGAGCAGGATCTCGCCCGCACCCGCGTCCATGCCTGCGCGTGCCCAATCCAATGCGTCGAGCCCGGTGCGATGCGTGCCCGAACGCGTGACGACCTCCCACCCCGACACGGTCCGCGCCGCATCGATGGCCAGCACCACGCACTGGGCCCCCGCTCTGTCGGCGATCTCGGTCAACAGGGCTGGTCGCTCAACGGCGGCGGAGTTCACGGCCACCTTGTCGGCCCCGGCACCGAGCAAGGCCAGAGCGTGCGCAACGCTTCGTACCCCGCCGCCGACTGTCAGTGGGATGGAGAGCGCATCTCGAACCAAGGCCACCGTCTCCAGGGCGGTCGCACGACCCTCGGGCGTGGCCGAGACGTCGAGGATCACGATCTCGTCGGCGGCCTGTTGTTCGTAGAGCGTCGCCCGTTCCACGGGATCGCCCGCGTCGCGCAGGCCGGCGAATCGCACGCCCTTCACGATGCGGCCGTCCCGGACGTCCAGGCACGGAATGACACGGCTGGTCAGCATGGCACGGCCTCCTGTTGCATCCATCTCGAGATCAGGCCCGCGCCCCATGTCCCCGAGAGCTCGGGGTGGAACTGGCAGGCCACCACTCGGCCGCGCTCCAGCCCAGCGATAAACGGCGCGCCAAGCTCGGAGGTGGCGGCGTTCCAGCCTGCGGGCGTGTTCCGCAGGCCGAAGGAATTGGCGTAATACGCGTACCCCGCGGTTAGCTGCCGGCACTGGGGCGTTGGACTAACCATGTTCCAGCCGAATCTCGGCCGGGGCGGATTGGCCAGGGCCATGACGCGCGCTTCGATGACGCCCAGGCCTTCGACGCCCGGGGATTCTTCGGAGCTCACGCAGAGCAACTGCATTCCCAGGCAGATGGCCAGCGTCGGCCGATCGGCTTCTACACGCCGGCGGATGGGGTCGATCAGGCCGAGCGAACGCAAGGCGGCCATGCCCTCGGCGAACGCGCCAACGCCGGGGAGTACGAGGAACTCGGCAGACTCGACCTCTGCGGGTCCGGTCGCCAGACGAACAAGCCCCCCGCGGCGGCGCACGGCGGCGCTGACCGAGGCGACATTCGCGACGCCGGTCATCACGATGGTGACGGTGGGGGGGCTCACAGGGTGCCTTTCGTTGAGGGGACCGTTCGTGCGGTCGGGTCGATGGCAACCGCTTGACGCAGTGCCAGCGCGAGGGCCTTGAAGGCGGCCTCGGCGCGGTGGTGGTCGTTATCGCCGCGCAGCACGTCCACGTGCAGGGCGCAGCGGGCGCTCATCGCCAGCGGGATGAACCAGTGGTCAATGTTCTCGCACGCCAGATCGCCGAGGCGGTCGCGCTTCAACCCCAGATCGATGCGGGCGCAGGGACGGCCGGAGAAATCGATAACGACCCGGGCCAGCGCCTCGTCGAGCGGCGCGTAGGCGTGCCCGAACCGCGTGATGCCGCGGCGGTCGCCCAGGGCTTCGTCGATGGCTGAGCCCAGCACGATGGCCGTGTCCTCGGCGGTGTGGTGGTCATCGACGACGAGGTCGCCCTCGCACCGCAGTTCCAGATCGATGCGGCCGTGGCAGGCGAGCGCCCCGAGCATGTGGTCGAGAAAGCCGATGCCCGTGGACACGTCGCACGCGCCCGAGCCGTCGAGAGAGAGCCCCCCCTCGATCGAGGTTTCGTTGGTCTTGCGCGTGAATGTGGCGGTTCGCTCAGGCATGGGTCGTCTCCAACGCGAGTCGCAGGCGATCGAAGGCGGCTTCGTCGCCGGGCAGGGTGATGCGGGTCCAGCCGTCCAGATCGGGTCGGCCGCTGAAGGTGCGGACACGGACGCCGCTGCGCCGCAAGGCCTCCAGGGCATCGGACGGCAGGCGCGTGAGCACGAAGTTGGCAGAGGATTCCAGAACGTCCCAGCCTCGCGATCGCAACTCGGCGGTCAAGGTGGAGCGTTCGTGGCGCACGCGATCGATGGTGGCCGCACGCGGCACCGCGAGAGATGCACCAGCCACAGCCAGCGAGGGGCCGGCGACCGGATACGGGCCCCCAACGGTGCGCAGCCATCGGGCGACAACGGGCGGGGCGATCGCGTAGCCCACGCGCAGGGCCGCAAGGCCGAAGGCCTTGGAGAAGGTCCGTGTGATGACGACGTTGCCGATATCGATGAGCGTGGTGGTGGGGTCCTTGTCGGCGAACTCGATGTACGCCTGGTCGACCATCAGCAGCCCGCCCACCCGACGCAGGGCGCTGGCGACCTCCTCGATTTCGTCGATTTGCACCAGGCCCCCGGTTGGGTTGTTGGGCGAGACGATCGCCGCGAGCGACGTCGCCGGCGTGATGCGCTCGATCATCGCCCCAACAGGGAACGGGCCGCCCATCCACGGGCACCGATCGATGGCCGCGCCCGCGAGCCGGCCGCTGCGCTCGATCATCTCGAACGTCGGGGCGTGCACCAGCAGCCGGCGGCCCGGCTCGAGCACCGCCCGGCACAGGCGGTCGATCGCATCGTCGGCACCGGCGGTCACAATGACCCGCTGCGGCGAAACGCCCAGGTCGTCGGCCAGCCGGGTTTCGAGCGTTCCCGCGTCGGGGTAACGCCGCGGGTCGTCGGCTCGCACCGTGCGGAGGATCGACAGGGCGCGCTCGTCGACGGGCGGGCCCTCGTTGGCGTCCAGCAGGAGTTCGTCGCCCGATCCGCGACCGGGCGGGGCGTAGGGCTCCAGGCCCTCGAGCCTGGCGGCGGGTTGGGGCATCGCGCCGCTCATGGCACGATCTGCTCGGGCCGCGAGACCACGATGTCGGTGCCGCCCAGTTGCTTGATGAGGGGGATGACCCCGGCCAGCTCCTCGCGCCGCACGGCGGCCTTCACGGCGTAGCCCGAGTTGGAGCGCAGCGGTGACACGGTGGGCTCACGCATGCACGGCAGCGCTCCCACCACGGCGTCGAGGCGTTCGGCCGGCACGTTCACCTCCAGCATGGCGCGCTGCCGGGCCTCCAGGACCGAGCCGAGCAGCAGGGCGAACCGCTCGATGCGTTCACGCGCCGCCGGCTCGGCCATCGCCGCCCGAGAGGCGTACAGCCGCGTGGACGACACCATCAGCTCATCGATGATGGTCAGGCCGTTGGCCACCAGCGTCGCGCCCGTCGCGGTGTTGTCGACGATGCAGTCGGCGTCCTCGGGCGGCAGCACCTCGGTCGCGCCGTACGAGCACAGCACCGTGGCGTCCAGCCCCCGGTCGGCGATCCACCTTCGGGCCAGGCCCTCGTACTCCGAGGCGACGACCAGCGGCCGATCCGGCAGCGCGCCGCCCACCAGCAGCGCAGCCGGGGCGGCGGCGATGAGCCGCACGGTGTCCAGCTTCGTATCGAGCACCTCGACCAGTTCGGCGCCGGTCTCCTCGACCCAGTCGGCCCCGGCGAAACCGGCATCACGCCGGCCGGTGCGCAGCATCTCGACGATCGCCCGCGGCTTGAGCAGCTTCACGTCGAAGGCTTCGCTTGGCGTGGCCGGGCTGGAGAGGGCCGGGCGGTAGTCGCGGGCGCCCGCTCGCAGCGGCATGCCCGCATCGGCGAGCAGTTGCGCCACGCCCACGTGCATGCGTCCCTTGGGCAGCGCCAGGCGGATGGCCGCCGCGCCGCGCCCGGGCCCGGTCGTCGGCTCGTGTGTCGTCGAAGGGACAGGTTGTATCGAGGTCGTCATCGGGAGAAGCTCCGCTGTGCGGGCTTCGGGCCAGAGCCTTCGTAAATGGGTACGCCCCACAACGAAGAACGCCGGCTCGAAGCCGGCGTTCGCATCTGGAGAACCTACGTGCGGTCCATCAGTCCAGAGTCATAGCCAGCCCCTGCGGGGATGCGTCGCGTGGCCATGGTGGTGATGGAAGCAGGTCTGGAACATGTCGTGCGAAGATTAGCCGGCATCGAACCCCGGTCAAGCGAGCGTGGCGAGCGTGCTGGGCAAACCCGATCGGCGCGCAGGAAAACGGGAGGCGCCGCCTGGCGGGCCTCCCCGAGTGTTCTTGCTGTTCGTGCGGCGCGGGGTCGCTACGCCGCGGCGGCCATCGGCCCGCCCTCGCTGCCCAGGTTGCCGAAGTCGAACGGCGCCGGGATGCTCCAGGGGCTGGCCACGCCGCTGCTGAGGGTCGCGCGCACGCGGTACTCCATGCGGCGCTGGCCCACGGGCACGGCCTCGTCCAGGTGCTTCTTGTCGCCCACGGTGGCCAGGTGCTGCCAGCCGGCGCCCTCGCCTTCCAGCGGCGTGGCCCGACGCTGGATCTCGAACGTCGCGCCCGCGCCGGCGGTCACCTTGAAGGTGAACAGGATCGAGCCGTCGCTGGTGGACTCGGTGGCCAGCTCGGTGGGCTGGGGCGGCCCCTCGCGCGGGGCGGGCGGCTTGGGCGGGTCGATCAGGGCGCGGCTGTAGACGCCGGGGTCCTCGCTGGTCTTGGCGTAGGCCTCGATGGTGTCGATGAGCCCGCCGAGGTTCTTGCGCAGGGCCTTGATGGCGGTGCGCTTGTCGTCGAAGGCCGCCTTCGCTTGGGCATCCTGCGTGATGGCGTCGCCCAGGGTGGTTTCGGCTGTGCTCAGCAGCGCCGAAGCGGCGGCGACCTGATCGGCCGTGACGCCGATATCGGGCGGCGAGCCCTGCCCGGCCCAGGCGGCCAGACGCTCGGTGCTCCAGTTGATGAGGTCGGCGTCCTTGCTGGGCAGTCGTGCCATGTCGGTCGTTCCCTTCGGGCGGCCGCGACCGATCGGTTGCGCCAATCGCTCGCGCCGGTGGTTTCGGTCCCACCACTCGGCCGCCCGGTGCGGCCGGTCGCGGGTTTGAGGGATGTATCGACGGCGCCGGATGGGGGCTTGAGTCCGGTTGCGATGGATCTCATGAATTTCGTGGTAGTGGGGTCATGGATCGGATGGAATCGGGGCTGGCGGGGCGTGGGGACGGTTCTTATTGGCCGCTTCGCCCACTCCGGGGGGCATTTCATGGGAGGCCACTCCCATGTGGGTTTTGGCTCGACGAGCCCCCGCCGTGAGGCGGGGTGGCCCTTTGCTCTCCTTCCGAGCCGGCGGCGTGAGCCCCCGGCCCTGGCTCTCCTCCTTCCGAGCCGCGCTGCGTGAGCACGCGGGCCACTCCGTGGCGGGCTCGCTCCCTCCCCCGCTCCCAGCGGGGGCATTCCATGCAGGATTGGGGCCACCCGAACCGAGGTCGGAGGGGTGCGGTGGGTCTAAGAGCGCAAGCGAGCATGTTTGCCATCACTCGTCATGGCTTGAACCGCTCGAACGCCTCGCCATCGAACGTGTACGCCCCGCCATTGTGCGTGCCAAGCCACAAGTTGCCGTGATTATCTTTGGAGATGGCGAACACGGTGATCGTGGTCTCGCCGTCCCTGATGGGGAACTGGGTCGCTTGCTCACCATCGTATCGGAAGGCGCCCCCGGCGAAGGCGGCCGTCCAAACCGTGCCGGCATCGTCCTCGACGACCGACATGCCCTCGACGATCCTGCCTTCGGCCCCATCCTGCACGATGCCAAAGTCCTTGACCGATCGGAAACCATCGAACCAGGCCTGGCCGGTGTACGTGAACCAGAAGTTTCCCTTCGAGTCTTCGAGGATGGAGCGCACGGGCTCCTCCACGAGCGTGCTGTCGGTGAACCAGTGGAAGCTCGTCCCGTCGAAGCGGCACACGCCCACGCTGCTCGAGCCGAACCAGAGGTTGCCCCGGCTATCTTTCAGGATGGAGTAGACGTCGTAGGGGCTGTAGGTCGCGTGTGGGAACTCCGAACGCGGCATCCTCTCGAAGTGCTCGTCGCCGAGCTTCGTCGTCGGGAACCGCAAGCGATGGAGTGTTGTCCCGTCGTAGCGGAAGACCACGCCGGCGTCGGGCGGCCCCACGAACCACAGGTCGTCCGGTTGTAGCTTCCATTGCTGGGCATCGGTCTGGGCTTGGGCATCGGCCGGGGCCTCCAGCGTCACGAACGCCTGCCCGTCGAACCTGCTGATGCCCTCGTATGTCGTGAAGTAGATGTTCCCGTGCGTGTCTTCCTGGATGCCCCGGATGCGGTTGCTGGCCAGCCCATCGTCGGTGGTGAAGTTAACGAGTGTGTGCCCGTCGTAGCGGTACACCCCCCGGTCGTTGCTGCCGAACCAGTAGGTGTCGTCCGCAGCTTGGAAGACGTAAAAGATCGCCGGATCGAGCTCGACCACGACCCGGCCTTGGGCGATGGTCGCCCCGTGGTCGCTGCCGCTGGCCTGCCGCTCGGGCACGGCGGCCGGATGCTTGTCTTGCCCGTCGCCACACGCGGGAAGCGCGGCGAGAAAAACCAGGGCGAGAAGAGCGCTCTGGTGGCACTTGTTTCCACGTGGCAAGTGGGTTCTGCGCGTCCGATGGGGTGGCATGAAGAGTCCCTTCAGCAGATAGAGATCGCGTTTCCAATTGAGACAGATGAGCCGCCGCAACACTTCGTTGGGAAGTACGCCTTTCAGTCCGCGAACAGGATAGAGACTACGTCCTCAATGAAGCTGCTTACCTTCTTCGGACCAGGCTTGTATTTGCCGGGATGCCCTGATTTGTTCCGAAGATTAAGCGCGTCTGTGAGGGCACTTCTCTCGTTCTTGTCGAAAAGCCCGAGATCCTGGGCCGCCAGAAGGAGGACTGCTTCCTTAATGTAGACGAGATCATCGAGTTTCTTGATAGTACGGGCCTTCGGATCGTGCTTCCGCACGGCTGTGTCCACGTTGGATGGTCCGCAGTCGATGCAGCTTTGCTGGATTTGGCGAACGGAACCAGCCCACAAGAAAACAACCGCAGCACGAAGAGCACCTACGGAAAGACACTTGATTGCCTCGGCCAAGTAATCTGCGATCTCAGCATCGGATACTGATAACACGAGGGATTCCAGCGACGAAACGTCGTGTTCAATCTCTGGCTCTGCTTCAGGAAGACCCAGAATCGAACGGACGTGCTCCTTTCCGGCGGTAGTGAGTGTCCAGAGAAAACTGCGGCTACGTTTGCCAGCAGTGTCAACGTGGGGCGCTGACTTGGCAAGAATATCAGCGAGGTTTAGCTTAGCGGCGCGGGGTACGCGTGCGCGTTTCAAGAGAGCGCGAAGTTCTTCGACCGTGACCTCGGAGTTTCCGTTGTACCGATCAGAGAAGTACAGAGCGGCAAGGCAGATGTCGCGAATTGTTCCACCCTTCAAGGGATGGAGGAACTCCACGATCGTCATCAGTCATCCCCGGTCGGCCGAGGCTTATTGCCCTTCTTGACGCCGTAAGTTTCGTTGGCATAGGCCTCACCTTTGACCGTGAGCTGCCAACCAGAGTTCTTCTGCCTGTAGAGATTCTTTCCGTCCTTCTTGGCGGTCCGCATCGAATTGTCCGGCCGATCAGGAATGGTGAGCCCAGCGTCATTCGCGTATTCACGAATGTCTACCGGAGTGATGGGAGTCACACCATATTGCGAATAGATCCAAGCGCAGATGAGATGGACGTTGTCCTTAGGCTTGTCGTGGTCGTGCTTGTTGAAGAACGTCGCAGGATCTCCAGGTACCGAGGTAGCGCCCCGTGCCGCCGGATCCTTCTTCGATCGGTGCGTGTCTTCATCGGATTCGTAGTCATCGAAGTAGAGCGGGACCAGGATTTCGAATGCGGCGGCTCGGATTGAGTCGTCGAATCCGGCGATGACTTTGTTGATCTCGCCGAGCTTCTTCTTGGCGTCGTTGATGCGATCATCATTCATTCGCTATATCTTCCTTTTGGCCGTGCCGCCCAACTGTCGACTGAACGTAATCCCGTGTATCCAAAGGCTGTGGACCATGCGATGTGGAATCCAGTATAGCGGGAGAACCGCCGTGCTCAGCGGAAAGTGCGCCGACGCCTCGCCCCCGGCGGCCCGACCGCCGACGACCTGACGCATCACCGCGGCCCCATTGGGCAGGGTGGGCCGGCCTGAGGCGGCTGGACGCCCGCGCCCTTCCTCCGCCCCGCCGGGGCGGATCGCGCGGCGGGGTTGCTTTCCACGGGTTGTGTCCGCCCGCGGCGCTGGGCGGCTGCACCCGTGGCTACACGCCGGTGCCCCTTCGGGGCTGGCGATACGGGCCCATGCGTGGACCCCTGACGTCCCTCCTCAGAACACCACCGCCGCCACCAGGAACACCACCACGCTCCCCACGATCAATACCGCGGCGGCGAGCAGGACGACCTGGAGGCAGCCCGAACAGCCGATGGTGTCGTTGGGATTGGGCGGGCGGTGGAATCGCACGGCGGAGGGTGCGAAGGCAAGCAAGACCCCTCACCCCGGCCCTCTCCCCGAAGACGGGGCGAGGGAGGCAAGCCCCCCTCCGACCTCGGCAGACCTCGGCCACCTCCCCCGCCGGGGGCGGGGGAGGGAATCGGAGGCCACTGTGCCGAGCGTCGCGGGGCCGCGATAACTCTTTCTTCGGCGGCCGATTCGGGCGGCGTTGGGGGTGGCCGTGACCGGTTCGTGGTACGTGCGGGTCCGGATATAGGAACCGTCCTCATAGCCCGTGAACGCGGTTCTGGCCGCGAAAATCGTCGTCATGATCGATCGTGGCGACGATTCGATCGATCGAATCGTCGATCTTCGCGCTCGTGGCGTGGGCTCCATCGAGCACGCCGTGCCGGGTATCGATCGTGGGCGGACCTTGATCGATCGTGGCGCGGGCGTGGTCGGGCACGCCGTGCGGGGTGGCGATCTCGGGGACGGGACGCTCGGGTGTGGGGCGGTCGCGGTGGGGGGCGTGGGGGAGTTTTGAATGCGGAGGTCGCGGAGTCGGAGGCGAGACCCCCTCAGCCTCGAAGACTCGGCAGCTCCCCCGCTGGGAGCGGGGGAGCGGGGGCACGGGAAGGCCGCGAGCTCACGCTCGCGGCTCGGTTGGAGGCGTTTGACCGCGGCTCACTCCGCGTCGTCGAAGTCGTCCTTGTAGCGAATCTCGAAGTCGTGGACGGCGGCGACCTCGGCGGCGCTCTTGCCACCGAAGTTTTCGAAGCGCGAGACGATCGCGTCGGCGTCGCCGGCGAGCGAGCCCATGACGCGGAACTTGTTGGCCAGGATGTCGTGCAGGTCGGCCTCGGTGTTGCGCGCGTGGCCGGCGGGGTACATGACCAGCCCGGAGTCGTGCGTGTTGCCGCTGGTGTCGGTGATGGCCATGCTGGTGGGGATGCCGTCGGGGTACTTGTCGTCGTACTCGCGGCCGCCGTGCTCGAAGGTGATCTTGTCCATGAGCGAGCGGGTGACGGTGTTGTGGATCGAGGCGCGGTCGTAGTCGTAGGGGGTGAGGATGAGGTCCTTCCAATTGACCTTCTTCGATTCCAGGGCCTTGCGGATCAAGGTGGACACGATGTAGACCATGCTGTGGTCGGCAGACTGACGAGTCGTGGGGGTGCGCTTGGCGGGGTCGCCGATGATGCCGAAGGCGGGCTCGTACGCGACGATATTGATATTCTTGATCGCGCCGCCGTCGGCCTGCTCGAGCAGGCCCGGGTTCTTGGTGAACAGGTCGAGGACGGCCTGGAGCGCGCCGGCGCTCTGGTGCTCGTAGAGGCCCAGCTTGAAGTGCATGCCCATGACGGCGAAGTCGCTGCCGGATTTGGCGAGGACAAGATCGAACGGCGACGCGTCCGCTTGCTCCGTGTTCGCGTCGGTGGCCTTGACGGCCTTGAACATCTGGCCCGGCCCCTCGAAGATGCGGAAGATCGCCTCGGGGTTGCGGAAGATGTCGCGCGGGCCGAGGAAGCCGGCCATGCAGCGCTTCATGCTGAGGATGGCGACCTCGGTGCTGATGGCGGCGCTGGCGCCCTTGCTGTCGCTGAGCTGCTTGCCGGCCCGGATCGCACGGAACGGGATGTAGTGGGCCACGACCATGCCGATGGCCCGCTCGATCTGGTCCTCCGTCGCGCCGAGCATCGCGCCGAACACCGCGGCGCTGGCGATGGCGCCGTGGACGACGTGGTCGACCTTGTAGGTCTTGAGGCTGAAGACCTCGGCCAGGCGTCCTCGGATCTCGTCGAGGCAGACCATGCCCTTGAGGGCCACATCGCCGCCCGCGCCGAGCATCTGGGCGGCGGCCACCGGCACGGCGTAGAAGTCGTTGTGCCCGAACTCGCCGGCGGTGTGGCCGAGGCCGGGGTTGTAGCCGAAGTTGGTGCCGTTGCTGTCCCACTCGCGGACGGCGTTGGCGTTGGCCAGGATCGCCTTCTCGGCCTTCACGCGTTGCGACGAGCCGAAGCAGGTGGCCCCGTGGGTCGTGGAGTTGCCGAGCGGCTTGCCCGTGTGCCCTTCCGGAACCGCGTACTGCAACGCCTCTTCCCTCAAGATAGTCGGGGCGTTGGTCCGCAGGGCCAGGGCGCTCACGCCGCAGAGGCACGCGTCGGTGTAGAAGAGGTTGGTGCGCTCGAGCACGTCGGGCGCGGGGTCGCCCCCCCCCACACCAGACGCCATGAACTCGATGGCGTAGCGAGCGATGCCGCGGGCCTGGTTGGTGTCGGCGGGGAGCGTGGCGTGCGTGTCGGTGCTGCTGGGCGCGGTGGTCGCTTGGGTCATGTTTGGGAGTCCTTTGGAGTGGTGGGGGAGGGTAGGGGGGTGGTGGCGCGGCGGCGATGCTTGCGCTGGTACGAGACCACCCAGTTGTGCTTCCAGTACACAGCCTTGATGAACGTTAGCGGCAACACCGCGATGAGAAGTGGCGGGAACGTGAAGGACATGAACCAGACGAGTGGGATATTGCCGAAGAACCACAACAAAATGCCAGTGTGGGCGATCGAGCCAATGAGGCAGGCGATGGTGATGCGATTGCCGGTCGCCTTGGCTCTTCGACGTTGTTCTTGCACAGCATTCGGAAAGTGCTGGTCAGCAACGTGACGCAGTGCGGCTTTCATTGCACCGGTTGGGGTGCGAACAGTTTGCCGAACACCAGTATACGTCTCGAACGCCCATTGATTGCCTGACGGACTCACAGTGAGTCGCCGAACATCCTTCCATGTGATGTACTCTTTGACATTGTTCCTGAACTCGATCACTATGCGATCACAGTCTACCTCAAGGTAACGCTTGCTGAAGGTGGTACGGTGATCGAAGCAGACTTGCCACCCTGGACGAGCAACATGGTGCTTCCACCATCTCTCCGACGCGCGATAAGCGACCCACATCGCATGGCGATTCTCAAAGGACACGACGTGCAGTATCTGCGGACGCTTGCGGATGCGCATGTTTCGGACAAGCGTGTTCTTCCACTGATGTGCGCCACCAATCCGCCAATACCCAACCCCCCTGCCAACCAACCGCGGCTCGTGCGGCTCGGTGCGCACGACCACGAGCCGGTCCAGGCGCGGCTCGACGAACACTCGGATGGGTTTTCGCTTAGGGATTGATGGGGTCTCCCGACCAAACTCGTGCGGCTCCACCATCGTACGTGCCTCGACCATAATCACACTTCAACGGAGGCCCCATGCACGTCGAATTCAGCTACGCCAACGTCGAGTCCTCGGACGCGCTCGAAAGCCATACCCACCAGCAGCTCGAGTCCGCGATCGGCCGATTCGAGGACCGCCTGACGCGTGTGGAAGTCCACTTTGCCGACGAGAACAGCGCTCAGAAATCGGGCAGCGACGACAAGCGGTGCACGATGGAGGCCCGGCCACGCGGACGCGATCCGATCACGGTGGAGGCCAACGCGGGAGATTTTTACCCCGCCGTCAACGATGCGGCGGGCAAGCTCAAGCGTGCGTTGGCCAAGCGACTCGAGCGAGACTAGCCCTGGGTCAGCTGCCCACGCTGCCCGCGTACACGAACCAGCCCAGCCCGGTGAAGAACAGCCACCAGCCGTAGAGCCAGTGCTCGACGCCGACGGCCAGGAGCGACCTCGTTCGCACCCACGTCCACGCGAAGAGGACGCCGCCGGGCAGCGTGATGACGAAGGCCATGAGCCCCCAGAACGGCGCGTGCAGCCAGACGAAGGCGAGCACGTTGAGCGTGAACAGCACGCGCGGGTTCGGGATGATGCGCGTGTAGCGGTGGAAGAAGAACGCGCGGTGGGTCACCTCTTGCGGGAAGGCGCTGGCGATGGGGTAGCCGATGGCAATAAAGACCAGCAGCCAAGGCGCCTCGCGCGGCAGACGCAAGAGTGCCTCGGTTTCCGAGCCATCCCGGCTCGTGATCGTCATGACGCCGGTGAAATTCTGCAGCAGCCACGCGATGCCCAGCATGGCGGCGGCGTTGAACAGGAACAGCGGGGCCACGCGCGGTAGGTCGCGCTTGAAAGCACGCCAGTTCCAGAGTTGGCGGTTGTCGAAGGTCGGATCGATCAGCAGGAACAGCCCAAGCAGCAAGCCGAACACGAACACCAGCGGCAGGATGATGCTGCCGGGCGGCCAAGGCGGGTTGGACAGTGCCGTCAGGCCAAGTGCGTTGAACAACGGGTCGAACCGCTGGTCGGGGTCCATGACAGCGGCGACGAGGGCCGGGATGAAGGCGTAGAGAGTGATGAACTCAAACCAGAGCCAAGTTCGGCCAAAGCGGCCGAGAGTTTGGGGCTCACGAACCTTGGCCTCGATCGGGGCCGGCTGGCTGGGAGGCGTCGTGGGTTGGGTGGGATCGAGTACCATGTCTGGACAATGATGGCTGCTTCAGGCCCTTGGCAGGTCCTACCCGCCGAAATCCCTGTGGCCCCCCGCCGTTCGTTAATAGCCGATAATACTAGTTATGTTGAATTAGGGCTCAAGGCGTCGAACCGCGCGAGTTCGGGGGCAGGAGCGATGCTGGCCTGGGTGCCGCTGGCTCTCGGACACCTAGTGATTGGGTTGGTTCACAGTGCCGCCGATGACCATGGCAGCCGAGATGATCAGGATGTTCTTGACGATGTACTGCCCCTCCAGGGTCAGGCCGTAAGGGATCCGGCCAGCCTGGAACGTCTCGGAGGGCAGAATGACCAGGGGCATGAACGTCCCGACCATCTGCAAGGCAAGCAAGGCGATCGCAAAACGGAGTGTGGGGCCGAAGAGGAAGAGCACGCCGATGGCGACCTCCCACCAGCCGATGATCGAGAGCCAGGTCTTGGCCGGCAACAGCGGCATCCAATCGACGGTCTGGAGCACCAGATCCTCGGCTGGCGAGATTCCAAGGGGCTTCAGAATGCCGAACCAGATGAATATGGTCGCCAGGGCGAATCGGAGGGCGGTGTGTCCGTACCGATGCATGATGGACGCGATGCGTTGATCGAGTTGCTTCAAATTCATGGTTCACCTCGGACAGTGCTTGCTGGTGCATGCTATCGGCGGCTGGCTGGCTCGCTGGCGGCGGTCCGCCGGGGCGCGGACTATCTTGCACCATGAGCCACCAACCCACCATCTTCGACAAGATCATCGCCGGCCAGATCCCGTGCCACAGGGTGTACGAGGACGACCATGTGCTGGCGTTTCTTGACGTCGCGCCGCTCAGCCGGGGGCACACGCTGGTGATCCCCAAGGAGCGGGCGGCCCAGATGGACCAGCTCAGCGACGAGTCGGCGGCGGCGCTCGGGCGGGTGCTGCCGCGGATTTGCCGGGCCGTGCTCAAGGCGACCGGCGCGACGGCGTATAACCTGCTCCAGAACAACGGGGCCGACGCGCACCAAGCGGTGATGCACCTGCACGTCCATGTGATCCCCCGCTATCCAGACAAAGCCGAAGGCTCGCCGGGGAGCGGGCTTGGGATCGTGTGGCCATCGGGTAACCTCGAAGATGGCGAGTCGCTGGCGAGCCAGATTCGCGGCGCGATCGACTAGGGGCAGCCGGCCGCGAATGCGTTCTGGAAGGCGAGGAAGTCGAAGATCGTGAGCGAGCCGTCGCCGTCGAAGTCGGCGGCGCAGGGGTTGGTCCTGAACGCGAGCAAGACCGAGTCGCTCGTGGCTTCGCCAAGATCGTTCGTCGCTACGCAGTCGTACACGCCGACGTGGTCGAGTTCAGCGGTCAGTTCGAGTGTTGGTGTCGTGGCACCGTTGATAGCTCCCCCATCGACGAGGGCGACACCATCCATGCGCCATTGGTACTCGATCGTGGCTGCGCCGGTGACGACAACTTCGAATTCCACGGCAGCGGGCCCGGCATCGAGCAGCACGTTCTGTGGTTGCACCTCGAACACCGGCTCTCCGACGCAAGCCCAGGACGCGATCCGGTTCGCCGGCTTGCCGTCGGCTTGTGTAAACCAGCCCGCGGCGGCAAGACGTTCGCGTCCATCGTCTATGAACGTCGTCACGACCTCGACGAAGCTGTCCATGCCGTCACCCACGGCAGACCATGTTGTGCCGTCCCATCGGGCGATGT
The DNA here is from genome assembly GCA_025916675.1 of Phycisphaera sp. NCBI lineage: Bacteria > Pseudomonadati > Planctomycetota > Phycisphaerae > Phycisphaerales > Phycisphaeraceae > Phycisphaera > Phycisphaera sp. Next base: position 1,438,244 of record CP098402.1, read on the forward strand.
TGCCGACTGAAACCCCACCAGCGGTGTGAAACTTGCCGGATACGTAAAGATCGTCGCCAAGCGTCGTCATGCCCCACACGACCTGGCGTTCGTCGTCGATGAGGCCGGTGAAGTTTGTCCAGGTGGAGCCATCCCACTTCGCCAAGCCGGTCGCCGGCTGGCCGTTCATCGAGGCGAACTCGCCGCCGGCGTACAGCGCTGGGCCCGAGCCATCATCGAAGACCTCGAACCAGATGACAGCTTCGTCGGCGAGTACGCCCACACCGGTACCAACAGTGGACCAGGACGTACCGTCCCACTTGGCGATGCCGTTGGCTGGGATACCCCCGGCGGTCGCGAACCACCCGCCCGCGTACAGGGCGGGGCCAGAGCCATCGTCGTAAACGTGCAGGTTGTACACGCCTCCCGGCCCCCCTGCTACTCCGCTGCCAAGCGGCGACCACGACGAGCCATCCCACTTCGCGACGTTGCTGGCAGCCACACCGCCAGCCGTGCTGAAGTCGCCGCCGGCGTAGAGCGCCGGGCCAGTGCCATCATCGAACACCGTAAGCGTGCGCACGCCACCGATGTTCATGCCACCGTCGAGGTCGGACCACTGCGAGCCGTCCCACTTCGCGATGCCGCCAACCGGATTGCCGTCGGCGGCCGTGAAGAACCCGCAGGCGTACAGCGCGTCGCCGGTACCATCGTTGAACGTTTCCATCGCGACCACCCAACTGTCCAGGTCGCCGCCGACGGGCTGCCAGCCGCAGCCGTCCCACCTGGCGAGGTAGTTGGCATCCCAGCCGCCAGCACTGGTGAATGTCCCGCCCGCGTACAGCGAATCGCCGGTGCCATCGTCGTGGGTGGCCAGGCAGATGATGCGGTCGTCCATGCCGCCGCCCATGGCCTGCCAGCCGCACTCCTGGGCCTGGGTGGCGGTAGTTCCAACGGCCAGGATCGAAATAATGGCGGGATAGGCAAGTTGGGTCCTGCGCTGCATGATCTCAGTCTCCTTTGGTGAGCCACCCGGCCCGACCCAGAAAACTCCGGTCGCGCGAGAGGACTACGTACGGTACTGAGCGTTGCCGTCGGGGGTTACTCACGGACTGACAGCCGAACTTCTTGTCTCATCGCCACATTCTGGCTTGAAAGGGTGAAAGAGCATGGCAAATTCTGCAGCACCTGCGTTCCGCGAACTCATCATCGAGACGCTTCGACATGAGCGGGCCGAGGCCATCAAGATCGCCCGATCCATCCCAGAACAGCACTGCGCGGCCCAAGCGGGCGGCCTGGCTCAGTCTCCGGCCTGGATCGTCTGCCACTTCTATCTCGCCGACAACCTGCTGAGCCAGAACCTCGGCGTGGTACCCGGGGACATGCAGAAGCTGTTCGAGGGCGTCGGGCCGGGCTCGGACGTCACCCGGGCGGGCGAGGCAATGCGGACGCATTTCGGCACCTGGACCGGCGCGATCGAAGCCGCCGAGATGTCGCATCGGGCGCTGCTGGAGGCGATCGCCGCCGCGTCGCCCGAGTTGCTCGCGGCCCCCCACCCCAGCGAGGCCGCCAGAGCGTACTTCCCCACCGTGGGGCACAATCTGATCTACAACGTCTGGCACGAGGGCAACCACGGCGGGCAATTGCGTGCCTGGATACACGCGGCCAAGCATGAGGGTCTGATCGCATCTTAGAGATAGCTGCCATTTGGCCGGAGTGAGCCTACCCTCCGCCTCACACGCCGAAGGACCGAGTGGCCCCCCACCGCCTCCGGCTATGTTTGGTTGAAGTTCGCACTGCCCGCCGGCGCTCTGGCGGGGTCCATTTCGAGGAACAGCACCACATGGCGCAGGGCACCATCACGCAGGTCATCGGCTCCACCTTCGACGCGCAGTTCGCCGAGAGCGACCTGCCCGAGATCTACAACGCCGTCACCGTCGAGGCCGAGACGCCCGCCGGCAAGCTCAAGCTGGTTGGCGAGGTGCAGCAGCACCTCGGCGGCGGCCGCGTCCGCTGCGTGGCACTGGGCTCCACCGACGGCCTCCGCCGCTCGATGGAATGCACCGACACTGGCGAGCCCGTGACCGTGCCCGTGGGCGAGGGCGTGCTGGGCCGCGTGTTCAACCTGCTGGGCGAGCCCATCGACAACCGCGGGCCGGCCAACACAACAGAGCGCCGCCCGATCCACCGCCACAGCCCCGAGTTCACGGCCCTGAACCCCAACACCGAGATCCTGCCCACGGGCATCAAGGTCGTCGACCTGCTGTGCCCCTTCGTGCGTGGTGGCAAGATCGGCTTGTTCGGCGGTGCGGGCGTGGGCAAGACGGTCATCATCCAGGAGATGATCGCCCGCGTGGCCCGCGAGTTCGGCGGCTACAGCGTGTTCTGCGGCGTGGGCGAGAGAACTCGTGAAGGAAACGACCTCTGGCGTGAAATGCAGGAGGCCGAGTACACCGACGCCGACGGGCAGACCGCCCACGTCATCGACAAGGTGGCCATGGTGTTCGGCCAGATGAACGAGCCCCCCGGCGCCCGCCTCCGCGTGGCGCTGAGCGGCCTGACCATGGCCGAGGAGTTCCGCGACGCGTCGGGTAAGGAGACGATGATGTTCGTGGACAACATCTTCCGATTTACCCAGGCCGGTTCCGAGGTGTCCGCCCTGCTGGGCCGCATGCCGTCGGCCGTGGGCTACCAGCCGACGCTGTCCACCGAGATGGGCCAGCTCCAGGAGCGCATCACCTCGACGGCCAAGGGCGCTATCACCAGTGTGCAGGCCATCTACGTGCCGGCCGACGACCTCACCGACCCCGCCCCCGCGACGGCCTTCGCCCACTTGGACGCGTTTGTCGTGCTCGAACGTTCGATCGCCGAGAAGGGCATCTTCCCCGCCGTGGATCCGCTGGCCAGTACCTCGACGATCCTCGACCCCAGCGTGCTGGGCGAGCGTCACTACAGCGTCAGCCTCCAGGTGCAGCGCATCCTGCAGCGGTACAAGGACCTGCAGGACATCATCGCGATTCTGGGCGTCGACGAGCTGAGCGAAGAGGACAAGCTCATCGTGGGCCGCGCCCGCAAGATGGAGCGCTTCCTCAGCCAGCCGTTCTACGTGGCCGAGGTGTTCACCGGCTTCCCGGGCATCTACACCAGCCTCGAGGACACCATCGACAGCTTCGAGCGTCTGGTGGCCGGCGAGGGCGACGACCTGCCCGAGAGCGCCTTCATGTATGTGGGTACGCTCGACGATGCGCGGGCGAAGGCCGAGAAGATGGCGGCGAAGGCATAACGCTTGCCCCCAGCTTGAAGAAGGCAAAACACACGAGGGCGGCCGATCGGTCGCCCTTTTTTATGGTTACGCACTGGTGTGCTGTTGCTCATAGGCCGCAATCAATGCCTCGGGAGTGGTGTACAGCCCAGGGTGAGCCAGCCACACCGTTTCGAGTTGGTCCAACGTGTACGGGCCAACATCCACACCGCTCTTTCGCAACGCGATGTAGGCATCGCACACCAGCATGACCGGTGTCCGGCGCAGGCGCATGCCCACGACGCGCCCAGGGTTCATCGGGCAGTCGCTGACGAAGCAACGGATCCACGGCAGGATAAACCAGATTCCAACCATCGGGAATAACACGGTGGCGACACCTGCGATCCAGCCGATGAAGTATGGGTTCATCTACCACTCCCCCGCATACTCACACCCGAACTCCCCCGCCGCCAGTTCGATGAGTTGGTGCCGCCGCTTGATGAGCTGGCGGGCGTGCAGCGTGTCGTGGTCGGCCCAGCTCGCCAGCAGGTCGCCGGCGCGGATCGTGAAGCCCTTGGGGTGGTGGTGCGCCCTGGTCCAGTCGATCGAATCGAGCGGGCCGAGCGAGGCAAGCCATGCCAGGTTCTCGTGTCGTAGCCTCGTGAATTCATGCAGGAAGCGACGCGGATCACCGTCGAGGTCCTTGAACTTCGTGACATCGCCCTGTGGGTCCATCGTCGGCCACGCCTCGGTCGGGTCACGCAGTGTCCGCTCGAGCCGAGGCCGGAAGTCCTCGCGCTCCTCGCGGGCCAGGTGGCCCATGATCTCGGCGATGGCCCAGTCGTCGGGCCCGGGCTTGAACCGCCAGTCGGCCTCGGGCAGGTCCGCGAGGATGGCCGCGAGCAGATCCGGGAACGTGTGCAGGCGGCTGGCGATGGCGGCCGGATCGAAGCGTGGGTCGGTCGCGGGCATGGGCGGGGCCTCCTCCGAGCGGCAGGGTAGAGACCGCTCGCGGGCCGTTCCCGAACCCGGCCCGAGCGGCCCTGGCCATCGACCGAGGAGATCTGGCTGCTTCCCGAGGAGTTGCGTCTATCGCCCGGGGATCTCGGGCGAAAGACAGAGCCATTCGGGCGATGGCCAGGATGCCTCGGGCGATGGCCAGGATGCCTCGGGCGATCGACAGAGCCATTCGGGCGATAGCCAGAATCATTCTGTCAGCTGCCAGAATGATTCTGGCCGGACGTTATCCTGGTCCGCCCCCGGCACAGAATCGGCGTCGCACCGACGAAATCCGTCATTGTTCGGGTTATCGCAGGCGTGCCCGGTGCCGGGATTTCGTCCGGTCCCATAGTGTCATGGATGCCCACGAGCGAGCCGCACCGCATCGTCCCGGATCACCCCCTCCGCCAGGACCTCATCGATCCGTACCTTGAAGCCCACCCCCATCGCGTGCTGTTCGTCACCGTGAGCGGGGCCCACCTCTACGGCTTCGCCTCGCCCGACAGCGACTACGACTTGCGGGGGGCCCACGTGATCGACCTGCCCAGCATGATCGGCCTCGACCGCCCGCGCGAGACGTACGAGATTCTCGACCGGGACGCGGAGGTCGAGATGGACCTGGTGACCCACGACGCACGAAAATTCTTCACGATGCTGCTGGGCCGCAACGGCTACGTGCTCGAACAGATCTGCTCGCCCTTGGTGGTGCACGCCGGCGAGGGCTTCGCCGAGCTGCGCGACATCGCCATGCGCTGCCTCACCCGCCACCACCGCCACCACTTCCGCAGCTTCGCGACCAACCAGTGGGACCGCGTCGCCGGGCCGAGCCGGGGCACGGTCAAGGGCCTGCTGTACAGCTATCGCCCGCTGATGGCTGGCATCTACTTGCTCGAAGAGAAGGCGATGGAGAGCAACCTGCGCACGCTCAACGAGAAGTTCGGCCTGCCGTTTATCGACGATCTGATCGAGCGCAAGGTGAGTGGTGCCGAGACGCAACTGCTGGGCCAGGCGGACCTCGGCTTCCATCGCGAGCAATTCGAGCAGCTCAATGAACGATTGGAATCGGCGGCGGAGAAGTGCGGACTGCCCGAGACCCCGCCCGAAGCGGCGCGACAGGAGCTCAATGGCCTGCTGGTGCGGTTGAGGCTCGAAACCCATCGGGCCTAAAATAGTGTGGCATCACTCGTCGGTCAGGAGGTTCACATGACGCAAGCCACTTCCACCTCGTTCCCCACCATCAACCTCCTCAAGTGGATCGACGAGCATCCCGAGGCGTTCACGCCGCCGGTGATGAACAACCAGTTCTTCCACGAGAGCAACGACGCGATCATCTTTGTGTCGGTGGGCCCCAACACACGCAATGACTACCACGTCAACGCGACCGAGGAGCTCTTCTACCAGCTCAAGGGCGACATCGCCGTCCGCGTCCGGCCGCTCGATGGCGGCGAGCCGCACAACGTGATCGTGCGCGAGGGCGAGTTGTTCTTGCTCCCGCGCTGGGTGCCCCACCGCCCCCAGCGGCCCGAGGGCACCATCGGCCTGATCGTCGAATTCCCACGTGGGCTCGATAAGGACGGGAACCCCAACAAGGACGGCCTGCGCTGGTACTGCCCCAAGTGCGACACGTTCGTTCATGAGGCCCAGTTCCTGCTCAAGCACATCGACCGCGACCTGCACGTGGTGATGGATGACTTCTGGAACGGGCCGGAAGAAGGCCGTACTTGTAAAAGCTGCGGCACGGTGATCACGCGAGCACCCGAGTTCGAGATGGATCCTCTGGGCGACGGCTAATCGTCATCGCGCCACCTAAACCCCACCGCGATCGGCCGATGATCGCTTCCCGCATCCGGTCCAACAACCGACCACACCGGCTTGAGCTCACCTCCGTAGACCGCGTTGTCGATCCGGATACCTGGGGCGTACGACAGCAAGCCATCGGGCGGTCCCCAGGTCACGCCGCGATCCGTGCCGACGCGGGCGTGGGCCTCCCACAAGCCGACCCGCGCAAGCGGTCGCAGATGGTTAGAGTTCCACGGTGCATTGAAGTCGCCAACGTAGAGTACACCGTCGGCCCGCGGCTCACCGCTCATTCCACCCAATCGCTCGAACGCGTCATCGGCGACGCGTTGGATCTGGTCCAGCTGCGCTTGCAAGAGCACGAAACGCATTGGCGGGTATACGTGGACGTTCGTGATATCGACCCGCTTGCCCTCATGCCGGATCCCGACGCGAGGCGATGGAACCTTCCATACCCGCTCCCAGATGTCTGGTACCACGTCTACAAATGGCATCCGGCTGAGTGTCGCCTGCCCATGGGCGCCCCCGGGTTCTTGCCAGACATGCGGGTAGCGATCTTGCAGATTACGCGCCACAATCCCGGGCCAGGGATCGGCGTACTCTTGAAACATGATGACGTCCGGGTCGATTTCGGTGATCCAGGCAAGCAACGGCTCGGCATCGGCCGTGCCATACAGCAGATTGCAACTCAGGACCGTTAGGGTCGAGTCATCATCGGTAGCACGCACGGGCGCTCGCTGGGCTACGCGCAGCCCGAGCGGGCCAACCGTCACAAGCACACTCGCCAGCAACACCAGCCCCAGCCGCCACCGCCGCAACGCAAAGGCGATCAGCAGCATTCCTCCCGCCACCAGCCCCGCATGGAAGGCGAAGGTCTGGACTATGAGAGCCAGGAACGAGAAGGCCAACGACTCCGACCCCACCCACTCCACGACTCGCGCTGCCAGCAACGATACTGGGACGATGATCGCCGCCGCCCACAATACCGTCGCCACTGCCCGCCCTGCGCCTAGCCAGCTATGGTGAAGCTTAGAGTCAGACCGTGTTTCCGAGGCATCTCGCGTCGTCGGCATTCATGGCGTACGACGTGTGGTGGAACGGGTTCGGCCCTATTCTTGGCCTCACCATGATGCTCGACCGACATAAATCAACTCGCCCCTGTTCCAATTCTGGTGTTTTGGACCTAAGTCGTCTGCTGCTATGGCTCGCCCTGTTCCCGTTCCTGGCTGCCTGCTCACCGTTCGGTGATGCCAACATGTCGACGGCCGATCTCGACCGCGCCCTGACGCAACCCGTAGGCGGCAACGCCGTGTCTTACGTCCACAGCGGAGATCACACTTCCACCCGGGTCATCTACGTCCACGGCACACCTGGCGATGCTGGCGCGTTCGCCATGTACGTTCGTGACGGCCTCAAGGGTGTTGGATCCATCAGTATTGATCGACCAGGCTTCGGCCAGACCGGCGGCGATATCGTCCGCTCGTTCGAGGCCCAAGCAGCGGCGTTCGAGCCCCTGCTCGTCGAACGCGATGGACGATGGCCCGTCTTGGTCGGACACTCGCTCGGCGGGCCGATCGTTGCAAGAGCGGCTGCCGACTACCCCGATCGTGTCGCCGCCATCGTGATCATCGCGGGCTCGCTCGACCCAGAACTGGAAGGCCCGCGCTGGTTCAATTACGCGGGTGTTTTGCTCAGCCCCGCATTGCCCCGGCCGCTGCGTGTGAGTAACAAGGAGATCTTCGCTGCTCGTGAGCAGACCGAGCTGCTCGCCGATGTGCTCGAACACATCCGCTGCCCGGTCGTCATCGTGCACGGGACCAGGGACCGGCTCGTGCCATACGCCAACGTGGAATACATGCGACACGCCTTCACGAACGCGGCCAGCATCGAAGTGATCACGATCGAGGATGGCAACCACTTCATCCCGTGGCAGCGTCCCGACGTTGTGCGAGACGCCGTCGTGCGTGCGATCAACGCTCAGCCGCGGAGACCGCAGCAGCCGCCTTCGTGAAGGTGAACGTCGTGCCCTGAACATCCACGTGCACGGTGTCACCCGCCCCAAACTCGCCCGCCAGGATCCGGCTCGCCAGGGGGTTCTCGATCCGTTGCTGGATCGCTCGCTTGAGGGGCCTGGCGCCGTACGCCGGATCCCAGCCCTCGCTCGCAAGCTGGGCCTTGGCCGCGTCGGTCAGCTTCAGCTTCATGTCGCGATTGGCCAGCCGCTGGTGCAGACGCTCGAGCTGGATCTCGGCGATCGCGCCGAGCTGGTCCTTCTTGAGCTGGTGGAACACGGCGATCTCGTCGATGCGGTTGAGAAGCTCTGGTTTGAAGAACGTGCCGCGCATGTCGACGTTGAGGCGCGCGTTCATCTCCCCGCTCTCCATGTCGGGGTTCAGACCCTTGCCCGCGACGTCCACGCCGGGTCCATGACGAATCAGATCGCGCACGGCGGCCTCGACCTCCCAGTCTTCCGCGCCTTGTTCGGTCATCTGCTGGATCTTCTGGCTACCCAGATTGCTGGTCATCACCACGATCGTGTTGCGGAAGTCGACCGTCCGCCCCTGGCCGTCGGTCAGCCGCCCATCATCGAGCAATTGCAAGAGAACGTTGAACACGTCCGGGTGCGCTTTCTCGACCTCGTCGAGCAGGATCACGCAGTACGGCCGCCGCCGTACGGCCTCAGTCAACGCCCCGCCCTCGTCGTAACCGACGTAGCCCGGGGGCGCGCCGATGAGCCGGCTCACCGAGTGCTTCTCCATGTACTCGCTCATGTCGATGCGCACGAGCGCGTCCTCGGTATCGAACAAGAACCGTGCCAGCGCCTTGCACGTCTCGGTCTTGCCCACGCCGGTGGGCCCAAGGAACAGGAAGCTACCGATGGGGCGATCGGGATCTCCGAGGCCAGCCCGGCTACGCCGCACGGCGTCGGCCACGAGCCGCAACGAGTCGTCTTGGCCAATGACGCGCTCGCGGAGGTGGTCTTCCATCCGCGTCAGCTTGTCTCGCTCGCTCTCGATGAGGCGCGACACAGGGATGCCCGTCCACCGGCCCACGATCTCGGCCACCTGCTCGGCGTCGACCTCTTCCTTCACAAGCAGATCGCCCTGCTTGGCCTTCTCTCGCAGGGCCGCGTCGGCCTGGGCAAGCTCGCTCTCAAGCTCGCGGATCTCGCCGTACTGGATGCGTGCGACGGTCTCGAGTTCGCCCCGCCGCTGGGCCTGCTCCTGCTCAACCCGCTTCGCATCGATCTGCTCCTTGATCGACTTCACCTGGTCGAGCTCGGCTTTCTCGGCCTCCCACTCGCTTGTTAGTGCGCGGTTCTTTTCCTGGAGCTCGGCCAGTTCCTTCTCGATGCGACCCAGTTCCTTCGCACTGCCATCGCTCTTCTCTTCCAGCTTCAACGCTTCACGCTCGATCTCCAACTGCATGATCCGCCGCCGAAGCTCGTCGAGTTCGGTGGGCATCGAATCGTTCTCGATGCGCAGCCTGCTGGCGGCCTCGTCGATCAGATCGATGGCCTTGTCGGGCAGGAAGCGATCGGCGATATACCGCTGGCTGAGCTGCGCCGCCGCCAGGATCGCGCCGTCCTGGATGCGTACGCCGTGGTGCGCCTCGTAGCGTTCCTTGAGCCCGCGCAGGATGGCGACGGTCTCTTCCACGCTCGGCTCGCCGACGAGTATGGGCTGGAAGCGACGCTCAAAGGCCGCGTCCTTCTCGATGTGCTTGCGGTACTCGTCCAGCGTGGTCGCGCCGATGCACCGAAGCTCCCCGCGCGCCAGGGCGGGCTTGAGCAGGTTGCCCGCGCTGACCGCGCCTTCGGCCGCGCCGGCCCCGATGATGGTGTGCAGCTCGTCGATGAACAGGATCACCTCGCCGTCGCTCGCGGTGACTTCTCGCAGAACGGCCTTCAGGCGCTCCTCGAACTCGCCGCGGTACTTCGCGCCCGCCAGCAACTGGCCGACGTCGAGCGCCATGATCCGCTTGTCGCGCATGCCCTCGGGGCAGTCGCCGTTCACGATCCGCAGCGCCAGCCCCTCGGCGATGGCGGTCTTGCCCACGCCCGGCTCGCCGATGAGCACGGGGTTGTTCTTGGTCCGCCGGCTGAGCACCTGCATGGTGCGGCGGATTTCCTCGTCGCGGCCGATCACCGGGTCGAGCTTGCCCTGCTGGGCCTTCTCAGTCAGGTCGACGGCGTACTTCTTGAGGGCCTCGTAGGTCGTCTCGGCGTTCTGATCGGTCACGTTCTGCACGCCGCTGGACGCGCGGATCTGCTTGACCGCTTCCTCGATGTCCTTGGGCTTCGCGCCCACCGTCTCGAGCACGCGCTTGGCCCCGCCCTCCTGGGCGCACGCCAGCAGCAGGTGCTCGGTGGCGATGTACGAATCCCCCATCGCCTTGGCCTTCGCGTCGGCCTTCTGCAGCACGGCCATCACCTCGCGGCCGGTCTGCCCCACGGCCGACGACGTGGTCGGCAGGCTCTTCATCTCGGCCTGAGCAACCTGCAGCACGCGATCGGCCCGCGCCCCGGCCTTGGCCAGAATCGAACCGGCCGGCCCGCTGGGGTCGTCCAGCATGGCGGCGAGCACGTGCAAAGAGCCAACCTCGGCGTGCCCCGCCCCCATGGCCGAGGCCTGGGCGGCGGCGAGCACCTGCTGGGCGGCGGTGGTGAGTTTGTCGGGTGTCATGGTCTTGTCCTCCGAGTGATCCGGCAGAACCAGTTACAAAGGGCGCGCCGGGGCTCGAAATCGGGCTGGGAGGGTCTGGAAGCCGGGTTGGTGGCGTCGAGTACGACACCAGAGCGGATCGCACTGCCTCTCTGGCAGTCGCTACCAGTTGATCGCGATCGCAAAGTACAAGTACGCGGCCACCATCGCGAACAAGCCGAGCCAAAGCGGCACCAGCAACGCCACACGCTTCCCGGTGCCCCACCGCCTTACCCGAGTCCACCTGGCAACCCACAGCCGGGTGCCCAGCCCGCACACGCTTGCGATAATGAGTGGAGCGATCCAATAGAACCCCGGTGCCCAGTCCCCAAAGTACAATGAGAGCAGGATAAAGACCACACCGGCGATGCCAAAGAACCCCAGCCCCATCGCCAGCGGAAGCAGCCCCAGCACAAGCAACCCGACCTGCGGCTTCTCGGCTTGCAGCCTCAGCACTGGAGTCTCCCCGCACTCGGGGCACACACCAGAAGTCAGATCACGCAGGTTGTACTTGCACGTAGGGCACGCGACGTCCCGACCCCGGACGAAGGCCTCGACCATCTTTTGACTTTCGGGGGCACCCTCCACGGGCGCAGTGTACGGGCCGTGGTTTAGCCGCTCAGGTCAACCCGACCGCCGACTTCGCCGGCTCCCGGGCTCGCCGAGACGGCTCCGCGGCTCGACTGGGCCACGTCGGCGGCGTTCTCGATCAGGCTGTTGATCGCCCGCCCCTCGGCCCGGGCCTGGTCCAGTTGCTTGCTGGCCACCGCGATGCTCACGGAGTTGGCCACGTTCACGTTGCTCAGGCTTGGGCTCGTCATGCTCCCTCCATCGGCCATTGCGGGCCCGACCTGAAGCGATATCACCAACCATCCAATCATATTCCGAACGATTCGGGCATCGTATCAAGAAAATCGCCCTTGGGGCACCAGAACCGGCGGGCCCCGGTCCGCGAACCGTTGCCCGTCGCGCTTGACCGGGCTGTCCCAAAGCCGTACAACAGCGGCCAGAAACCCGCGCCCCGGGAGCAACCCAGGGCTGGCGAGCCGATAGAATCGTCTGAGAATTCCAAGCGGCCCGTTTGGCCGCCATGACAGACCGCCCGAGACCGCAAAGGAAGGCCACCATGACCCGCAGCCAGACCACCCGCCGCGTCCTTGTCCCGGCCCTCCTGCTGACGATGACCGGTGCCATGCTGACCGGCTGCGGCAGCGCGGGCCGCCACACCTACCTCCGCTGGAACGTGGCCCCAGAGCTCGAGACGCTTGACCAGCGCTGGGTCGACACCGACAACGAGTATGCCATCATGAACTCCGAGAACACTCGCATGCTGCGGGGCGACTGGCGCCGCGTCTGGTACGTCGACCGCCCCAGCCGCCTGACCCGTGAGCCCAAGCCCTACTAGCGCTCGCTCCAGCAATCCCAGGATCACCAAGCCCGGCCCATCAGGTCGGGCTTTTCATTCACCCTCAGCCGGCCGCGACGGCGGCCAGCCGCTCGGCGATCTGCACCGCGTTGAGCGCGGCACCCTTGCGGAGCTGATCGCCGCACGTCCACAGCGAGAGACGCTGGCCGTTGCGCGATAGCCGGGGACGCGAGACCGAGATCAAGTCACTTCCCGAGATGTCCCTCGGAGTGATCAGCGCCTCCGGGTCGGCATTGAATGCCACGCCCGGGAACGCACCAAACACCCCGGCCACCGCCCCCAGCGTCGCCGTGCGCTCGAACTCGATCGTCAACGACTGGCTGTGGCAGCGCTCCACCGGCACCCGCACGCACGTGGGAGATATGTCCAGGTCGGGAACGGCCAGGATCTTCCTGCTCTCGGCGACGATCTTGGCTTCTTCGGCGTTCATCCCGGTCTCTGCATCGACCGCAGACTCATGCGGGAACACGTTGAGCGCGCACGGCACCGGGAACACCGAGGGTTCGGCGGCCTTGCCGTCGAGCACGTCGCGGGTCTGTGTAAACAACTCTTCGAGCGCCGCCCGCCCCGCGCCGGAGATGGCCTGGTACGTCGAGGCGATCACCGACCGCACGCCAAAGGCTCGACGGACGGGCTCGATCGCAAGGAGCAGCAGGATTGTCGAGCAGTTGGGGTTGGCCACCAGCATCGGCCCGTCGTCGAGCAACTCCCCGTTGACCTCCGGCACGACAAGGGGCGTCTCTGGGTCGAGCCGATACGCCGATGAGTTGTCCACCACCCGCACGCCCACGTCATTGGCCGGGGGGATGTACGCCTTGGCTGTGTCGGCATCGGTACAGAAGAGCGCCACGTCGCAGCCGGGCAACGAGTCGTCTCGAAGCTCAGTGATCGTGAGTTCGCCGCCACGATACGGGACAACTGTCCCCGCCGATCGCGCCGAGCCGAATACACGCACGCGTTCAATCGGCACGCCGCGATCGGCCAAGATCGACAAAGCCTCACGCCCGACCAGGCCGTACGCGCCAACGACCGCGATCGTCGCGCCGGCCAGCGGGCTCGTACACTCTTCGGCCATCAGCCCCCACCATCTTCCTTGGGCTTGCGGCCGGGCAGCAGCCCGCCGAGTCCCTCGCGTACTTTGTCGCCGACCTCGTCGTCGATCTTATCGAGAACCTTGTCCCGGGCCCGATCGATCTCCTCATGCACCTCGCCACGCAACTCATTGGCCAATTGCGTTGCTCCGGCCTGCGCGAACGCCTGCCCCCAAGCCTCGGCGTCGATATTCAGCCCGGGCGCGTCGATCGGCCCCTTCACACCGATGGGCAGCCGTAGTTCGCTCACTTTGGCCGACCCCGCGCCCGGCAGTGTGACGGTCGAGTCCCTCACCAGCACGTTCAGCGGCAGGTCGATCCACTCTGCCCGGAACACCCCCTCGATCACGGCATCGACCGTGCCGCCGGCCAGCAGCGGCTGATCTCCTCCAGCACTGAGAGCGCTCGACACACGGTCGGCCGGGATGCCGCGACGCGCCAGCAGCAGCGTCGAGTTGCCATCTCCCGCAGCAAGCGAGCCCAGCGTCACGTCGGCCTGGTACAAGCCCGACCGGCTGCTCACGGTCACTTTTGGCGCGCCCTCGACCAGCCACGGCTGGGTCGACAAGTTCTCACCCCGCGCGTCGAACACTTCACCCGGCGCGTTGGCCGCGGTCATGCCCTCAACGATCACCTCGCGCACCAGCACCTTGGGTGCATCGTCGACCAAGTGGTCGGCCGCCACGAACGCGTAGCCCTTTTCGGCGACCTCCCGCGCGAGCCGCTCGCGCAGGGTCTCCTTCTTGCCCTCCGGTGGCGCACCGGGGCCGGTCTCCTCCTCGCCCGGCTTCTTGTTGTTGACTCTTTCGAGCCACTCGCGGGCCTGCTTCAGGCGGCCCTTCCACTTCTCGGCTTCCTTGAGATAGTCTTCGAGTGTCTTGCCCTCGCCCGTCGGCTCGGGTGGCTTCCGACGCGGGCCGACCAGCACGCCGGGCACCTTTCGTGCCTCGCCGGTCGATGCCTCGCTGGCCACCAGCCGATCGATCGCGAACCGCTTGCGCAGGAGGTCGGCGTTGCTGACATTGCCCTCGAGCTTCCCAGCCCGGAAAATGTCGGTGCCAAGGTCCTCGGGGTCCGCCATCGCCAACGACGTGACCACGAGTTGGCCGCTGGAGAGGTCGATGTCGGCGCTGCCCACGTCGACCGTCGCGCCGTTGGCCCGCTCCAGGCCCGCCTTCATCGCGTATGTCACGACCGGCTCGGTCAGGAACATCGTGCCCACCCACACCAGGGCGACCATCAGCAAAGCAACGACCGCGCCTAAGGGCCGGATTGGCAGCCCAACCCGCTTGGCTGAGAGCTCGGCATAGCTCTTCTTGTGCCCGCCGAAGAAGATCCATAGGAGCGACCGCACCCACTTCTTGCTCGTGGCCTTCTTGTACCGTTCCGAGCCCTCCTCCATGCCGGCCAGCTTGCGACGGAGCTTGCCGATGGCGATCACCAGCAACGCGGTCGCTACGGCTCCCACGACCACGCCCAGAACGATGCCGCCGGTGGTTGCGTAGTACTCGAACCCGAACCACGCCAGCACGGGCGCGTTGATGAGCGCACCCATAGGCCCGCCGAGAGGCCCGTCGAGCACCGCCCGCCCGACACCGAACTGCACCGGCATGATGAGCAGGCTCAACAGCTTGCTGCCCGCCGCCATGATGGTCGCCACGAACAGGTTGGCATTGAGCACCATCAGCAGCATGAGCAGTGCCAACAACAACGCGGGAGACGTGCTGACGCTGGGCACGAAGCCGATCATGGCCCCCAGCACGCACGCCATGCCAACCTGGACGGGGGTGACCTTGCCTCGGACGAGTTTGCCGATCTTGCGGGTAAGCATGGAGCCTCCTTGGTGTGTTGGCAAGGGTAGGACCGAAGCCGAGTTGCGCTGCTAAACCAGTACGCCCGCCGCCACTCGCGTGAACAAGGCTTCACGCTCCAAGGCCAGCACATCCGCCACCACCGCCTCCGCCGTCGGCCACCGCCCAGCCCCTCGCCCACGAACGACCGTGACCTCGCCATCGGCTCCGGTGATCTCTGCGGCGTTACACTCACCCGGAAGCTCGAACAACGGATCCCCCGTCTCGACGGCCTCGACAGCGACCGACATCGTGCCGTCGACGCCAACCGTCGCGACCTGACGCTGGCACCAGCCGCGTGGGGCCAGACGCACGTTGGCGCAACCCAAGTCGATCGATCCCGGGGCATCGATGCCGCAGCACATCGCGAGCACCCGCAACTTGTCAAGGCTGTCGCGGCCATCCAAGTCCCGCGACGGATCGGCCTCGGCAAGCCCCAGGCGCCGAGCTTCGGCGATCGCGTCTTCCACGAGCACGCCTTCGGCAAGCCTGGATAGCACGAAGTTCGCCGTGCCGTTGAGCACTCCCCGCACTCGCGTAGCCCCGAGCCGGGTTGCCGCTTCGAGCACCGGCGCCCCCCCACCCACCGAAGCCGAAGACAGCAGCCGCCGATCGCACGCCTCGGCCAGATCGAACAACGTTCTCCCATGCTTAGCCAGCACCGCCTTGTTCGCCGTCACAACGTGGGACCCCGACCGCAACGCCGTTGCAATAGCCTCACGCGCCGGCTCGACACCGCCTATCGCCTCGACCACCATGTCGGCCCCGCACCGGGCTACTTCGAGCGGGTTGGTCGAGACCGTGCCTGCCGCCAGCCGACTCAGCAGGTCGCCATGCTTCTCGGCATCCCGCACCGCCGCCCCAACCACCTCGAACCGCTCGGGCATCTGGGTGAGCAGTTCCAGCACACCCCCGCCGACAACACCAACGCCAAGCAACGCGACGCGCAGCGGGAGAGGGCTTCTGTTGCACCCTGCGAGCACAGACGGGTGAGTTCCCACCCTAGTGGCCCGTGTCGCGTTGACCCGGCCAACCTCGAATGCCAGATTCCGCTCCCGAGCGAAACGTACGGCCTTGTGCTGCAGGATGGATCCATCCAGCCGCAAGGCATCGTCGAACGATGCCCGCTCGAACCGCTCGGGTGGCGGCCCGCTGCTGGCCGGATCACGCTCGTACAGGCCGTCCACGTCCTTCAGCAACCGGCACTTCTTGGCTTTCAGCCCATCGGCCAGTACAAGAGCGGTCAGATCGGACCCGCCCCGTCCTAGCGTGACCGTGCGCCCCTGGTCGTCGATGGCCAGGAACCCGGGCACGACGACTACGCCAGTTGTATCCAGAGACGATCGCACACGATTTGCATCAAGGCCCATAGGCTGCGCATCGAGCGCCGGCCCGTGGGCTCGCAAGCCGATGGCAGCCGGATCGAGCAACGCCGCCGCTACGCCAACCCTATCGAGGCACCCGACCAGCTTTGCAGCACTTTCACGCTCACCGCACGCCAGAACCGTTGCCGTCGCGTGTCCGGTGGCTTCCAGACCACCACATTGACACGAGGCGAGCAACTCGTCGGTGCGCCCAGCAAACGCCGACACGACAGCAACGACCTGCCAGCCCTCACGGCGCCAGCGGTAGATCTCATGCACGGCGATCCGCAGCCGATCCTCATCGGTGAGCACCGATCCGCCAAACTTCAGAACAATCACACCCGGGCACATTCGGCCACCCCCTGGGCGCTGCCCGCCTTGTTGGTCGCGATCGAGATCGCCCGCTCGAGATCGGCGATGATCGCCTCGGATGGCTCGAGCCCCACGCTCAGCCGTAGCAATCCGTCTGCGATACCGCACGAACGCCTGTGTCCGGCTGGCACATCCGCGTGGGTCATCGTGGCCGGATGGGTGACCAGGGTCTCGACCGAGCCCACGTGCTCCACCAGGGTGCAAAGCTGGAGGGTCTCGGCCACCAGCCGCGCCGCTTCGACGCCCCCGCGAACCTCGAAGCTCAGCACCGCCCCGTGGCAGGGCGTGCGTCCGCCGAGCGCCGGCAGGTGCTGGCTCTCGGCCAGTTCCCGGGTCGCCCCCGTCGCTAAGCCGGCATAATTCACGACGTCCACGGCGTGGTGGTCGTGCAGCCACCTCGCGATGGTGAGTGCAGTCTCGCTCTGCCGCGCCAGCCGCAGCGGCAGCGTCTTGAGTCCGTTGATGGTGGCCCACGCGTTGAACGGGCTCTGGATCGCTCCGGTACACTTTCGGATGAATCGGATGCGTTCGAGCAGCTTCGCATCACGCGAAACGAGCGCGCCGCCGAGCGCCAGCGAGTGCCCATCGATGAACTTCGTCGTGGAGTACACCGAGATGTCCGCACCAAGGTCCAACGGCCGCTGGAGCACCGCCGTCTGGAACGTGTTGTCGACCGCGAGCAATGCCCCAGCCTGACGTGCCACGACGGCGATCGCCCGGATATCACTAACCTCAAGCACCGGGTTGCTGGGCGTCTCTACAAAGACCAGCTTGGTGTTCTCGCGAACCGCCCGTCGCACGTCTGCCACGTCCGTTGTGTCGACAAACGTCGCCTCGATGCCCAGCCCGGGGAGCACCTCTCGGAGCAACCGCACGGTCCCGCCGTACACCGACCGGCCGCACACGACGTGATCCCCCGCCCGCAGCACCGCCAGGAACAACGCCGTCTCGGCGGCCAGCCCGGAGCCAAAACACGCTGCCGGCAGGGCGTTCTCGAGCTGGCCGAGAGCGTCTTCCAGCACGGCTACGGTGGGGTTGCTGACGCGTGAATACTGGTGGGTTGGGTTGCTCCCCACGCCATCACGCCGGAACGTGGTGCTCTGGGTGATCGACGCCGTCAGCGGCTCGCCATCGCCTCCACCCCGGCCAATGCCCGGGCAAAAGGCGGACGCGTCCGTGATCTCGAAATTGGCAACGTGTCCCATGCTGTGAACTCCTTCACAGCATCGAGAGCTTCCAGTGCTGGCGTGGACGCGGCGAACATCGCCACCGGTTTGCCGAGTGTCGTCTTCTAGACGACCTCGACCGCATCGCTCCCCACGCCGGGGCTGGCCTCGGCACCGTGGCATGGTCTGGATGACCCGCTCGGTTGCCGCCCGGAACCTTGTGAGGCATCCCGGGACTCTTGATGCATGTCGTTTGGAGGATAGCAAGCCTCCAATGCCGGTCAAGCGACGCTCAAGTCCCAATATGACACGGATTTCATCCAGCTTTCATCTGGGCAAGAGGTGTTTTGCGGTATCACTGGCATGTCCACACTCTGCCACGCCATCAACCGGCGTCCGGCGTGTGTGAACCGGCCGAGCCGTTCCAAGCCGTCGATCACCGCGCCGGATGCCGTTCCTCGTCAGCCAGTCTGTTTTGGGATGGCCCCATCGACCGAACACGGTCGATGCAATATGAATCCCGATTCATCGCCTTCCAAGGGGGGTTTCATGCGCGGGGGCAACAGTACATACGTGAGAAGTAATGGCCCATTTGCCCGGAGCGTACGAACGGGAGGGGGGGCCGAGATTCGAGTACGGGTACGCATGGGAGACTTGATATGTTGGGTTGGGCAATCGCATTCTTTATCATCGCCATCATCGCGGCCGTTTTTGGATTCGGCGGCATCGCCGCCGGCGCCGCCTCGATCGCCAAGATTCTATTCGTCATTTTCCTCATCCTGTTCGTGCTCTCGCTGATCTTCGGGCTGGTCCGTCGTGGCAAGACCAATGTCAGCGTCTGAGCCATCCAACCGATAGACTACACTTCGTTGTTCTATTTCTGCTCGAACACCCGAAAAGGAGTCCCCACATGACCACTCGAATGAACGCTCGCAATCTCGCTAAGAGCCTTACCACCGCCAGCGCCATTACCCTGTTTGCCCTGACCGCCTCGCTCACCGGCTGCGAGGATGCCGCCGACGAGACGGGCGA
Organism: Phycisphaera sp.; assembly: GCA_025916675.1. Taxonomy (NCBI): domain Bacteria; kingdom Pseudomonadati; phylum Planctomycetota; class Phycisphaerae; order Phycisphaerales; family Phycisphaeraceae; genus Phycisphaera; species Phycisphaera sp. The sequence continues at coordinate 1,457,261 of CP098402.1, forward strand.
CGCACTCGAAGAAACCGGCGATGCGGTTGATGACGCCGTCGACGACGCTGGCGATGCGGTCGACGATGCCGTCGACGACATGGGCGGCTGAGCATCGCTTAGGCCCGCACGCCCGAATCACGAACCACTGCACCCTCTATCCGAGGAGGATATACCATGGAGTCCATCACCAATCTTGACAAGAATACCCTCAGCGGCGTTAAGTCAATTATCGAGATCAACATCGACGCGAGCAAGGGGTTTGAGACGGCCGCCGAGAACATCGAGAATTCCGACATCGCAGGCTATTTCCGCCAGTGTTCGGCTCGCCGTGCCCAGTTTGCCGACCAACTGAGCCGAGTGGTCGACGTCAACGGTGTCGATTCGCCCGATTCGGGCACCGCCAAGGGGGCAATCCACCGCTGGTGGGTGAACATTCGTGGCACCGTTCAGAACGGTGATGAACATGCCGTGCTCGCCGAGGCCGAGCGAGGCGAGGACGCCATCAAGGGCAAGTACGAGGAAGTGCTCAAGAGCACCGCGGGCAGCCCGCTCAACGCCATGCTGACCGACCAGTACGCCGCGGTGAAGGAAACGCACGACACGATCCGTGATATGCGAGACGCCCGGGCCTGACACGCCGAACACCGTCTCAACACAACAAACCCCCCAGTAGGCGGCCGTTCAGGGATTCAATCCTGAGCGGCCGTCTCGCCGCGCCGAACGCCCAAGAGTCATCGAACGTAGAATCTGGTGCCCGGTAGCCTCCAACTGGGCATCATGGAGGATCGCATCATGCCGGCGCACGGTTCGATAGCTACCACGATTTCGCTTGTCATCATGATCGGCGGCCCCCTGGTCGCGGGAGTCTGCCAGGTCGCCCGGGCACAAGATGGCCTCCAACGAGCCCGGGAAGACGAGCTCCCCAGCGGCCTCGACCTCCTCCGCGCCGCCGACGAACAACTCCGCAACACCCAGGGCTTGGCCTTCACCATCCGCCGCGACGGTTCGGGTGCCCAAGCGACGCGCGAGCCCTATACCAAGGCCCGCGTGGTCATTTCCCGCCGCAATGAAGCCACCCGTGCCGGCTTGCTCGATGCCGACTTGGCCCCGCAGTGGCAGGTCGCCACCTTCGGAATCATCAGCAGCGCCGACGGCAAGGACGATCCCATCCCGTTCGCTTTTTCGATGGACCAGGAACACGCGCGGTACCTCGACGCGTTCCAGGGTGCACTGGTCGATAGCGAGCCCGAGCACGCCCAGAATCTCATCGACGACTCGGGCGCGTGGACGGCCATGCACTGGCTCAGCGAGTGGGAGACGCTCGTTGGTAAGCCGATTATCGATGACACCCCACGCGAGCATCCCCGCTTCGACGGCAACGTCCTCTTGGGCGAAAACCCAACCAACGCGATCTACGTCGACCTCGCCGAGTTCCCAAACACGCACGCCTTCGGTGCCTGGTGGTACCTTGGTGTCGAAGATAACCTGCCCCGCGGCTTCGAACTGGTTTACTACGACGTTCGCGGCGACGACAACGAGAGCATGGGCGATGGCATCTCACGCCTGACCATCTCCAACGTCGAGGCGTTGGACAACCCCACCGACATCGCGGCGGCCGTGAAACACGCCGCCAAGATCCTCGACGAGACCAACTGGCGCGAGAACGACGAGACGCCGCTCTCTGACCTCATCGATCTGGCCAACCCCTTCACGCTGCCCATGCCGGAGGGCTTCGAAGCCGTCGCCTACGAGCCGCCCGTGGACCAACGCCAGGCCCGAGCCCCCGCCGAGCCCCCGCTGAACATCCCCGCCCCCGACTTCACCCTGCTCGACCCTGAGGGCAACGAGCACACACTCAGCGATTACCAGGGCAAGACCGTGATCATCGACTTCTGGGCGACCTGGTGCGGCCCGTGCCTCCAGGTCATGCCCGAGCTCCAGGCCATCCACCAGAAGCACAAGGACAAGGGCGTCGTCGTCATGGGCGTCAACGCCTGGGAGAACGGCGATCCCAAGGCCCTCATGGACGCCCGTGGCTGGGATTACCTCCTCCTGCTCAACGGCGACCAGGTCGCCGCCGACTACCAAGTTGGCAGCATCCCGACGATGGTCATCGTCGATCCCAATGGCATGATCATCAAGCGAAAAGTGGGAGCCGGCCCCGGCCTGACCGAAGAACTCGAGGACGCCATCGAAGCCGCCGTCATCCTGCAGTAGCCCGGCCTCGCGTGATATGAACGTGTTTTTACGCATGATTCATGGTGCTGTCAGACACACGCGGCAAGATACTCCTGTTCCATCACCGAAGCAGGAGATATCCAATGGCGACCAGTAAAACCACCGACAGTCCCGCGGCCGACGTTGAGGCCATCCGCGAAGATCTTGCTTCGCTCAAGACCGACGTTGCCTCGCTCATTACCGACATCGCCCATCGCGGTGCCGATGGCGCATCCAGCATGGCTCAGACAGCCACCGACAAGGCCCAAGAGCTCGGGAGCGCCGCCCGGGATCAAGCCACCGAGGCTCACGATCGTTTGGCCAGCGAGGTCAGCCAGCGTCCACTCCTGTGGCTCGCTGGAGCCGCCGTGGCTGGTGCGCTCATCGCCCGCGGTGTGCGACGCTAACGAGCGGCTCGTCTCTCTTGTTCGCCCCCTGCCAGCGGGGGGCGATCCAAGTGTACTGGCCACCACCACGCACAGAGTTTCCAAGGGGGGAACGATCGATGCTCGAGAAAGCCGCCGACACCTTTATCGCCGCCGTCGACCTCATGGAGGCCGAGGGCCGGCAACTCCGCCGCACCGGGGCCGACCTCACATTCTGGGGCGTTGTCGTGGTCGGCTCGGCGACCATCTCGGTGGTCGGCGTCACGGCCTTGCTGGTCGGCCTGGCGTGGATTCTGGCACAATCGGTCGGCGTGGCGGGGTCGCTGGCGATCATGGGCGCGGCGGCGACGCTGCTGGGGGTCGGGCTCGCCGCCCATGGCCGGCAACGCATGCGGGCCGCCGGAGGGAGCGCGCCATGAGCACGCCAGCACCCCGCCACCCCCATACCCGCCACCGCCGCCATCCCGCCGCGCTCCCGCCCGCCAAGCACGATGACGCGCAGGCCCGGCTCGGCAATCGACCCCGGCCGCAAACGATCGAGGAAGCCAAGCTCAACCTCCGGGTTGCCGCCGCCAGCCGCAGCGGCAGCGCGTCGGGGGGCGACTCGGGCTCGCTCGCCGGCGATCTCGCCTCGAGCGCGATCCGCTTCGCCAAGGACCACCCCGCCGCCCTGGCCACCGGCATCGGCGTGGTCGCCCTAGTCGTCGGCCCGGGAGCCATCATCAAGGGGGCCGCAACCGCCGCCCGCCTGGCCACCGTCGCCGGCTTCCTGGGCAAGGCGGCCAAGTAGGCCCCTTCCCCCCCACACACACGAACCCTGTTCCCATCATCCGCCGCCCGGGGCCCCGCAAGGCCCCTGGCGGCCTGTTCTACTCACTGACGCGCCCTCCATTTGCTTGCCTGCCGTCTGCCCATTGGGCCTGCTCCCCCCTACCCTTGCGGCCCAACCCCACAAGCCCCCAAGGAGCCTTCCCAAGATGGAAACCACCCTCATCATCCTCAAGCCCGACGCCGTCCAGCGGGGCCTCATGGGCCGCATCATCAGCCGCTTCGAGGACAAGGGCCTCCAGGTCGTCGGCTGCAAGCTCATGAAGATCAGCCCGCAGCTGGCCGCCGAGCACTACAAGGACCACGCCGGCAAGCCGTTCTACGACGGCCTCGTCCGCTTCATGACCGGCGCCCCGGTGCTGGTCATGGCCATCCGCGGCATCGGCGCCATCGCCATCAGCCGCTCGATGATGGGCGCGACGTTCGGCTCCAAGGCCGACGCCGGGACGATCCGGGGCGACTTCGGCGTCTCGAACAGCTTCAACCTCATCCACGGCAGCGACAGCCCCGAGGCCGCCCAGCGCGAACTGGGCCTGTTCTTCAACGACGGCGAGGTCCTCGACTACGAGCGGGCCATGAGCCAGTGGGTGTACGACTATTCGAGCGGGTCGCCGGAGTAGGGCGTCGATCGCGCGTTTCTGGCGGTTCGCCGCTGCGGCGGGGCGGAAGACCGCCGCGCCTTCGCTCGCCCAACGGGGTTGCTTTTGAGCGGTCGCTTCGCTCCCTTGACGGCCTGACGGCCGGGCCGCAGAAGCGGCCGCGCCTCCGCATGCGCTCTCGCTCGAAGACTCGTTCGGCGGATGCTCCGTCGCAAGAGCCCGCTGCGCAGGTTCACACAAGGCACTTCGCGCCGGGGCATCCGCCGTCTTCGGCGCATGCCCCGGCGCGGCGGCCCCCGGCCGCCCGGCCGCTCATGCGGCCGCAAGCGAGCAACGCGAGCGCTCAAAACAAACCAAGTTCGCGCAGCTCAGGCGCAGCCGTCTTCGGCTCCGCCTGAGCGTCGAACGTCCAAGCCCGCCCCAACAGCACAAAACAAAGAGCGAGGGGCCCCGGCCTCCGCCGCGCCCCCTCGCTCGCATACCAAGATCAACATATCGAATTGGCCGGGCCTACGCCGCGACGCTGGCCAGCCCCTGGCCGCCCACACCGAAGCGCACCAGGATCGGCTCGCCCGGCACGGTGTTGACCGTGTGCCGCGCGGTGACCTGGTAGCTCGCGCTCGCCGTGCCCGCGGGCACGGTGGTGTCGGTGAAGGCCTTGCTGGTGGTGTCGCCGAGGAACGCGAAGGAGGTTTCCCCAGCGAGCTGGCGGGTCACCAAGTAGAAGGTGCCCGCGGGGCCCTTGCCCTTCCAGCTGAGCTCGACCTGGCCGTTGTTGTTGAGCGTGGCGCTCAGGCCGGTGGGCTCGGCGGGCGGCTCGGCCGGGCTGGGCGCGCTGGCCCCGCTGATGTCGGCCAGGTCGTAGACCGCCTGGGGGTTCTCGCTGGCCTCGGCGAAGGCCTTGATGGCCAGCACGGCGTCGCTGGCCAGGTCCTTCATGCCGTCGGCGGTGCCGTACCAGGTCTGGGTAGCCCCCTTGCTGGCGTCGCGGACGGCCAGCGAGGTGGTCAGATCCTGGCGGGCGGAAGCCGCGGCGGAGATCACGGTCGCGACGGTTTGCGGATCTAGCCCGATCGCCGCGGCGTTGTCGTTCCAGGCGGCGGCGTGGCTCTCGACCCAGAGCAGCGCTTCGCGCCGGTTCTGGGGCATGTTGGTACCCATGATCGGTTCCTTTCTATGCAGCGGCGCTCGCCGCCTGCGTCTGGGTTTGCGGCGCTCGCCGCGGGTCTTCGTGTCCGGCCCGAGCACCGTGCCCGGGCCGATGCCCCTGGATCGCCCGATCGCGCGGGCCGCAACGGTCGCAAGGCTCGAAATCGCAGAAAACCGGTCCGGTTGTGCCGGTCGTACCGGTCGCGCGGCCGCACGGACGCTCGACGCCCCCCCAACGCTCCCCCATCGCGTTGCACGCCGACGCCCGAGAAGCGCGATGATCGATCGTTGATCATCGACTGCCGGTCCTTGATGGTCGAGTGCGCGTCGCCGAACATCGAACGCGGGCCGCTCTGGATCGAGGCGCGGCACCGCACGATCGATCGGCCGCTCCCGGGGCTCGAACGCCGATCCTGGTCGGTCGGGTGCCCGCGATCGATCATCGAGTGCCCGCCGTCGGCGTGCGACCATCGGGCACGCGGCCCCGGCCGCCGCGCCACCAGCCGCCCACCCCGCCCGCCCCACCGGCCCCGCGTGGCCCGCACGCCCGATAGCCCGATGGCAGCCGACCGATGCCGCCGTTGTGCTCTTGCACGCGCGGCCGGATTTCGGTATGCTTGGGCCCAGAGGAGAACATCCATGCCCCGAATCCGTGACCTCGTGGCCGTGCCGGCCGCTGCCGCCCTGATGGCCCCGGCCGTGCTGGCCCAGGACTGCGACCCCGCCGAGATCTTCGCGCCCCAGGTGGCCTACGGCGTAGGCGACCGTGCCGACGCCGTCGCAATCGGCGACCTGGACGGCGACGGCGACGCGGACCTGGCCGTGGCGAACGCGGTGAGCGGCGACGCCAGCGTGCTGCTGAACAACGGCGACGGCACCTTCGCCTCCGACGTGCTTTATGCCGCTGGCGACTACCCCAGGGCGGTCGCGATCGGCGACGTGGACGGCGATGGAGACGCTGACCTTGTTGTTGCAAATACGAATGGCAATGACATCAGCGTGCTGCTCAACCGCGGCGACGGCACGTTCGCGCCGCAGGTGCGCTACGCGGGGGGTATCGGCCCGCGTTCGGCGGCCATCGGCGACTTGGACGGCGACGGCGACGCCGATCTGGCTGTAACGAACGGGTTCGACCGTGATGTCAGCGTACTGCTCAACAACGGCGATGGGACGTTTGGGCCCCAGGTGTCCTATGGCGCGGGCAATGGGCCAAGGTCCGTAGCAATCGGCGATCTGGACGGCGACGGCGACGCGGACCTCGCCGTGGCGAACACCTTCAGCCAAGACGCCAGCGTGCTGATGAACAATGGCGATGGCACCTTCGCTTCCGATGTCCTCTATGACCTTCCGTTCGGGGGCCAGTCCGTGGCGATCGGAGACCTCGACGGGGATGGTGCCCCCGACCTTGCCGTGAGCACCACCGGGACCACGGCACTGGGCGGCGTGAGCGTGCTGCTCAACAATGGCGATGGCACCTTCGCATCCCAGGTGGGCTATGTCGCGGGCGCGTTCGGCAGCTCGGTGGTCATTGGTGACCTGGACGGCGATGGCGACGCCGACCTCGCGGTAGCAGACGGCCAAGCCAGCAACCTGAGCGTGCTGATCAACAACAGCGATGGCACCTTCGCACCCGAGGTGCTTTACGTTTCGGGCTCCCGCCCCACGTCTGTGGCGATCGGCGATCTGGATGGCGACGGAGACCCCGATCTCGCCACGGCAAACAGAGGGGATCTTCCCGGGGATGCCAACGTGGGCGTGCTGCTCAACCGGTGCGGGCCCTACGGCTGCCCGGCCGACCTGGACGGCGACGGCGCGCTGACCATCTTCGACTTCCTGGCGTTCGGCAACCTGTTCGACCTGATGGACCCCGCCGCCGACTTAGACGGCGACGGCGACTTTACGATCTTCGATTTCCTGACGTTTCAGAACGCGTTCGACGCCGGGTGCCCGTAGAGTATGAAATCGGCAAATAAGCAAATAAGCAAATAAGCAAATAAGCAAATGGGAAGATGCGCAAATCCGGATTTGCGCATCTGCCCATTTGCTTATTTCGTTATTTCTCTTACGCCGGCGCCGCCGCGTCCTTCACGCGTACCTCGACCTCGGGCACGGGCTTCTCGGCCTGGCCGTTGCCATTGGGCGTCTCACCCTCGGCCGCGATCTGCTCGGCGACCTCCCGACGGTGCACGTCGATCGTCCTCGGAAAATCGAACGCCAGCCGGATGCGATCGCCCTTGATCGACGCGATCCGCACCACCCCGATGGGGTTCTTGGGGTCGCCGACCACTACTTCTTCGCCCTCACGCCTCGTAATCACCAGCATGTGCCACCACCATGTGTCGCGCGGGCGCCGAGTGCCCGCTCTTCGCGGCCCCACCATGGGCCGCCCCTCTCTTCTCGGATTCTCACCGACTCTCATGTCCCTACGGGCCCACCACGAGGAGTGTAACCGACAGGGGCCCGAACCGGCGCTAAATTTGAGTCTCGGGAGCCAAACGGCCACCGATAACGCGCAAATCTATGGCCCCAAGGCACTTGGCCGGAGTCCAACCAGCGATCAAGTCAAAATAGGGAATCTTCGGCGGAGCCGATTTCATCTTGGCGACCGGCCGCTGGAGGCTTATTCGACGGCCTCGACAGACGTGAACTCGGGCACGTGCTCCCGCAGGTTCCGCTCGAGCCCGACCTGCAGCGTCAGGCTGCTGCTGGGGCAGCCCACGCAGGCCCCGTGGAGCCGGATGCGGACGACTCCCTGCTCGGTAAACTCCAGGAATTCCACGTCGCCACCATCGGCCTGGATGCTGGGCCGGAGCTGCTCGATCACCTCCTGGACCCGCACCGCTGGCTGGAGCCGCTCTTCCGCCGATCCGGTGGTCGCAGCGACGCCCTGGGGGCCGCGTGCGGCCGTCTCGTCGGCTTGGGGCAGGCTGTGTTCCTTGGCCACGGTGGGATCCTCGGGGGGCATCTGGCGTGCGATCGATGTGCGAACATCTGGGTTCGTCTACCGATAGTATTGCCCTATGCATGGACCCGCAGCGAACCGTACCGTCTTTCTGCTCGCTTTCGCCGCCCTGATGGCCCTGGCCATCCAGGGCTGCGCCGGCGGCGGCCACAAGCCCAGCGGCGACCCGCTGACCGACTTCCAGAACCCCGAACTCCGCACGCCCGATCGCATCGCCGCCATGCGGGCCGCGTGGGAAGCGAACAGCGCCGATCGCTCCCAGCTCAGGCCGCCCCTGAAGTCCATGCTCTGGTCGGACCTAACCCCCCAGGAACTCCGCCACGCGGCCATCGACCTGCTGATGAGCGACGATTCCTGGTCTGGCCTGCGTGACTCACAGAGCTTCATCCGGGCCCGCGTACCCACCGAGCGCGACTACGAGGTCATCCGTCGCATGGGCCGCCAGGCCGTCAGCCGCGGCTGGAGCGATCTGTCCCCCGCCTTCGTTCGCTCCTACGCCATCGAGGACGCCGCGATCGGCGACCAGGATCGCGTTGAGAGGGTCATCCTGGAAGCGCTGAACCCCAACCAATCCATGGAACTCATCGCCACCCGGGTGTTCCTGAACCCCCAGCAGGGCACGCTGGGCACCATCGACCTCGACGCCCGAGCGCGGGAAGCCGCGTGGGATCTGTTGGCCAGGCTCGACCCCAGCGGCGAGGCCCGCCGGGAAGTCCTGCGACGCGACGACCTGCCCACCGACCAGATGGGGGCGCGCACGCTGACCACGATCCGTCGCGGCCTGAGCGAGCTGGGCGTCGTCCCCCGCAACGGCGAGGAACTCCGCTGGCTGGTCGCCCTCTCGGAGGATCGCGGCAGCCAGTGGTGGAACCAGGCGGCCGCGGCCGTCGCCGGATTGTCCGATGGGCAGGCCCACGGCCTCAAGCTCCGCAACCTGGAAGCTGTACGTTGGGCTTCGATCTACCGCGAAGCCTGGATGCGCGACGATCGGGCCCAACTCGAAGGACGCCTGCGGGCACGCATTGGCGATCGCGAGACGACGCCCCGCCGGGCAGACCGCAGCGAGCTCAAGGGCGTGCCACAACTCCTTGAGGAGGCCTCGGGCCGCCTCAGTTGGGGCGACCTCATGGGCATGCTCGCCGTCGATGTGGCGCTGCACGATCCCGAAGTCATGAAGCGCATCTTCGAGCAGGTCGAGATGGACCGCGAGGACGAGACCACCGAGTACGGCGGCCTGCTGTTCGTCGATAGCTCGGGCCGCTTCATCGCGCAGCTCTACCCGCCGCGTCCCCAGCACCGCCAGGGCGACGACACGTTTGTGGCCTCCTCGGACATGGTCGAGCAGAGCGTCCGCGCCCTGGCGATGTACCATTTCCACGTCATGCGCGAACGCAACAGCAGGTTCGCAGGCCCGAGCGTCGAAGACTTCGTCCAGGCAAGTACGCAAGGCCGCATGGGCGTCGTGATCACCTCGATCAACGAAGACGAGCTCAACGTTGACGCATTCATCGACGCGCCAGCAGCGGTCGACTTGGGCGCTCTCCCGCGCGTGCCGGCCTTCATGGACAACTGACCGACACCAGCCCCTGAGCGAACGTGCCCAGCATCCATGTCCTTATCATCCTGGTTGGCTTGCTGGTTGGCCGAGACCTGGCCAAGGCCCGCGGCGATGCGTTCATCGGCACGCCCGGACAGTTCCTGATCGCCAGCGGATGGACCGTGCTCATTGCCGTGGTCGCAACGATCGCGCTGCCAGCGTGCGCTCGCGCCGCGGCCCACCGGGGCTCGTGGCGGATGCTCAACCGGGGGCTGGGCCTCGCCCAGAAGCTCCGCTGGCTCGCCGTCCTCCCGTTCGCGACGTGGTGCATCACATCGGATGGCGTGGGCGCGGTTGAGGCGCTCATCGGGTCCTGGATCGGGTTGGACGAAGCTCTCGCGGCCACGCCACCGCTGCTGGCCTTGCTCGCCATCGCCTGGGCCGAGCACCCGTTGCACGATCGCATGCGTCAGGCCATGATGGTGCGCCAGCTCGACGAGGGTGTCGCCATGGAGCGGCCGCCAACTCGGTTCGAAGCCACGGTCGGCCACGCCCGCGCCATGCTGGCGATGCCGCTCGCGCCGATCCTGCTGCTCGTCTGCTGGCATGAGACAACCGAGACATTGACCGGCCTTCCCGAATGGCTCACGCGAACCATCGACATCGGCGGCACGGTGGCCATCATCACGATCGCCCCGGCCATCGTCGTGCGCGTGCTGGGCACGAAGTCGCTGGACTCGGGCGAATTCCGCGAACGCATCGATGATCTCTGCCAACACATGGGGGCGCGTATCCGTGGTGTTCGCCTGTGGACTAACCCCTCGGCGAACGCCGCCATCCTTGGGCTTCTGCCCTGGGCTCGCTACATGCTCGTCACCGAACCACTGCTTCGCGGCATGCCCAGGCACGAACTCGACGCCGTGGTCGCCCACGAGCTCGCCCACGTCCGCCAGCACCACGTCCTGTGGATCGTGCTCTCGATGCTCGCGATGGTTACCGCCCTGAGTTTCGGCCAACCGGCAGTCACGGCCGGAATCATGCGTGTTGGAGTGCTTCCCGGTATTGCCGAGGTCGTGTCGCTTCTGGCAGTCCTGGCCGTGGCGATCTTGGGTTTCGGGGCCATCAGCCGCACGATCGAACGCCACGCCGATGCGCGGGCGGCGGTCGCGATCGGGCAAGAGATCGCGACGACCCAATACGAGAGCACCACCCACGTCCATCCGGGTGGCCCCGCCTCGATGGCCGCCGCACTCGACCGCGTGTGCGCGCTCAATGGCGTCGACCCTAAGCGATGGGGCTTCCGCCACGGCTCGGTCGCGCAGCGTCAGCGTGCACTCGCCAAGCTGCCCGGGCTGCCCGTTGCCTCGCTCCCAATCGACCGAAGAATCCGGGTTCTGCGATGGGCTACGGTTCTCGGGATCGCGGGCATGGGCGGATTCCTGCTCGTTGGCCTCAGCCTTGGCTGGCTCCAGTGGTAGATAGCTCGTTTGCCCGGGAGGGCGATATGCGATTCACCAAGATGCACGGGCTCGGCAACGATTATGTCTACATCGACGCCATGACCGAGCCCAACCTCGAGAGCTTGGACTGGCAAGAGCTGAGCGCCCGCATGAGCGATCGGCACACCGGAATCGGCAGTGACGGTGTCATCCTGATCTGCCGGCCACGCGACACGACGAACCACGCCCTCATGCGCACCTTCAACGCCGATGGCAGCGAAGCAGACGCGTGCGGCAACGGAACACGGTGTGTAGCCCGGTTTGTCCGAGATCGCTTGGGGGTATCAGCCTCGATACTCCATATCGAGTCCGGCACCCGTGTGCTGGAGTGCAAGCCACTTGAAGGCGGCATCGTACGGGTTTCCATGGGCGCGCCCGGATTGGCACTCGATGACTGCGACATCAACCCACGTGCGCTGGTGTCTGGCGATCCGATGTGCATCGAGATTGCCGGGCATCACCTCAGATTCAGCGCCGTCTCGATGGGCAACCCACACGCGGTCGCGTTCGCATCGGACAACCCGTGGTTGGGCGAGCACCTGGCCATGGAAGCATCGACGCTCGGGCCCTTGATCGAACGGCATCCCGCGTTCGCGAATCGAGTGAACGCCCACCTTGTCCGTGTCGACACGCCATCGCACGCAACTGTTCATACCTGGGAACGCGGCGCGGGCCCGACACGTGCGTGTGGCACCGGCGCGTGCGCGGTGCTGGTTGCCGCGGTTCTCGCCGGGCGACTCGAGCCTGAAGCAACCCTGATGCTCCCCGGGGGCGATCTGTTGGTATCCTGGGCTCCATCTTCGCTCGGCGGCGACGGCATCGTCCGGCAGGCGGGACCGGCGGAGTTTGTGTTCGATGGGCATTGGAGCGTAGCGCGCGAGAGGATCATGGCTTGACGATCGAATTGACCAACGAAGAACGCCGCACCTGCGATCTCATCGAGTCTCGCGCGAGCCTCTTGCTCGAAGACCTCAAACGCCACGTGGAGACACCTACCGGTCCGGGCGGTGGAGAGGGAATCAAGGCCACGCGCGCCATCTTCACCGAACGCATGAAGAAGCTGGGGGCGAACGACTCCATCGTTGAGGGCCAGCCCAGGCCGGCCTGGCTCAAGGGTGGAGCGGCGGACGGCATTCCACCCACCGCCGTACTCGAACGCCTGCGTCCTGGCATGCAGAAGGTGCTCATCGCCGGCCACCTCGATACCGTGCATCCCATCGATAGTCCGTTCCGCGAATTGACGATCTCCGAGGATAACAAGACAGCCCTCGGCCCTGGCTGCGTCGACATGAAGGGCGGGCTCGTGATAGCGGCGTGCGCACTCGAATGCCTTGAAGAAGCGGGCGCGCCGGCGAGTTGGACGTTCATGCTCAACGCGGACGAGGAGACCGGAAGCTACCACAGCGAGGCCGCGCTGCGAGATCAGGCAACGCTGCACGACTTCGGCCTTGCGCTCGAACCCGCGTTGCCCGGTGGTGAACTCGCCGTCGAACGCATGGGAAGCGGGCAGTTTATGATCGAGTCTCTGGGCCGATCTTCGCACGTCGGGAGAGACTTCCGCGGTGGCGTGAGCGCGGTGACCGCGCTTGCGCGCGCTATCGCCGCGATCGGGGAGATGGCCGACCCCACCAAAGAGGGCTCATACATCATGAGCATCGGGCCGCTGCAGGGTGGAACCGCCACCAACGCCGTACCCGATCATGCCGCCGCGTGGGGGAATGCTCGGTACAGGGACAATGGCATCGCCGAAGAGATGGGCAAGGCCCTCGATGCCCTGGGGACGAAAAACCAAGCCTGCGAGGGGACAAAGGCCGCGGTGATTATTCGAAGGTCATTCAATCGTCCGGCCAAGCCGCTCACGCCGGCGACCGAGAGTCTCGCGCTCAGCGCACGTGCGGTCGCCGAAGTTCTGGGGCAGCAGCTCCCCTTCGCAAGCACCGGCGGCGTGTGCGACGGCAACATCCTGCAAGACGCGGGGCTGCCCACGATCGACACGCTGGGCGTGCGCGGGGGCGGCTTGCACACGCCAACAGAGTGGATCGAACTCTCGAGCCTCGTCGAGCGATGCAAGCTGCTCGCGGTCTTGATCTCCCGGCTCGGTCGAGGGGCATGAAACAACAAAGCCGAACGGGCCCATCGTGATGGGCCCGTTCGATGATCAACCTCGGGGAGGTTTGAGGCTGACCACGGCTTTGTTCTACGAATCTGAATCAGGCCAGTATCGGCCCGAGTAAATTACGGGCAACCAGCGTCGAACTGGTTCTGGAACTCGAGGAAATCGAAGATCGTGAGCACGCCATCATCGTCAAAGTCGGCAACAGCGAGGTCGCCGGCGTCGAACGCGTTTTGGAATGCCAGGAAGTCGAAGATCGTCAGCGTGCCATCGCCATCGATGTCGGCACGGCAGCCCACCGCACCGGTCTCGCCGTTGGCGATGATGATCAGGTGGACATCCGGGAAGCCGATGTCGTTGTAATCGGTCGGATCCACAGCGCCACAAGTCGGGGCATCGATGTAGCTCGGGCCGGTCTGGCCGAACGCGTTGGAGCCCGGGAAGAACACATCGCCGGTCAGGCCGTCGATCGTAAAATCAGGGGCGAACACTTCGACGATCAGGGCGGTGCCAGCGTCAACGGTACCGTCGACGTCGATGGTCACCACTTCAAGAGCCCGATCGCCCGAAGTCAGAGTGGCCGAACCGACGAGATCGAGACCGAAAGCCGGAGCCGAACCCGCCGGAGCCTGATAAAGGTTGACCGTGATGTCGGTTTCGATCGACGTCGGCAGCAAGAGGTTCTCGATACCCACTTCAACGTCCGAGATGGTGACAGCTTCGGTCACGCCGAAGTCCGCCAGAGTAAACGAACGCCAAAAACCATTCTCAGCCGTGGTTTGTGGCGCACCGGTCGAGGCGCACGCGATGGTACCCGTGGTGACGAGGAACTCTTCGGTGCTGTGCGACAGGCGCACGGGGTCGGCACTGGCCACGCCAGCTGCCAGGATGGTGGACAGCGCGGCAACGTTAGCAATCTGCTTCTTCATCTAAAAATCCTCCCTCATGGGATACGAGATAAGCCTCCCACGTCACTCCCCGGTGCGATGCCGAGGCAGGGGCATCGCGGACGATACAGTTCTTAGCCGACAAGCAGCCATGGGTTGCATGAATCGGTGCCGTACCGAGCCTGCAAGCAGGAAGCTGAGAGATAAAACTATTATCTGATAGCAGAAGCCCCCGAATCTGCAAGAGATTCGGGGGCTTCAGATGTTATTGGATTCAAGTCGAAACTGTCAGATTACGGGCAACCGGCGTCGAACTCGTTCTGGAAGGCCAGGAAGTCGAAGATCGTCAGAGCGCCGTCGCCGTCGAAGTCGGCAAGCAAGTCGCCGGCATCAAACGCGTTCTGGAAGGCCAGGAAGTCGAAGATCGTCAGAGCGCCGTCACCGTCGATGTCGGCGCGGCAATCACTGCCGCAAGGCGAGCCGTCGCCGATGATGGCATACCGCTGGACGAAATCATAGGGGTCTCCCTGCGCCAGCACGATCGCGGTCACGTTGGTACCGTCCGACTCGATGTCCGCGCCGCCTGGGATGTAGCCAATGAGGGGATCGCCGCCCACGGCGTCGGTGTCGAACTCACGACCCGTCACGTCACGAGTGGCCGGATCCCATTCGACCAGGCGGGTCTTGGGGGCGTCCGATGAACCGGTGGTGCCGGTGCGATAGGCATGGAACCACACCGTCTGGTTCACCTGGTCATAGGCCGCGCCATACGCCGAGATGCTATCCGCAGCCACAATGTCCAGCGTGTTGCCATTGCGATCCATGATCTCGATCGTGCCACCAAAGCTCTTGGTGTAGAACACCTCGTTGTTCGGATCCCAAGCGAGCGCGCGAACAGTATTGATCGCGCCGTTCATGATCGTCGTCTGGGTCAGGTCGAGCCGCTCGGTGGTCGGATCCCAACGATACTCGATCAGTTCACCGTTGTCCGCACCGAAGAACAACGCGTTCTCGCTCTCGATGGACGCGCCATCGCGACCACCCCACGGAACCGCAAGGGTCGCTTGGACGTAATCTTCGACAAGGTTCCAGTCCTCGTCAAACTGCGAGATGAACTGCCCACCGGTGACGCCATCCGCACGGCGGCTGACAAAGTAGTAGCCCCACGCGAACTCGATGCCCAGGTTAGCCGGATCACCCGTGAGCGTGTTGATGTCCACAGCACATCCGATGCTGTCGCCCAAGGCATCCACCCCGCCGATTGGCGTGGACGGCTGGGAAATTGTGGTGGAGTTCGAGTCGCCCTCGTTGGCCTGACCGAACGCCATGCCGCACGCGGCGAGTACCGAAACAACGGAAACGGTCGAAGCGATGCGATTCATATCACCTCTCCTTTGGCTTGTCTGCAAACAGCCTCGGTAGTAGATATCCCAAGCCGATCAGATGGCGGCCTCGAATATCCCAAACAGCGGCCAACACCGGCCCCACCCCTGGGGGCAGCGTGCGACCTCTTCATGGGTATAGATATACCAGATTCTCGTGCCCGATGGAAGCCAATTTCGGGCCTATCGGCGAAAAATAATTACCAAGATCTTGCCCAGACCCCTCTCAGCCGCACCCAGCATCGAATGCCGTCTGGAAGGCCAGGAAGTCGAAGATGGTCAGAGAGCCGTCCCCATCGAAGTCGGCCACGGGCTCTCCAGCGTCAAATGCGGTCTGGAAGGCCAGGAAGTCGAACAGCGTCAGGGAGCCATCCCCATCGATGTCCGCCGGGCACAGGCCGCCGAGGAGGGCATCCACGGCCGCCGCCATGTCGGGCAACGGACCGATGTGCTGACCGCCGCCCTGGGGCCTCCCAGAGTCGATCAGGAGCTGCCGCAGGTCGTCCGGAGCCATTGCCTGGCCGGTGGCCGCCCGGTGGATGCCCTGCAAGCTCACCGCCGCCGACGCCACAATGGGCGATGCCGAACTGGTGCCGCTGAAGAATTGGGTGTACGACTGGAGTTCGTCCCCACCCACCCGGATGAAATCGCCGTAACCAGCCGTAAACACATTCTGGCCCCAGGCCTGGACGTTCACCCGGCTGCCATACGTACTGAATCCAAGCCGGCTCCGGCTGCCCGATGAACTCCCAGCACCGACGATGATGGCCCCGCTGTCACCCCGGGAGCGATACTCGGCGTAAGGACCCGAATCCAGGTCTTGGTCGCCGTTGCCGGCCGCGGCCACGATCGTGACACCGCGGTCGGTTCCCACCCTGGTGATCTGCCACACCAGCGGGTTGATCTCGGCCGGTGCGTAGTCGCCGCCGGGCCCGAAGTCCTGCATCTCGAGCAGGATCACGTCGCCCTCGCCCATCGTGCCAACGGCCCGCGAGATCGCCGCGACACGGCGGCCGCCGCCGGCCTCGATGGTCCACTCGGGGAAGAAGTACGCCTGCGCGTCGGGCACGAGCCCGGTCACCCCGTACCCGTTGTCGCCGCCGATCATCTCGCCCAGCACCGCCGTGCCGTGCTCGAACCAGCGTTCATCGATAATCCACTGGGCGGGCGTCTGCCCGGGCTCGGGGATCACCCCGCAGATGTCCTCGTGGTCGCCGTCGAACCAGTACTCGCAGTCGGCCACGTTCACGCCCTGGCCCCGACCGCCGGGGTGGTCCCACGCGGCGGCCATGCCGATACCAACGCTCGCATTGTGGTAGCCCTGGCGTGCGAAGAACTCGGCGGTGATGGGCGCGATGTCGACGCACCCGTCCGGCCCGCCTTGCCACCAGCCCGGCAACGCCGGCCTCAACGCCTCGTAGTACACCACCTCGACCAGGTCGCTGGCGTGGAGCACACGGGCGACAGCCTCCATCGCCCCATCGTCGACCACGACGGCCATCATGCCGCCTAAGTCTGGCTGGGCGCGGCCGCTCCGGCCGGCGGCCTCTTGCAGCATCTGCTCCAAGTCGGCACGGGGCATGTCGATCAAGGGCCGGAACCCGACCGCCGCGTCGCCGGGGGCAGCGCCAGCAAGTTCGGCTTGGAGTTCCGTCAGATCGACGCCGTTCTCGCTGACGAGCCGCTCATCGGCCCCCACGCGGGCCCGCACGCGGTCGTGGAACTTGACCGTCAGCCGATGCTCGTGGGCCGGCCGGGCGGGCAGGTCGGCCTTGGCGAACGGCTGGCGTGGCTCAAGGGGCGCCTGATCGATTCCAGTCGCCAGAGCCTGGCCTGCCCAGCTTCCCAGGCCCACGCTCGCGAGCAGGAGCCACGCCATCGCCGTGTGATGTTTCATCGCACTCCCCAGTGCCCGCCCCAGATACCCGGACGCACCCACACAACGGGCCAGCCGGGCCTCCGAGGCAACCTATCGTCTGGGTTCCCTTTCGCTGTTCCCCGTCGCCGGTTCGCCCATGCCCACCAATCGCTCCCAAACTCTTGCTCGGATCGCCTGCGCCCTCGACTGGCGTAACGCCATGGGCGTGGTGGAGATCCTGCGCGGGCCTCCGGGGCCCGCGCAGGGCCTGGACGACCGCGGCCGGCTCCGCTCGGGCCGCCTCAAGGGCCTCTCGATGGCCATGGCCATCTGGGTGCTGAGCTGGCCCATCCTGGTCGAGAGCGCCCTGAACGCCTTCGTGGGCCTGACCGACACCGTCCTGGCCAGCCAGATCGGCGCGGGGGCGGACGACGGTTTGGGCCCGCTGGGCGTGTCCGCCGTCGACGCGGTCGACGCCATCAGCGCCGCCAGCTACATCATGTGGTTCATCGGGCTCACCTTCATGGCCCTGGGCATGGGGGCCACCAGCCTCATCAGCCGCTCGGTGGGCAAGGGCCGCATGGGCGTGGCCGGGGCAGCGATGGGCCAGTGCCTGCTGCTGGGGGTTGTGCTGGCAACGCTCGTCGGCGGGCTCGTCGCCATCAGCACCATCTGGATCCCCGGTTTCATGGGCCTGAGCGATGCGGGCACCACCGCCTTCCGCAGCTACATGCTCATCATCGCCAGCGCCACGCCCGTGGCCGGCGTCCTCTTCGGCGGCATCGCGTGCCTGCGCGGCGCGGGAGACTCGGTCCGCCCGCTCTGGGCCATGATCGCGCGCAACGTGGTGAACATCGCCGTCAGCTTCGCCCTCAGCGGCGTCGACCTGCCCTTCCTGGCCAACCCCTTCGCCTTCGACATGGGCATCGTCGGCATCGCCATCGGCACGGTCGCGGGCGACGCCATCGGCGCGGCCATGATCCTCTTCTACTGCCTGGTCGGCCGGTCGGGCGTCAAGCTCCGCCTGCGCCGCCTCAAGCCCCACTGGCACACCATCCGCCGCCTGGTCCGCCTGGGCCTGCCCAACTACTTCGAGACCCTGGGCATGTGGGTGGGTAACTTCGCCATCGTCTTCTTCGTCGCCCACCTGGCCGCGAAGGACGCGATGCAGGCCCTGGCCGAGACAACACCCGGCCAGTCGGCGGGCCTGCTCGGCTCGCACATGTGGGCCATCCGCATCGAGGCCCTCAGCTTCCTGCCGGGCTTCGCGATGGGCATCGCCGCCGCCACGCTGGCGGGGCAGTACCTTGGTGCCGGCGCCCCACGCCACGCCATCCGCGGCGTGCTCATCTGCGCCGCCTTCGCCACGGCCCTCATGGGCTCGCTCGGTGTCCTCCTGTTCGTCTTCCCCACGCAGATCACCAACGCCCTGACCCCCGTGCCCGAGCACCGCGAGATCGTGCCGCAGCTGCTCATGATCTGCGGCGTCGTGCAGATCCCCTTCGCGATGGCCATCGTCTTCCGCCAGGCGTTGCGCGGCGTGGGCGACGTGCGGGTGGTCATGGCCCTCACCTGGATCACGACCTACGGCGTCCGCCTGCCCGCCGCATACCTCGCCAGCGGCGTGCGCATCCCCTTGCCCGACTTCCTCGGCGGCGGCGAGCTGCCCAACCCCATGGGCGAGCTCTTCGGCTGGGAGCCCAGCCTCACCCGCCTGTGGATCGGCATGTGCGGCGAGCTGGTCGTCCGCGGCGTGGTCTTCGCCGTGCGGTTCGGGCAGGGGACGTGGACGACGATCCGGGTGTGATCCCTCCTTCCGAGCCGCGTGCGTGAGCACGCGGACCAGCGCCCGGGGGTTCGGGCGCATCGGAGTGTCCGTGTTGTGCTGAACGGGCGTTCTTGGCACTTCGCCGCTCGGCGGGGCCGAGGACGGCCGCGCCTGCGCTGCGCTCCGTTTGGTTGTTCTTGAGCGCTCCCTTCGGTCGCTTGCGGCCTATCGGCCGGGCCGCTCAGCGGCCGCGCCTCTCGCATGCGCTTTCGCTCGAAGACTCGCTCGGCGGATGCTTCGGCGTCAGGAGCCCAACGCGTGCGGCCACACAAGGCACTCGGCGACGGGGCATCCGCGGTCTTCCGCGCATGTCCCCGGCGCCTGGGCCCGCCGCCGAGGCGACACAACAACGCCGGGGCATCCGCACCAGCCGTCTTCGGCGCAGGGCGCATGCCCCGGCGCGGCCCGCAAGGGCCCGGCCGCTCATGCGGCCGCAAGCGAGCAACGCGAGCGCCCAAGAACAACCAACTTCGCGCAGCTCTGGCGCAGCGGTCTTCGGCTCCGCCAGAGCGTCGGGCGTGCAAGAACCACCCAACACCACAACCCAAACACCCAAGACCCCTCCAACAGCACCCCCAAACAACAAAGGGGCCCGGCCTCCGCCGAACCCCTTCACAAACACACACAAGATACCGAATCGAGCCAGCGCCTACGCCGCCTCGGCCATCGCCATCCCGTTGCCGCCCACACCGAAGCGGACGGCGAACAGGGCCGGGTCGCCGGCCAAAGTCGACCGCCGCGCGACCACGCGGTACGTCGCCACGGCCGTGCCCGCGGGCACGCTGGCGTCGGTGAAGCGGCGCTCGCCGGTGTTCAGCAGGTACACGAAGCCGCCCTCGGCCTCGTCCTGGCGCCACACGTCGTAGGTCACGCCCCCCGCCGAGCCGCCCTGGGCCCCGGGGTTGTCGCACTTAAAGGCCAGCTCGACCGAGCCGTCCTGGCGCAGGTCGATGGCGAACTCGTAGGGCGTGCCCGGGGCCGGCGTGGGCTCGGGCGTGGCCGGGTCGGGCAGCAGCGCGGTGGCGTAGACCGACTCGTCGCCCGTTGCCTTGGCGTAGCCGCGGATCTTCTGCACCAGGCCGACACCAATCGTGCGCATGGCGTCGGTCTGCGTGCGGAAGGTCTGGCTGGCCGCCAGCTTGGCGTCGGCGGCCTGCTGGGCGTCCTGGCGCGCCGTCGAGGCAGCGCTCGTGGCGGCGGCCAGCTCGTTGACGAGCTCCAACGTGAGGCCGATCGACGCGGGGTCGGCGGTCCAGGCCGCCAGGCGGTTGGTGAAGAAGTCGATGGCCTCGCTGCGGCCGTCTGGGATGACGCTCATGACGCACCCCCTTCGAGTGCGCACGGCCCACTGAAGATGGGCGTGCTGGGTGCGGACGGAGAAAGAACGACTGCGATTCGTGCATTCATGACAAACCCCATAGGTTGCGATGCATCCGTGCACGCGGCCGACGGTCGGACGCGTCCGGTTCTTGCATCGCCGGTTCGTCCAGCCGGATCGAGCGCCGGATCCATCACGAACGCGAAAAACCACACTGCCGGTCCCAGAACGGCGCGTCTTCGTCCCAGAACGGCGCCAAACCGTCCCAGAACCGACGCCGGTGGTCACCAAAAGCACGGCGGAGGTCACGACCGAGCGGCCGGCGGTCATCACCGGCGCGTCGGATGTGGTGACCGGGCGGGCGGCGGTCGTGTTTGACCGGCCGGTTGGAAGGCCCGGTCACCCGTGCGCGGCGGTCGAGCACCCGATCGCGATGGCCGGGCGGCGGAGCATGCCCGGCAATGCACATTGGGGTTGTGTCGGGCGGCCGATCCTGGTATGCTATGGATCGGAGGACAATCCCATGCCCACAACACCTCGCCCCGTTGCGCCGATCGCCGCTTGCGGTTTGGCCATCGCCGGAACCACGCCCCACGCCCTGGCCCAGGGCGACCCGCTTCTAGAACCATTCCCGGCGGTACTGACACACCTTGACCTGGACGGCCAGATCGGCTTTCGGGTCGAAGGGGTGAGCACCGGCGATCTGAGTGGATCTTCCGTTGCCGCCGCCGGAGACCTGAACGGCGACGGAATCGACGACTTCGTCATCGGTGCTCTGCGCGCCAGCCGGTTCCCGGCTGGCGATGATGGCAATGCCTATGTCATCTTTGGCAGGCAAGCCTCGGCGGGGAATCCGTTTCCGGCCGGCGTGCGGCTTGCCGACCTCGATGGCAGCGACGGATTCCGCATCCTTGGCGCGGACAGCGAGGGCGAACTCGGCAGCTCGGTCGCGGCGGCCGGCGACCTCAATGGCGATGGTATCTCCGATCTCATCGTTGGAGCCCCCAAGTATGGTCGACCCAGCACCCACACCGGCGCGGCCTACGTCATCTTCGGGCGGGACTCGCTGTCCGGCGCCACGTTCCCAGAGTCCATCGACCTGGCTGGGCTGGGCGTCGACGTCGGCTTCCGCCTGCAGGGCGCCGATGGCTTTAACTTTGCTGGTGCTTCGGTCGCCGGCGCCGGAGATATCAACGGCGATGGGTTCGACGACGTGATCGTTGGGGCTCCGCGTGCCTACCTCTCACCCGGCGGCGTCGATTACACCGGCATTTCTTACGTCGTCCTTGGCCGCGATACGTCTGTCTCCGGCTCGTTCCCGGCCGTGGTGATGCTCGACGAGTTGGATGGCGCCGATGGCTTCGGCATCGTCGGGGTCGAGCAGTCCGAGCGGAGTGGCCACTCCGTTTCGTCGGCGGGCGACTTCAACGGTGATGGAATCGGCGACGTCATCATCGGAGCCATCTTCGCCGGTCACTCGACGCGGTACGGGTTCAACTTCGGAGCGAGCTACGTCGTGTTCGGGCGGGACACCGCGGCTGCGGGCGCTTTTCCGGCCATCCTCAACTTGGCCGACCTCGATGGAGCCAATGGCGTGCGTTTCGAGGGCGTGGATCACGCCGATCTGAGCGGGACCTCCGTTGCGGATGCCGGTGACGTCAACGGCGACGGCGTCGACGACGTCATCATCGGGGCCACGGGCGTCCAGCGCGATGGACGGTCGTTCGGTTCCAGCTTCGTTGTTTTTGGCAGGGATACCGCGGTTACGGGTCCGTTCGCGGCCATCGAGCAGCTCAGCGACTTGGATGGACTGACGGGGTTCCGTCTCGATGCTGGCGGGGACGATCGCTACTCCGGAACCTCGGTGTCCGGTGCCGGCGACATCAACGGCGATGGCGTGGATGATGTTCTGGTCGGAGCGATTCCTCCTGGCTCGCCCGGATCGTGCTCGATCATTTTCGGGCGCAAGACGAGCGACGCCGGTCCGTTCCCCGAGGCGATCTCCTTGACGAACCTGGACGGGACCAATGGGTTTCGGTTCTCCAGGACTGATGGTTCAGACTATGTTGGAGCCTCGGTTGCGGCGGCCGGCGACGTCAATGGCGACGGCCAGGAAGACATCATTGTGGGAGGGCCGCAGGTTTCAACGGTCGGAAGCGTGTTGTCAGGTACCAGCTACATCGTCTACGGACGCGATGTCGCAGCCTGCCCCGCCGACCTCGACGGCGACGGCGAGTTGACCATCTTCGACTTCCTGGCCTTCCAGAACCTCTTCGACGCGATGGACCCCGCCGCCGACTTCGATGGCGACGGCGACTTCACCA
Source organism: Phycisphaera sp. (assembly GCA_025916675.1). NCBI lineage: Bacteria > Pseudomonadati > Planctomycetota > Phycisphaerae > Phycisphaerales > Phycisphaeraceae > Phycisphaera > Phycisphaera sp. Next base: position 1,480,130 of record CP098402.1, read on the forward strand.
TCTTCGACTTCCTGGCCTTCCAGAACGCCTTCGACGCGGGGTGCCCGTAGGGAAGAGGAGGCATCGGGCACTAGGCATCCGGCATCGGGAAGACGCCTGAAGGCACGCGTCTTCCCGATGCCCGGTGCCTGATGCCCGGTGCCCTGTTCCCTCTACCCTGCCCCATGCCCCCCGGCACCCCCACCCCAACCCCCACCCCCACCGTCGCGGCCCCCCTCCCCTGCGTGGGCTGCGGCTACGACTTGGTGGGGCTGGCCGAGGACGGCCCCTGCCCCGAGTGCGGGGTGCCGATCGGGCGGTCGATCAGCGGGGACCATCTGGTTGCCAGCTCGAAGGCGCACCGGCGGAAGCTGGCCAGCGGGGCGGGGTTCGCGCTCACCGGCGTGTGGGCGGGGTGGGTGTCGGTGGCACTGTTACCCGTGTACGCGCTGCTCGTGCAGTCGCTCGGCCCAGACCTGGCCATCATGACGGTGGGCGGTCCGGTCGCACTCGTGGTGTCGCTCTCGCTGCTGGCCAGCGGGCAGGGGTGGCTGCGGCTGACCGCTGCCGACCCCGATCGCATCGGCGATGGCACCGGGCGATGGATGCAGCGGTTCGTGCTCCGGCTGTACGCCTGGGGCTTGGGCTACCTTGGGCCCATCATGGCCCTGCTGTGGTTCGCGCTGGACGGCCTCGCCCGCACTCGGGGCACGCCTCCGCCGGGGCCGCCAGTCCCAATTCTGTTGACAGCCTTGGCTTGCCTGCCGATGCTGGCGCTCTCCGGCCCGATCGCCGCGGAGTTCTCCAAGCTGGGCAGGCGGTTGCTTGAGGGGGATCTGGCCGACCGCTCGCGAGGGCTCACGGCCACGGGCTGGGTGGCCTTCGGGCTCGTCATCGTGGCCGTGCAGTTCGGCTGGTTCACTCTCCAAGGCTGGTGGTGGCTGCTCGAGCCGATCGCCTGGACGCTCGCTGGCATCGCCGTGTTGGCCTGGGCCGTGCAGTACCACACCCTCGTCCGGGCCCTGCGGGCGGCCCTCATCCCCGTCGCCGCCAGGCCGTAGGCGGGCCCACTACCCTTCCCATTCATGTTCGAGATCACCGCCCAGACCCGCTTCAACGCCCAGCACGCCATCCTCATCAAGGGTGAGCGGGAGCCCCTGCACGGCCACGATTGGCTCGTCAGGGCGACCATCGCCGGGCCCACGCTGGATGGGGAGGGCCTGCTGTGCGACTTCCACGCCGTCGAGGCGGCGTTGAGGCTCATCGTCGACCCCTGGAACCACGACAACCTCAACCACAGCGAGGCGTTCCGGGGCCGGAAGATCGAGCCCACCGCCGAGAACGTCGCGATGGTCATCGCCACCGAGCTCGCTTCGGCCCTCGGCGAGACCCTGCCAACGGACGCGCGGGTGGCCCGGGTGAGCGTGACCGAGGCGCCCGATTGCGTGGCGACGTACATTCCCCCGACCGCAGCGGATCCCAAGGCCGGGGCAAGGACGCCATGAACGATCGACCGACACAGACCGCCCCGCCGGAAGCGGGCGAATCCATCGCTGGGCCCAATCGTTTCATCAACCGCGACCTCTCGTGGCTGGCCTTCAACCAGCGCGTGCTGGAACTGGCCGAGGACGAATCGACGCCGCTCCTGGAGCGTGTGAAGTTCCTGGGCATCTTCGCGAGCAATCTTGACGAGTTCTTCATGAAGCGCGTCGGGCTCATCCGCCGCCAGGTCGACGCGGGCATCGAGGCCCCCTCGCCAGACGGCCTGAGCCCCCGCCAGCAGCTCGCCGCCGTGCGCGAGATGGTCGAGGGCTTGCAAGATCGCCAGGCGATCTGCTGGGAGGACGCGCTCCGCCCCGCCCTCGAAGCCAACGGCGTCGCGCTCGTCGACTACGACAAGCTCGAAGACGCCGAGCGTGCCCGGCTCGACGCGTGGTTCGAGGACGAGGTGTTCCCCATCCTCACGCCGCTGTCGATCGACCCGGGCCACCGCTTCCCCTTCATCAGCAACCTGTCGGAGAGCCTGGGCATCCTGCTGTCGAGCGACGGCGGGCCAGCCGAGTCGGAAAGCCCCTCGAACGGCCGCTACTGCCGCCTCAAGATCCCCGACGGCGTCACCCGCCTGGTCCGCTGCGACGACCCGCAGGGGATCGGCGAGTCGGCTACCGCGATGGCGCTCGCGGGCAACCTCCGCGTCACGCCCCTCGAACAGGTCATGCGCGCCAACCTGGGCATGCTCTTCCCCGGCGTGTCCATCCTGGCCACCAACGCCTTCCGCATCACGCGATCGGCCAGCGTCGAGGTCGAGGACGAGGCCGGCGACCTGCTCGAGAGCGTGCAGGAAGAGCTGCGCCGCCGCCGCTTCGCCCGGCCCGTGCGCATGGAGATGGCCGAAGAACCCCACGAGGAACTCACGTCGTTCTTCGCCACCAGCCTGGGCCTGCAACAGGGCGACATCTACGTCCGCCGGGGCCCGCTGGAGTATGGCGACCTGATGGAATTGGCCTCCCTCGACCTGCCCCACCTCAAGGACAAGCGATGGAAGCCGCTCACGCCCCCGCGCCTGCTGGGCGTCGACGTGCGCAGCGGCCGGGGCGACATCTTCGCGGCCATCCGCGAACGAGACATCCTGGCCCACCACCCCTACGAGAGCTTCGACGACTCGGTGCGTGCATTCGTGAGCGCCGCCTCGCGCGATCCCGACGTGCTGGCCATCAAGCAGACCATCTACCGCACCAGCCGCGACTCGCCCTTCGTCCGCTCGCTCGTCCGCGCCGCCGAGCACGGCAAGCAGGTCGCCTGCATGGTCGAGTTGCGTGCCCGCTTCGACGAGAATCGCAACGTGAGCTACGCCCGCCGACTCGAACACGCGGGCGTCCATGTCGCCTACGGCATCGTCGGGCTCAAGACCCACGCCAAGTGCTCGCTGGTCGTGCGGCGCGAGAAGGACGGCCTCCGCGCGTACGCCCACGTGGGCACGGGCAACTACCACCCCCACACCGCCCAGCTCTACACCGATCTCTCGCTGCTCACCTGCGATCCGCGGATCACCGGAGAGGTCCTCGAACTCTTCAACGCCATGACCGGCTACTCGCTCAAGGCAGACTACGAGCACCTTCTGATCGCCCCCACCACCATGCGGCCGCGCTTCGAGGAACTCATCGACGCAGAGATCGAGAACGCCAAAGCCGGCAAGCCCGCGCGCATCTTCGCGAAGCTCAACTCGATGGAAGATCGCAAGATCACCACGAAGCTCTACGAGGCATCGCAGGCGGGCGTCCAGGTCGACCTGTGCGTGCGCGGCTTCTGCTGCCTGCGGCCGGGCGTGCCGGGCTTGAGCGAGAACATCCGCGTGGTCTCGGTTGTGGGCCGCTTCCTCGAGCACTCCCGCGTCTTCTACTTTGCTGGCGGCTACGACGACCCGCTCAAGGGCCACTGGTACTTCGGCAGCGCCGACTGGATGTACCGCAACCTCAACAACCGCCTCGAAGCGATCAGCCCGATCTACGACACCACGGCACGCAAACGCCTGCACGAGGCCATGCGAGCCAATCTCGATGACAAGGCGTACGCGTGGGACCTCCAGCCCGACGGCACCTACCAGCGCCGCGAACGTACCGGCCAGGGCACGTTTGCCACGCTCATGCGCACCACGCAGAAGGCCCACGCCGCCGCGCTGGCAGAGATGAACGAGCAGGACGCCTGATCGATGCGCATCGGCGACCGCACGATCGATCTGGAGCACCCGCCCTACGTCATCGCCGAACTGGGCGTCAACCACGACGGCTCACCCGACCAGCTTATGGCCCTCGTACACGCCGCTGCGGCTGCCAAAGCGGACGCCATCAAGCTCCAGCTCTTCACCGCCGGCGACCTGCTCTCCGATGCCGCCTCGCTGGCCGAATACCAGAAAGACGCCGGCGAACACGACCCACGTGCGATGCTCCGCCGGCTCGAACTTTCAATCGAGATTGCCAACCAAGCCATCGACCTCGCGCATGACCTTGGCTTGCACGCCATCGCCACCGTCTTCGATCTGCCACTCGTACCGATCGCCGACCGACTCCCCCTCGACGCCTACAAGACCGCCTCGCCGGACCTCGTCCATATGCCGCTACTCGAGGCCCTGATCGCTACGAACAAGCCGCTCATCATCAGCACGGGCGCTGCTTCACGAGAAGAAGTCCAGCGCGCCGTCGGCTGGCTCGCCCCCGTCCGGCAGCGCACGGCCCTGCTCCAATGCGTCAGCAGCTATCCCACGCCACCCGAGCACGCCGCGGTCGCCGCCGTGCAAGACATAGCCGACATCTTCATGGGCCCGGTTGGGTACAGCGACCACACCACGGCCATCGACACCGGCGCGCTGGCCGTCTCGCTCGGCGCTCGCGTTCTCGAAAAGCACCTCAGCCTCGACCGCACGTTGCCCGGCCCTGACCACGCCGCCTCGATCGAGCCCGATGGGCTCACCGAGTACGTCCGCCTCGCACGAGCCGCATTCGATGGCTCATGGAACGCCAAGCCCGACGACGAACGCCTTGGCCCGCCCACGAAATTCCTGCTGCCCATCGAGGCCGACGTCCGCCAGGTCGCCCGCCGCAGCATCGTTGCCGCGCGAGATCTGCCCGCCGGGCACGTCCTCACGCTGGACGACCTCGCCTTTAAGCGCCCCGGCGGCGGCCTCGAACCCTGGCAGGCCGACCTACTCCTCGGCAAGCCGCTCGAGTTCCCCGTCGCCGCCGATCGTGCGATCATGCCGGACGACGTAATCGACTGACCCCGCGACGGCCAGCCCCATCAGCAGCATCCACATCGCCAGCACGTGCGTGTTCATGTGCATGACCTCGAACGTGCACGCCACAAACAACCCCAGGAGCGCCCACGGCACGGCGGCGGCATACGGGTGCTGGTGCCGCCGCATCACCCACGCGATTCGGGCCAGCATCAGCAGCACCGCCGCGTACAACCCGAAACCGATGATGCCGGTATTGGCCAGCGGCTGGAGCAGCGTGTTGTGCGGGTGCGGCCCGGTATGGGTCCGATCGGCCGGATCGATCCCGCGCTTCTCAAGGTTCGCTTCCACCCAGGGCTGGTAGCCGCCCTCGCCCGTGCCACCAACAGGATGGTCCGCGAACGCCTGCACGGCCCACCACATGAGCAAGAGCCTCGTGCCCGTGAACGAGGAGAAGTCCTTCTCCTCGAACACCTGCCGCAACTCCTCGCGGGCTTCCATCGCCCGCGGCGCCGCAACCTTCCAGCCGGCTGCGGCACCGGCTCCGAGCACCACGACGGAAACCACCGAGGCCACAACCGCGCGCCTGGCCGTCCATCGCACTTTCCACACGCCTACGGCGCACGCCAGCAGCACCAGCCCCGCCGCCGCGATCCACGCCCCGCGCGTGCCTGTCGCCAGGATCGCCGCCAGGGTAATGAGCGTCCCGACCGCCCCCATCACCACCCAATGGCGCCGACCATACAGCATCGCCGCAAGGTGTAGTCCAAGGGCCGCGCACAGATTCGTGCCCCCGGCCACCGGCTCGTTCCAGCCCGCGTTGCGGTTTGGCATGCGGTCCCACTGCGGCAGCCACTCCATCCCCGCCCGACTCAGCCCGTGGCTGACTTGTGACAGGTTGTACACGAAGAAGCCACCAACGACACCGACCGCGAGCGTCCCGACCATCGGCGCGAGTGGCAGCAGGAACGGGATGTTCCAGATGAACCGCAGCTTATCGATCCGATCCACACCGGCAGCAAGATCGGGCGACCAGATGAGGGAGAGCGCCCGCCACGCCGTCCACGCGACCAATGCCAGGAATAGCGGGTGGGCAAGCCCCATCACGACCGCCCGCCAGATCCAAGGCAAGCGCACAAAGGTCATAATCCAGAGCAACGCGCCGCCGGCCTCAACGTACGTCGTCCGCCCGCTCACGCAGACCATCCACCCCAGCGCCCCGAGCAGGTGGATCCACCACAACCACCGCGGCCCGCCCCGGGCACGCTCCAGGGCATCGCGGGCGTAGTCCTTGGAGAAGAACCCCAGAACCAGGCGTTCGGTCAAACTTATGGATGCCGCCAAGGGTATTCCTTTATTTGACCACGCCGCCGCGTCATCTCGGGGCCATAACCTGCCGGAATGCAACGAACCCAGCCGTTGTTCGTACAATAGTGCATCGGGGGATCCTCGCCGGCCGACTGTTCTGTCGGGCTGTGGTCGCATCCCAGCGAAGGAGGCATCGATCATGCAAGCCGTCCACCGCGTCGTCCGCAAGGCCTCGCTCCGGCTGTTCGTCCGCCTGTTCCTGCAGCGGCTGGCGGTCACGACCTTCCTCGCCGTGCTGGGCGTGCTGGCCGCAAAGATCGGCTTCTGGATGGCCGGCATAGGGCTCGACGTGGTGGCCACGATTGCCATCGCCGCCGGTGCCGCTGTTGCTTCCGCCGCGATCTGGTCGCTCATCACCCGCCCACGCGGCGTTGCCGTCGCCCGGGCCATCGACGAAGCCGCCGGTCTTCGCGAGAGCCTGAGCACCGCGTGGCTCTACGAGACCCAGACCGATCCCTGGTCGGCCGCCGTCCGCACCGATGCCGACCGCCGCGCGACCGGGGTCGACGTGCGCGCCGCGCTGCCGCTCACCCTCACCAAGCTGTGGAAGGCACCGCCCATCGCTGCGGTCGCCGTTGCGATCATCTGGTTCGTGCTGCCAGCCACCAGCCCCGACATCTTCGGCTGGCTCGAGAAGGAAGAGCAGCAGGCCAAGGCCGACCAGGAAATGGAAGAGGCCCAGGTCGCCATCAAGGTCGCCGAAGAGATCGCCCAGAAGGTAGCCGAAGCGACCGGCCAGCCCCTCGACCAATTCAACCCCGAGCAGAACCCCGAGCTCCAAACGCCCCAAGCCATGCGCATGGCGGCCCTCGACAAGCTGACCCAGGCCGAGAAGGCCCTGAAGGACGAGGTCGAGAAGGGCGATGCCGCCATGAAGCTTGAGGCCATGCGCCGCGAGCTCAGCCGCATGAAGCAGCCAGGCCCCGGCCCGGCCGAGAACATGGCGCGTGAGCTGGCCAAGGGCGACTTCAAGGCCGCCCAGAAGGAGCTCGACGAACTCGCCAAGCAGATCGATAGCGGCGAACTCGACGAGGCCACACAACAACAGTTGGCCGAGCAGCTCAAGAACATGCAGGCCCAGCTCGAGCAGATCGCCAAGGACAAGTCTTCGCTCGAGCAGGCGCTCCAGCAGGCGGGCATGGACAAGCAGCAGGCGCAGCAACTCGCCCAGCAGATGGCCCAGAACGCCAACAACCCCCAGCAGATGCAGCAAGCCATGCAGCAGGCGATGCAGAACATGCAGAACCTGACGCCCGCCCAGAAGCAGCAACTCATGCAGCAGGCCCAGCAGATGGCCCTGGCATGCCAGGCCTGCCAGGGCATGGGAGACAAGATGGGCCAGATGGCCCAGGCCGCGATGCAGCCCGGCCAGGGCGGCGCGGGCGAGGCCTCGGCCGGCATGCTGAGCCAGATGGAAATGATGCAGATGGAGCAGATGGCCGCTCAGGCCATGCTCGCCCAGACGCAGAGCCAGATGCAGTCCATGTGCCAGGGCGGCGCGCTCGCCGCGTTGCAGGGCAGCAAGACCGGCACCGGGCCGATGGCCGGCGTCGGCTCGAACCACGCCACGGGTGATGAGACCGCTCCGGTCGAGGTCGACCGCCAGGCCCAGCGCACGCCCACGCACCTGGGGCAGGGCCCGATCGTGGCCGAGCGCCTCGTGTATGGTGAGCTGGTCAAGGGCGAGTCGGTCGCCCAGTTTTCCAGCGCCGTGCAGGCCGCCAGCACCGGCGTGGCCGAGGCTATCGAAGATAACGTCGTGCCCATCGAGTGGCAGGAATCGCTGCAGGCCTACTTTGGCCGCTTGCAGAAACGGGCAGAGGTTGTGCAAGGCACAGCCCCGGCCAAGCCGGCCGAAGAGAAGCCCGAGGGTGGCAACTAAGCCTCCCCGGCTTACTCGGCAAGCACTCGATTTAACCACGCCGCCACGAGATCAATGAGCAAGGGCTCCATCGGATCTCCCGCTGTGGCGTATTCGGTGAGCAACCCAGTCTCGGCGTGTTGGAACAGGTGATTCGAGGTCTCCAACACCATCACGGCTGAATGGTTGTCGTTTGCCGCGCGGATGTGCTCAGACATCGGCTGCATGTTCTGCTCAGGCGCAACCTGCAGGTCACGCCCGCCGAAGATTGCGAGTACGGGAACCCTGGCAGAACCAAGATCCTCGGCCGGGTCGTAGCGCATGAAGTAAGCCATCCATGTCTCTTGCATGGGCGCGAGCGCTTGGGCAATGGCGGTATCCATGATCTCGTCCGTCAGTGCGGCGGGGTCGGTTCCTGATAGACGCACGTTGAACTCGATCGCGGCACGAGCCGCGTCACGTTGTTGCGCTTCGGTGCCTACGGCGACCGATCTGATCATCTCGGTCTGGAGTTGGTCCATCTCGTCGATCTGTTCGGGCGTTAGACCGGTTGGCTGGTGCTCGTCGGTCACGCGGAGGATCTTGTCGGACTGGTAGGCAAGCAACTCCCAGCCGATGACAGAGGGCGACGCGAGCAGCACCGCAGCGGCGGGCACCTTGTTCTGGCCCAGCAGTTTGGCCGTCACCAGGCCGCCAGTGCTATGGCCGCACACGATGATCTTGGACGCGTCGACGGCTGGATGCGCAGCCAGGTAATCCACTGCGGCTGCGGCATCGATGGCGAAGTCGACTGTGGTCGATCCCGCGAACGATCCGGTGCTCTTGCCGATACCAATGCCCAGCGTGCCGCGATCGTCGTATCGAAGCACGGCGTAGCCATGCTCGACGAGGCCCTCGGCCAGCACCTTGAAGGGCTTCTTGCCCATGAGCGACTCGTCGCGGTCCTGCGGCCCCGAGCCGGTAATCAGGACCACGCCGGCCACGGGCCTCTCGGGCGTGGCCCCCGCGGGGAGCAATATCGTCCCGGCCAGCACCACGTCCTGGTCCTCGACGGCGATCTCGACCTCCTGAGACTGGGCCGGTGCCGGTCGCTCTTGGTCCTGGACACGCCCGGACGCGGACTGGATCCCTAAAACAAGGAAGCCGGCGAGCAGCGGTAGGGTACGAGTTCTCTTCATACCTCGAGTATACCGCAGCCCGAGCCGACCACTCGTTGGGACGTCACAGGCTTACTCCACACTCAGCTTCTCGAAGTACGCCCGCCGCTCGGCTTCGGCCTGCTCGATGGCCTTGCGCGTTTGCTCGGCTTCGGTATTGAGCGAGGCCAGTTGGTCCTCCTGCTCGGTCAGCGTATTGAGGTAGCGACGGTAGAGATCGGTGGTCTTGTCGATGGCCTGCATGTTCTGGCGGATGCGGCCCTGGTCGCTCTGGATAGCGCTGACCTGCTGGGTGATGCGGTTGAGCTTGCCGCGTAGGTCGGCCACGTTCTTGTTGAGCTTCGCGCCCATGCGCAACGCCTCGATCAACGCGTCGCTGGCCTGCCCGCCGCCGCGGGTCACCTGCTCGATGAGGTTGGGCAGGTCGCTGTCGATCAGGCCGTAGCGTGATGATTCGGTGCGCCGCTCGACGACCTTGAGCTCAAGCTTCTTGCCCGCGTCGACGGTACGCTCGAAGCGGACCTTGCCGTCGTCGCTCTTGGCGCCGTTGGTCGGCTCGACCAGATCCCACCCACCCATCGGCTGGTGCTCGATGATGACGGTCCGCTGCTTCTGGGCTTCATTCCGCAGGGTGTAGGTGTTGGTGATGGTGCGGACATAGCTGGTGTGGAGGTAGCCGTTGGTGATGCGGTACGTCGCGCGCGAGCTGCTGGAGTTCTGGGCCTGCTGGGCCTTGAGATCCATATCGATCGCGTAGGCCAGCATCCGCTCGGCCTTCATGGGCACGAAACCGACCATCGCATCACCGGCGTAGGCACCGTCGTATACCGCCACCGGCCCGCTGATAAGCGGGGCGCTGGTGGTGTTGGTCAGCTCGACGCCCAGCATGGGCTGGCCGCCCTCGCTGGGGGTGTAGATGCTGATCTTGCGAGCGTCGACCCGCTCGGTGAGCATCGGGATCATCGCGCTCTGCTGGCGGTCGAGGTCGATGGGGTTCTCGATGCGGAGCACGACCGATTCGCCCACCTGGACGGCGGAGGCCATGCTGGAAGCGGAGGCGAAGAAGGCTTCCGCCGTGTCCATCGAGAGCCCCAGGCTGCTTTGCCCGCTCCGTCGAGATTCGGCTGCTGGAGACGACGGTGTAGGCAGCCCACGGCCTCTGACCGAATCCCTCATCTCGCGTTGTTCCAACCGCAACATCTCGCCACCAGCGTACAACTTCGGCCTTGCCATTGCTCCGGCGGGCACGGGAATCTCCGGCCGCTCCGCGAACAGTGGCGTCTGCAGGTCCATCGTGAAACCCACCGGCTGGCTGGCGACCAGCGACAGGTCGATGCCGCGCCAGTCCTCCTCGGTCGTATTCTCGACGATGGCCCACGCCTGGAGGATCGGCTCGTTGCGTTGGTTCAGCACGAGGCGATACGCCGGTTTCCACACGGGCATCTCGTGGACGTAGCTGACCAGCAGCTCACGCTCGCCATCGCCGGTGGTCGAGACCTCGACGGTGCGGATGTTCTCGTCGCGCTCCTGGGCGAGGATCTCGAGCGCACGCTCGATGTCGTCCTTGAGCCGCTCGTCGAGGAACTCGAGGTTGATGATGTCGTCCAGGTCGATGCGCTTGATGCCCGCGCCGGTGAAGATCGTGACGGCGTAGGTCTGTACGGCCTTGTCGCCCTCGGCCCGCTGCACGGTCTCGACGCTGGTGATGGTGCCGCTGGCGGTGCTGTCAGCGGTCTGGACCTTGACCCGTGCGCCTCGCAGGCGGCCGAGCAGTTCGGCCATCGAGGGGTTGTCGGCCAGGTTCACGCCGAAGCTGGCCAGGCGGCGTTCGATGGGCTCGCGCGAGCCATAGCTGATGGCCCCAACCGTGCCGCCGCCGCCATCGAGGACGACCAAGCTCTTGAGCAGGTCGTTGAGTTGGCCCTGATCGACGCGGAGGTAGACGTTGGCGTCGCCGTTGATCTCGCCCACGCGCTCGAAGCTGCCCACGCCCGATCGGTACAGCGTAATGGCGGTGATGGGCAGGTCCTGGGCCTCGTCCTGGCCGAGGGCCAGCGAGGCCGGCATGGCAAGGCCGGCGAACAGGGCGAGGCTGAGGCAGGTGCGGGTGGCGGGCATGGGTCTTCCTCCATGGAATCAGTGCGACGGTTCCGTACGGGCCTGTACGGACACCGGCACCTTTGGATCGACCGAGCGGGGGGTTCCCGTCCAGCGGAACCGTGCTTGTGACAGTCCCGTGACCCATACCCTGCACCGATGCCTCCCCTCAGCCTTCCACAGCTTTCCCTCGCCGCAGGTGCTTTGCCCGCGAACATCCTCAGCGCCCTGGCAAACGCCATCGAGGGCGAGGTCCGCAGCGGATACCACGATCGCATGCTTTATGCCACCGACGCGTCGAGCTACCAGGTGGAGCCATTGGGCGTGGTGATCCCAAAGAACGCCCGCGACGTCGTTCGGGCCGCCCGGCTGGCCAGCGACCACGGCCTACCGACGCTGCCGCGGGGTGGGGGGACCAGCCTGGCGGGGCAGTGCGTGAACCGAGCCCTCGTGATCGACTCGAGCCCGTACATGACGGCGATCCGCTCGATTGATGCGAAGGCGAGACGATGCACGGTCGAGCCGGGGATCACGATCGACGATCTGAACGCAAAGCTCGCGGAGACGGGACTGTTCTTCGCGCCCGATCCCTCCACAGCCCGCCAGGCAAACATCGGCGGCAGCATCGGCAACAACGCAGCGGGATCGCGGTCGGTGCTATACGGGCGCATGGCCGAGAGCGTGGAGGCGATTGAGGCGTGCCTGGCCGATGGAACGGTGACGCGGTTCGAGGCAGGGGCCCGCGATCCGGCCGCACGCCGGATCGCGGCGGGCGTGATCGAGATCGTGCAGGAACATCGGGACGCCATCCGCGAGCGGTATCCGAAGACGTTGCGGCGCAACGCCGGGTACGCGTTGGATATGGTGCTGGACGACATCGAGTTGGCCGAACGCGAGGGCTTGGATCCACTGGATGTGGTCAACCTCGCCAAGTTACTCTGCGGCAGTGAGGGCACGCTTGCGATCACGCTGAGCGCCCAGCTCGTCTTGCACCCGTTGCCCAAGGCCAAGGGGCTGCTCCTGTTGGGATTCAACGGCCTGGACGCGGCGATCGCGGCGGTCGGGCCATTGCTGGAGACCAAACCCGCCGCGATCGAACTGGTCGATGACATGATCATCGATCTCGCCCTGGCCAACCGCACGCATCGCGACTCGGCTAGGGCGATGCCGATGCCCAGCGATGGGAAGCTGCGGGGCGTGCTCTACGTCGAATATTTCGCCGAGGATCTCGACGGTATCCGTGAACGCCTGGAGAAAGGGCAGCGTGTCGCCGAAGCGATTGACGCAACGGTGGGCGTCCAGCCCATCGACAACCCGCGAGAGATGGGCGACGCGTGGGCGCTGCGAAAGGCCGGGGAGCCGTTGCTGCATGGCATTGTGAGCGAACGCAAGCCCATAACGTTCGTGGAAGACAACGCCGTACCAGTCGATCGATTGGGTGAGTTCGTCCGCAGGTTCCGGGCGATTGTCCAGAAGCACGATACATACGCGGCGTTCTATGCGCACGCGTCGGTTGGCGTGCTGCATGTTCGGCCGATGCTCGCTCCCCGTCGTGCAGCGGACGAGAAGAAGATGCACGCCATCGCCATCGAGATCGCCGACCTGGCCAAGGAACTCGGCGGCGTCATGAGCGGTGAGCACGGCGATGGGCGTGTGCGCGGGCCGTTGTTGGAGCGGTTCTACGGGCCCGAACTCATGGCGGCATTCGCACGCGTGAAGGCGGTGTTCGATCCGAGTGGCTTGCTGAACCCGGGCAATATCGTCGGTACCCCCACCGCGATCAAGGCGATCACGCAGAAGACGCGTATCAAACCCGAAGGCGACTACACCGATGTCCTGCCCGTGGCGACGTACTTCGACTACGCCGACCAGCACGACTTCCGCGGCGCGGTCGAGATGTGCAACGGCGCGGGCGTGTGCCGCAAGCGCAGCGGCGGGGTCATGTGCCCGAGCTACATGGCCACACTCGACGAACGTCACAGCACGCGCGGCCGGGGCAACGCCCTGCGTCTAGCAACGACCGGGCAGCTTGAATCGGGTGAGTCGGACCCGTGGAACGACCCCGGCACGATCGAGACGCTCAACCTCTGCCTGAGCTGCAAGGCGTGCAAGAGCGAGTGCCCCAGCAATGTTGATATCGCGCGGCTCAAGGCCGAGTACACCGCCCAGCGGTTCGCTTCCAAGGGAAGGCCGACGCTCCAAGCGGCGGTTTTCGGGCATGTGCGCACATTGAACAAGCTCGGCTCGCTGACCCCGGGCCTGGCCAACGCGATGAACCGCACTTCGCTCGCCAAGTGGGCGACCGGGAAGCTGTTGGACCTCGACGAACGTCGCAGCCTTCCGCCATTCGCGCGGTCGCTCGCGGGCCAGTGGAAGCGTGCGGGCCTGGGCCTGCACGAGGATCGACCGGAGGTGCTGGTCTTCTGCGACTGTTTCACGATGTACAACGAACCGGCCATCGGCCTCGCGGCGGGACGCGTATTAGAGGCCTTCGGCTACACCCCGGTGCTGGTCGACGCGGGCTGCTGCGGCCGATCGATGATCTCCACCGGCCTGCTCGACGACGCGGTTCGCACGATCACCGCAACGTACACGCGGCTGGTTGGCATCGATGCGAGCGCCCCGATGGTCGTGCTCGAACCGAGCTGCCTCTCGGCGATCATCGACGACTGGGTGCAGCTCAAGAGTGCCATCCCGCTCGCCGAGCGCAGGGCCCTGGCGGCACGCACACACTCGCTCGAAGCGTTCCTGGAGAATAACTGGGACGAGCACCCGACGCGGCCCGAGACCACCGACAAACCCGAGGTCTACCTCCACGGCCACTGCCATGAGAAGGCCCTGCGTGGCATGGGCGACGCCCACAAGCTCCTCGACCGATTCGCCCACGTGCGCACCGCCGACACCACCTGCTGCGGCATGGCCGGCTCGTTCGGCTTCACGAAGGACCGCTACGACCTCTCCATGAAGATCGGCGAGCTCGGTGCGCTCCCGCACGCACGGGACGCCCAGGCTGAGGGCCGCCCCGTGCTGGCCGCGGGCACGAGCTGCCGGCACCAGATGCACGATGGGGCCGGCGTGCGAGCAGTGCACCCGGCCGAGTGGCTGGATGGGGAGCTAAGTCAGTCGGTGGATTGAGGCGGCAGCTTCCACTCCGCGTCGCAGTTGGGGCAGGGAGTGAGGCCATTGGCGTTTGGCACGAGGCCGCGCATGTCGGCGTCGCAGGCGGGGCAGATGGCCAGGCGGCGGCATTCGTACCGTTGCGCCCACGCTTTGTACCGTAACATGATGGCGACGCACAATGCAGCACCCGCGAGAACCATGACACCACCAGCGAACTCCGAGCCCCTCTCGGGAAGAACAAGCCCGGCAAGCCATGTTGTCGACATGCCGATGACGGGTATAACCAGAAACACCGCGGCCACGGTAGCAAGCCATAGAAAAATGCCGGGCAGCCTCGCCCGCTCCTGTTCGCCTTTGGCCCTGCTCCGTACGACAGCGCGTCGGATCTTTGCTTTTGATTGCCGGGCCACCAGACTACCGGCATCATCGCGCATGGCCCCATGAAATATCAGTCGTTCGGTTTGCACACGCGCGGCCGTCGCGGTCGGCCAAGTCGCCGAGCACTCCGGACAGGTCATGTTCCCGCCTGTCGCGCCCGGGAGCCCGCCCAAGTCGTAGCCACAACCCGGACACGCCTCGGGCGCACCGACATGCCAAGCGGCGCTACATGACTCGCACGTCGTCACACCGCCGTCATCCGATCCACCTGCCACCAGCGACGAGCCGCACGATGGGCAGCGACCACGCGAGGCCATGAGCCGCGCCGATACACTCCGACCCCAGAACGCCCAGACGCATCGCATGGTCAGCACGAGCACCGCCACCATGCCGAGCATGCTCAGTGGTATGAACAGCATCTGCTCGACGGCTTCGCCCACGCTGATGCCGATCGTTGATATGGTGGCATAAGCCAGGAATCCGGTGTAGAGCGATCCCTTCACGAGAATGTAGACCGTGCCAATCCACAGGCACTGATAGATACCTGCAACGCGCGGTGGCGTGGAGGTCCGCTTGCGCCACACCGCGATGGGCCCCGGCAGCGAACGCAGTTCCCGCACCACCGGCACGTCGCGCCCGCGTTCGTCGGTCACCATCGCTTGCAGCAGCCGCTTCACGGAAGCATTGTTCGCACGCTGGCGTGGGTCTGCGTGCTCACGCACGCGGCTCGGTTGGATATCAGATCACTCCGCCTCGGCCGGCCTCAGCAACCGCTCGATGCTGCCGTCGTCGCGGCGGACCAGGGCCTCGGTGGCCTCGGTCAAGAACAGGCCGTGCTCGATGACGCCCGGGGTGTGGTCGAGCGCGGCGGCCAGGCGCTCGTAGTTGTGGTCCTCGTCGCTGCCGCTGCGACCGCCGTGGAGTTGGACGTCGAGGATCAGGTTGCCGTTGTCGGTGACATAGAGCGTGCCGTCCATGCTGCGGCGGAGCACGCCCGAGAGGCCAAGCGTGCGCAGGTTGGCACGGATGGATGCCAGCCCGAAGGCCATGACCGCGACGGCCAGCGGCGTGCGCTCGCCCAGGTGGTCGACGAGCTTCTCTTCTTCGACCAGATATACCCGCCGGGCAGCAGCGGTCGCGACCAGCCGCTCGCGCGTCATCGCGCCGCCCGCGCCCTTGAGCATGCGCAGGTGGCCGTCGATCTCGTCGGCGCCGTCGAACAGGTAGTCGACGTGCTCGATGGTCGCGAACTCGCGGACCTTGATGCCAAGCTCCATGGCATACGCGCTGCTGGCCTCACTGGTCGAGACGCACGTGATGTCGAGGTTTTCTGCGACCACGCGGCCGGCCAGCGCGGCGATGGCGCGGCGAGCCGTACGGCCCGTGCCGATGCCCACGATCATGCCCGGCTGGATGTCGGCAACTGCGGCGCGAGCGAGGGCGTCGTGGCTGGTTTCCGTGGCGGCAAGGCGTGCGGCATCGGCCGGGCTCGCTTGGGGGCCAGATTGGGGATTCGTCGACTCAGCCAAATTGCACCCCCTGGGCAAGGCGGAGCGAGGCCCCGTAGTTGATCGTGCAGGTCTGGCGGCGCATGTAGGCCTTCCACGAGTCGCTGCCGGCCTCTCGGCCGCCACCGGTGTCCTTCTCGCCGCCGAAGGCCCCGCCGATCTCGGCCCCGCTGGTGCCGATGTTGACGTTGGCGATGCCGCAGTCGCTGCCCGCGGGTGAAAGGAATCGCTCGCTCGCTCGCACGCCAGCGGTCATGATGGCGCTGCTCAGGCCATGGGCCACGCCGTTGTTGATGGCGATAGCCTCGTCGAGGTCACGATAGCCGAACGCGTACATGATGGGCGCGAAGGTCTCTTCCTGCGCTATGGGCAGGGTGTTGTTCGATGGTGCCCGGATGATCGTGGGCCGCACATAGCACCCGCCCAGCGAGACATCCGCCCGCTCGCCACCCACCAGAACCGTGCCGCCCTGTGCCTTGGCCTCAACGATCGCCGCATCAAACGCTTCGCCGGCCTGATCGTGGATCAGCGGACCAACGAGCGTCTTGTCGTCGAGCGGATCGCCGATGGGGGCACGCTCGTACGCATCCACGAGCTTCTCGAGCAACGGCTCGACGATCGATTCGTGGGCGATGAGCCGGCGGGTGCTGGTGCATCGCTGGCCGGCGGTGCCAACCGCGGCGAACAGCAATGCGGGCACCGCCAGATCGAGGTCGGCGTCGGGCTCGACGATCACGGCGTTGTTGCCGCCCAGTTCGAGCAGGCACTTGCCCAAGCGACCGGCGACGACCTGCCCGACCGCACGCCCCATCGCCGTCGAGCCAGTCGCGCTGATGAGCGGCAATCGGGCGTCGGCGACCATGGGCTTGCCCACGGTCTCGTCGTTGCCGATGACGAGGTTGAACAGCCCCTCGTGGCCCATCTCCGTTGCGACCTTGTCGGCGATGGCGTTGGTGGCCATCGCG
The DNA here is from genome assembly GCA_025916675.1 of Phycisphaera sp. NCBI lineage: Bacteria > Pseudomonadati > Planctomycetota > Phycisphaerae > Phycisphaerales > Phycisphaeraceae > Phycisphaera > Phycisphaera sp. Next base: position 1,497,292 of record CP098402.1, read on the forward strand.
GTCAGCGGGGCCATGAGGCTGGGCTTCCACACTACGGTGTCGCCGCAGACGGCCGCGACCATGGCGTTCCAGCCCCAGACGGCGTTGGGGAAGTTGAAGGCGGTGATGACGCCGATGGGGCCGATGGGCTGCCACTGCTCGAACAGGCGGTGGTCGGCCCGCTCGCTGGGCATGGTCCGACCGCCGAGCATGCGCGAGAGCCCCACGGCGTAATCGGCGATGTCGATGGTCTCCTGGACCTCGCCCAGGCCCTCGCTGGCGATCTTGCCGACCTCCATTGACACCAACGCGCCCAGGACGTCCTTGTGCTCTCGCAGGGCGTGGCCGATGCGGCGGACGACCTCGCCACGCTCGGGGGCCGGCACGAGCCGCCACTTGAGGAAGGCGGCCCGGGCCCGGACGATGGCGGCCTCGAGCTGGGTCGCACCCTCGAGCCTGACGCCAGCCAGCGGCTGGCCGGTCGTCGGGTTGTAGCTCACCGCCTGGGAGGTATCGCCCGGGTCGGCCTGCTGGCCCGGGATGAATCGCGGATCGCCGCTCAGCGGCAGGCTTTCGAGCGGGTTGGCGGCCGTCGTCTGGGGCATCGGAGCAGTGTAGGCAAAGCCCGCCGCGGGCTGGCCAGACGCCTACTCGCAGCCCGAATCGAAGGCATTCTGGAACGCCAGCAAGTCGAAGATCGTGAACTCGCCATCACCGTCGAAATCGGCACGATCGTCACCCGCGTTGAAGAGGTTCTGGAAGGCGAGGAAGTCGAAGATCGTGAGCGAGCCGTCGCCGTCCAAGTCGGCTTGGCAGTGCGGGGGTTGGAACTGGAGCGACACGTCGTGGCTCGCCCGATCGCTCAGGCTCTCGTCGGCTTCGAACGAAACCTGATAGTCGCCGAAGGACTCGAACGTATAACGACCGGGTCCCAGGTCGATGAGCCATATCCAACTCGGCAGACCGGGCTCGGGCGCGCCGCTCACGATCACGCCATCGGGACCTGTGAGCATGCCCGGCTCGTACGCCATGAGCCCGATGTCGTCGAACAGGTTTGGCTGCACGTTCAGGTGGAGTAGAGCGGGTCGATCGAGATCGAATACCACGTGGTGCCGCCACGACCCGACGGCCACGCGGGTGCGTGTCCCGAATGCGGGTTCCTCGATCTGGAAGAAGAGCTCCGCGTCGAGGCGGAGGACCGTCGAGCCCGCGCCGCGGCCCGAGCAGTTCGCTGTGCTCAGCACACGCGGCTCGCCCAGCCTGCCGCCCACGTCGGCTTCGGCTTCGGCGCTGGGAAATGGCAACTGGTCGTCGAAGTCGGACTCGAACGCAATGAGCGGGTCGAAGGGCTTCTGGACCGCGGCCCTCGAAGACGCCTCGACCTCCATCGAGATTACATCCGGTAACACCTGGGCATGGCACGCCGACGCGGCGAAGCCACACGCAACGATGATTGATGCACGCATGAGCATGATCCTCCCGGGGCTGGTACCGACCGCGCCAGCCCTGGTTGCACCGGGTACTCACCCACCGCCCACCAGCGTCACGATCTCGATCTGGTCGCCATCGGCCAGCGTCCGCTCCTGGTGGGTGGCCTTGGGGGCCAGCTCGCGGTTGACCTCCACCGCGCAGGCCGTCTTGGCCAGCTCCAGTTGCTCCAAGAGCCCGGCGATGGTCGTGCCGTGCGGCACCTCTCGGGGCTCGCCGTTGACGTCCAGCCGCATCGTGTCGGTCGCCTGTGCCATGGCTGATGCTACGCGGCTGGTTACGCCCTCTTGCCCCGACGCGTACGGTATACGTATGAGCCCCAACACCGGCTATCGCATCGCTCTGATCGTTCTCCTGCCTGCCCTGGCCCTGCTGACCGGCTGCGAGCAGGACTACAGCCAGGAGAGCCCCGAGGCCCTGGTCGACTCGGCCCGCCAGATGGTGGTCGACGGCAACGCCCGCCGCCTGAGCGAACTGGTGTGGACCGAGAGCGACGGCGAGGCCCTGGTCATCGACCGGCTGGGCCGCACCTTCGGGGCGCTCCAGCGGCTGGGCACGGCCGTGTCGGAAGCGTTCCCGGAAGAAGTAAACAAGATCCGCGAGCAGGCCGATGAGGCCGCCGAGAACGGCCAGATCAACAGCCTCATCGGTCGCGCGCTCACGGCCCAGGGCGGCATCGCCCGCGGCGCGCCCAGCGCCATCCGCGACGAGGCGCGCATGCGGCAGGGGCTCGACAGCGTCGTGCGCGAGCTCATGGCCGACCCCTACGGCTGGCTCGAACGCCACGGCGAGAAGCTCGAGCCCATGCGCATCACCGACGACATCGTCGCGCTGAGCTGGCAGGGCAAGCCGGTAGTCGGGCTGAGCCTGGTCGAGCACGACGGGCTGTGGTACGTGAAGCTGCCGCTGGACATGCCCGCCCTCAAGCGGTTCCTGCCGCAGAACGACGAGGAGTTCGAGATCTGGGGCGAGCTGGTGGCCAGCGTGCACAACGTGCTGCTGGATCTGGCCATCGAGGTCGAGAACGGCGAGCATAAGAACCTGGAGAGTGTCGCCAGCACCGCGGGCGAGTACGCCCTGCCCACGGCTTTCATGGTGATGATCGCGTATGGGAAGGCGCTGGAGGAGCGGGGCTCGGGGGACGGCTGACGCCGGCCGGGATCAGGAAACACGCCCCAACCACCACCCATGCGCGCTATCTGGCGGCGCTGGGTGGTCTGCCGAAGCTCCAGAGAGAGCGACACGCCACGGAGGCCATAAGCGTGAAACGCGCCAAGGGAAATCGCAGGCTGGAACAGGCGGAGTACGACGCGTTGTTCAAGGCGGAGCGATGGGAGGAACTCGAAGACCGCCTTCGCGAGGTCGTGCGTGAAGATCCCAAGAGCCACTGGGCGGCCACGAACCTCGCCATGGCGTGCAACGAGCAGCGCCGCTACCAAGATGCCAAGGAGTGGAGCGATCTCGCGTACGGCCTCGATCCTCGATGTCCGGCGGTGCGGTGGGATCGGGCTGGCATCTACGACAATCTTGGCGATTCCGAGCGGGCGATCGCGTTCTGGAAGTCGATCCTGGAGACGCCCGAGTGGGAGATTCGCGACAACCCCTGCTGGGAGAGTAAGGAATGGACGCAGAGGCTCTTCGCAGACTGCTGGTACAGGCTCGGCGTCGCCTACTTGCGCGAGTGGGCCTTTCCAGAGTCGGAGGACGCGGTGGCGATGTACAAGAAGCTGATGTCCGAAGGGGCCAAGTCGATCTACGCGGTGGAGGAATTGGATCGAGCGTTGGCGAGGGTGCGACAGGATGAAACATCGAACGAGTGACCGGCCCCGTTTCGCTCGGTAACCAGTTTCGTTTCGGCTACCGCCCAAGGCTGGGTTGGCCCGTAGCCGAAACGAAAAGCCCCGGCTCACGCCCGGGCTTCGTCGGATCGTACTAGTCCACCGGCCACCCCAACCCCGGGCGCTGCAGGAATCGAATCCGCGCCCCCACCCTTCACCCGTGAACTGCCCCAAGTGCAAGTACGACCTGCGGTCCATCGACCACACCCGGTGCCCCGAGTGCGGCAGCGACACGTACGCGGTCTTTGCCGAGCAGGCCGAGCGTCGGCATCGGCGGGGGAAGATCGCGAGGATGGCGTGCTTCTGGGGGCTCCTGATCGTGTTGCTTGGCGGCCTCGGCTACGTGGTGTATGTGCAGGTCGAGGAATACGAACGCGCTCGCAAGCAGGAAGAACTCCTGAAGGCCCGGCACCCGCGATGAACATCACGCGCACCGACCCCAAAACGAAGCAAGCCCCCGAGCGAACACCCGGGGGCCTGTCTCATTGCTCGCTGGCAACCAATCTTACTTCTTCGTCGCCCACTTGATCAAAACATCCGCAACCTCCGGCCGGCTGAACTCCTTCGGCGGGCGCTCGCCGTTGGCCAGCATGTCGCGGACCTTGGTGCCGCTGAGGAAGACCTGGTCGCCCTCGATCTTGGGGAACGTCTTGCCGCTGACCATGCCCTGGGCCTTGTGGCTCCACGCGGCGTGCTCGAACTTCAGCGGGGTGATCTTCAGGTCGCCCTCGGCGCCGTGATGGTCTTCATCGAGCTCCAAGAGAGGCACGAGCTCGGGCAACAACAGCAGCCGCCAAAGACCCTTACGCTCAGCAGTCCCGAAGTCCGGTATACGCCCATACGCGAAACCAAACCCGATGGCCGACAAGGACCCATCGAACAGCAGCTCGAGGATGGAGACACCCTGCTCACGCCAACGCCCGGCGGATAGCTGTCGCGATCATGCGTTCGAGTAGGTCGCGGCCCGTTCGCGTCCACGCGTCCCAAACCACAGCAGATGGTGAGGCAGCGTCGCGAACACGCAGAACAGGATGAACGACACCGCCAGTGCGGGCACCCAGCCCAGCTCGCCGAAGGGCACCGCCAGCGCCACGATGATCACGATCGACGGCAGCAGCAGCGGTACCGACAGCCGGTGAGCTCGGATCACAGCGCGGACGGGGCCGTCGCCACGATCGCCAACACGCAGGCAGTGCAGCATCGCGTGCACGCACATGAAGTAGACGCCGATGGCAAGCAACGGCGGCAGCACGGCCGACGCGAGCAGCGCCACGGCAGGGATGACCACCGACTCAACCGCGGCCCCATGCGCACCGCGCTGCCAGAGCCGAACCGCGGCCGGCACGATCACACCCAGCCCCGCGATCACCAGCGCCCCGCCGGCGACCGACATCGCCTGCGCCTGCAGCGACGCATCGGCCCCGAGCACCGCCGCCATCTCAACGAACGGGGCCCAGCTTGCCACGGGCTGGAACAGGAACGGCGCCGCGATCACCACCGCGCCGTGGGCGTACCCGGGCAGACGATCCAGCAGCGTTGGAGTGGTGCCGCTCCCGATCGCCCCGCGCGTGTGCACGCTGTCGGAGCGGCCAAAGTGCACCATAGTCAGCAGCAGGAAGGCCACCAGCGTGAACGCCGGTGCCGCAAAGAACGCCATCGTGCTCAAGAGCATGACGGCCGTGTACAGCAAGAACCGCATGAGCGTCCCGCGGAAGGAGCCCGACCGACGGGCCAGTTCCGCGAGGTCGTAGGCGCCATGCGGCATGCCGACGACGAAGAGTGCGACGACCCAGATCCACGCACCGGGCAGCGCGCTCCCCGCCACGCTACCCGGGGTGGATACGGATGTCGACAGACCACCGCTCGCGACCGCGCCCTGCACCACCCACAGCGTGAGCGCACACGACGCATACAGAAGAACACCCCGACCCAGCGACGCGTCCGACAGGCGCAGCGAGGGGGACGCTGCCGCCGGGGTGTGGACACGTGGCTGGGTCAGGGCTTGGATCACAAGGTACCTTCTACGAAGACAAGATACTCAAACGCATCGCCCGCACGGGCGAGCGCCGACGGCAGACCGTTCACGCACCGTGATCATCCGACTCGGCAAGGACCTTCACGCCCTGGTAGCACACCAGGCCGAAGAAGACCTTGTTGATCACGTCCGCGACGTTGTAGCAGATCTCGCGGATCGACTCGCCCTGTGGGCCCATCAGGGCCATCAGGAAGCCGACGGGGTAGATGGTCCAGCCGACGAGGATGAACAGCCGCAGGATCTTCAGCGACTTCTGGATGCTCGGCGGCGAGTTTGCCATCTCACCGGACACCTTGGTGAACAGCACGAAGACGATGTACAGCCACGCAGCGCACGAGATGAGGTAGTTGATCCACCACGCACCGCTGCCAGTCGCCGACTCCTCGGCGATCCAGGCGAAGACGAGCATGACGATGCTAGCGCCAACCAGCGTCGCGAACAGATTGCCGCCGCGGCCCTTGAGCCTGAGCAACAGCGGGATCTCCAGCACGAGCAGGGGTACGGTGATCAACCAGTCGATGTAGCGGTAGGCCGTGGGGAACTTGCCGATCTCAGCGCCCTCGATCCGCGTGCCGTCGGCGTCAAACAATAAGGCAACCTGCTCGATATAGATGCCCGACATGCGGAAGTAGTGGAAGCAGGCCACCGCACAGATGATGCCCGCAACAATCATGACAGAGCGGTATGCCTTGGGCACGCTGCCGGCCATGAGCCAGAAGTACGCGGTACCGGCACCCATGGCGACGGTGCCGATCCAGAACAGATACATCGTGATGCCCTCGACCGACAGCCCCGCATTCAGGGCCATCGATGTCTCGGACGCGGCCAACATCGTGTGCATGACGCAACTCCCGTAGAACTGTGAACGCCCCGCACAGCGCGGGTACCCGCATAAAAGGGAAACCGCCACAACGACAGTCACGACCTACGCGAAATTACAGCACAACCCACACCTCGGCGCAGGCTGTGTCCATCGCGACATGCCCACGCCCGCGGCGACACTCCCTTGCGGGTTGTGTGGTATTCAGACGCCGTTTGCCGAGCGCATAGATGCGAAGAACCCGCGGTGTACGACGATGCGAACGGAATGTGTGACGCCCCGCGAGGGATGAGACGGATGATCTTGCGTTTTACCCCTATGAACGAAATATCGTGTCGCGAAACACGATTCGTCGCGGCTTCAGGCGTCCGAGAGCCCACTCGATTCGTATGCTGCGCGCCCCAACCCACCCCCTGGCCGCGCAAGAATCGAATCCGAAGCGCGCCCAAAAAACCCGGACTCTCGCCCGGGCCCTCTGCATTCAGATGGCGCTCTCAACCTGTCACAAGCCTCAGCTCGTCGCCCACTTGATCAGCACATCCGCAACCTCGGGCCGGCTGAACTCCTTCGGCGGACGCTCGCCATTGGCCAGCATGTCGCGGACCTTGGTGCCGCTGAGGAAGACCTGGTCGCCCTCGATCTTGGGGAAGGTCTTGCCGCTGACCATGCCCTGGGCCTTGTGGCTCCACGCGGCGTGCTCGAACTTCAGCGGCGTGATCTTCAGGTCGCCCTCGGCGCCGGTCGTGACTTCATCCACCTTGGTCTGCGCGTCGTAGGTGCCGTAGTAGCTGCCCACGCCCGCGTGATCGCGACCAACGATGAAGTGCGAGCAGCCGTAGTTCTGGCGGACGATGGCGTGCAGGATGGCCTCACGCGGGCCGGCGTACCGCATCGCGGCGGGCATTACCGTGATCATCGTGCGGTCCTTGTTGAAGTACTCGTCAACCAAGACCTCGTAGCAGTCCATGCGCACGTCGGCGGGGATGTCGCCGGGCTTGGTCTCGCCCACCAGCGGGTGGATGAGCAGGCCGTCGGTGATCTCCTGGGCGCACTTGCACAGGTACTCGTGGGCGCGGTGGATGGGGTTACGCGTCTGGAAGGCGCTAACGGTGGTCCAGCCCTTCTTCTCGAACGCCTCACGCGTCTGGGCGGGCGTCAGCCGCTTGTCCAGGAACGCCTCGGGACCATCGGGATCGACGCAAGCGGTCACGACCTCGATCGGGCCGGCCAGGCAGGTGTCGCCCTCGGCCTTCACGGCCTCAGCGCCGGGGTGCTTGCCGTCGTCGTCGCTGGGGCTGTTGAAGAAGATGGTCGATTCGGCCTCGCGGTCGTGCGGGAAGACCTCCTCGACAGTCATCACGGCTTGGAGCGTGCCGTTGGGGGCGTGCAGCGCAACGCGCTCGCCCTCCTTGGGAGCCTTCGTGGCGTCAACGCTCAGCGTGATGGGGATGGGCCAGCGGCTGCCATTGCTCAGGCGCATGTCCTCGATGACGCCCTTGACGTCGGCCGAGCCCATGAAGCCGTCCAGCGGGCTGAACGCGCCCATGCCGATCATCTCGACGTCGCACGACTGCTTCATCGAGAGGTCGACGCGGGTGAGCCCCGCGGCCTCCTTGATCAACTCGTCCTTCCGGGCTCCGGTGGCCACCTGGTCGACCAAGGTACCGCCGTGGGCCTCGATCAGGGACTTCTTTTGGGTCATCGTCGCGGGCATCGCATCCTCCTGTTGCCCGGGGCGCGGAATCGGCCAATCCGGGGGAAGGGGACGTTATGACAGATGTTGGATGGGAGCAACCTTTTTGGGGGTTTGGCCGGGGATATCTCAGCGATTTTGTGCGCGCTGGAGCGCTTTCTCGCGGGCAAACCGGATGGCGGCCTCGTGCCCGTCGACCATCCCGGCAATCGTGTACCGCTCCAGCACCGTCTGCCGGCCCGACTCGCCCAGCCGCCGGGCCAGAGCCTCGTCGTCCACCAGCCGGGCGATCGCCTCGGCCAGCGAGCCCGGCTCGCCCGGGTCGACCAGCAGCCCGTTCTCCCCGTGCACGATCGACTGCGCCTCGGGCGGGTGCGACCACATGTCCTGGTTGGTCACCACGGGCAAGCCATACCCAAACGCGTGCAGCACGCTCAGGCCGATGAATCTGGGATAGCAGAACACCCGCGACGACAGGAACCACGGCGCCAGCTCCTCCTGGCCGTACACCGCCCCGGGCATGCGCACCCGGTCGGCGATGCCCAGGCGTTGGGCCAGCGCCTCCAGGTTCTCACGCTCGGCCCCGTCGCCCACGATGGCCACGATCAGGTCCGGATGGCTGTCCTTCAATCTCGCCGCCGCGTGCAGCAGCAGGTCCATCCGGTTCTGGGCGTACAGCCGAGACACGAACAGCACCACCGGCCCGTCCAGCTTCTGCTCGGCACGGAACCGCGCCAGCCCTTCGGGGTCGGCCAGCCATCGCTCGCGGGCACGCTGGATGGGCTCCTGATCCAGGCTGTTGAGCGCCACGAACAGCCGCTTGGGATCCATGCCCTCGTCGATCAACCGCTCGCGGGCCTCGTGGTTGTACAGCAGCACCGCGTCGGCCTGCCGCCCAAACCAGTTGCGCAGCCGGCGAGACCACCCCGTCTCGCGCACCGAGTACCCGTGCCCCCACAGCACGACGCCCACCCCGTTGCGCTTCGCACGCCGCATCGCGGGGATCAGGCTCAGCACGCCCGAGTTGTGCTCGAACACCGCAACGTCCGCACGCGCCGGATCCGCGGCTTCGAACTGCGCCGGCACCCACCGCACCTCACGCGGGCGGCGCAACAGCCGACGCATCGCCACCGGCCGAGCCGTGAACCCCTGCGCCTCGACGTTGGGCAGCTTGGCCTGCTCGTAATACAGCACCTCCACCGAGAGGCCCGGCCGGCGGGCCAGCTCCGCGAACACCGGCACCCGATACGCCGGGAGCGCCGGCTGCTGGATGCACACCCTGATCGGGGTGGGCGGGCCGGATCGGGCGTTCGGGCTGTCAGCACTCGCGGTCATGGCGGTCAGCCTATCGGTTTGCTGGCCGCTGCCCGTCTACGATCCCCTCCCCACGAAGCAAATACCGGGCTTTACGGGCGATCATAACCCGAACAGGAGGCGGAATGACCCAGACAGAACAGGTCAAGGCGACCAACATCCACTGGCACGAGGGCGACCTCGCCCGCGACGAACGCTGGAACGCACTCAAGGCCAAGGGCGCCACCGTCTGGTTCACCGGCCTCAGCGGCTCGGGCAAGAGCACCATCGCCAGCGCCGTCGAGCAGGTCCTGGTCAAGAAGGGCGTCAACAGCTACCGCCTGGACGGCGACAACGTCCGCCACGGCCTGAACAAGAACCTGGGCTTCAGCGCCGAGGACCGCACCGAGAACATCCGCCGCATCGGCGAGGTCAGCAAGCTCTTCGCCGACGCCGGCGTCGTCAGCCTGACCAGCTTCATCAGCCCCTACGTGAAGGACCGCGACCTCTGCCGCACCATGCACGACGAGTCGAAGCTCCCCTTCATCGAGGTCTTCGTCGACACGCCCCTCGAAGAGTGCGAGAAGCGCGACCCCAAGGGCCTCTACAAGAAGGCCCGCGCGGGCGAGATCAAGGGCTTCACCGGCATCGACGACCCCTACGAGGCCCCGCCCAAGGCCGAGCTGGTCCTCAAGACCGAGGGCCGCTCGATCGACGAATGCGTGCAGGAAGTGCTGAGCTTCCTGGAGAGCAAGGGGATCGTTCAGGGCTAAGCCCCGCTCACCCCCGCGAACTGCGACAGGCATCGCCCGACACGTTCGAGCGATGCCTGTTTTCCAATCAGCTCCAGCGTCTGCCCAAGCCCCGGGCTCACCGTCCCGCCCGTCATCGC